>JBJXEK010000345.1:0-10198 GCA_046155055.1 Novosphingobium sp. | reverse complement strand
AGTCAGATCAACACCCTGATCGGCAACGACGCTGACAACACGCTCACCGGGCTGGGCGGCAACGATGTTCTCGACGGCGGCAATGGTTTTGATACAGCCATAGGCGGCTCGGGTGACGATACCTATTACGTCGACAATGCGGGCGACAGTACGATCGAAGCGATCGGCGAAGGAACCGATACCGTCTACAGTTCGGTCAGCTTCAATCTGGCGGGAACGGACGTGGAAGTTCTGCGTCTGACAGGGACGGGCGCGATCAATGGCACCGGCAACGATCTGGCCAACGCGCTGTATGGCAATGATGCTGCGAACACTTTGACTGGGCTTGGCGGAAACGACGTCCTTAATGGCGGCAAAGGCGCCGACACGATGACAGGCGGCACGGGCGACGATACCTATTACGTCGACAATGTGGGCGACAAGGCGATCGAGAAGTTCAACGAAGGGAGCGATATCGTCTACAGCTCGGTCAGCTTCAATCTGGCCGGGACCTTTGTCGAGAGGCTCGTTCTGACCGGCACCAACGCGATTGGCGCCACCGGCAACAGCCAGATCAACACCCTGATCGGCAACGACGCCGCGAACACGCTGACCGGGCTGGGCGGAGCCGACATTCTCGACGGCGGCAAGGGGGCCGATACGGCCATCGGCGGCGCGGGCGACGATACCTACTTCGTCGACGACGCGGGCGACAAGGCCACCGAACTGGCCGGGGAAGGAAGCGACACCGTCCATAGTTCGGTCAGCTTCAGTCTGGCGGGAACGGACGTGGAAGTGTTGCGTCTGACGGGGACGGCCCCGAACAGTGCCACCGGCAACGATCTCGCCAACGCGCTGTTCGGCAATGACGGCATCAATGCGCTCACCGGGCTTGGCGGGGCCGATGTTCTGAACGGCGGCAAAGGCAGCGACACGATGACCGGCGGCCTCGCCGACGATACCTACTATGTCGACAATGCGGGCGACAAGGCTATCGAGAAGTTCAACGAAGGGAGTGATATCGTCTACAGCTCGGTCAGCTTCAATCTGGCCGGGACTTTTGTCGAAAGGCTCGTTCTGACCGGCACTTCTGCGATTGGAGCTACCGGCAACAGCCAGAGCAACACTCTGATCGGCAACGACGGCGCGAACGCGCTCAGCGGGCTTGGCGGAGCCGATATTCTCGACGGCGGCAAGGGTGCGGACACCCTGAACGGCGGTGCAGCGGCAGACACCTTCGCTTTCAGCACCGCGTTGGCCCCGACCAATATCGACGCGATCAGCGACTTTTCCGTTCTTGACGATACGATCCAGTTGGCGAGCACGATTTTCACTGGCCTCGCTGCCGGGCTGCTTGATGCAGGGGCCTTCTTCATCGGCGCGGCGGCGCATGCTGCGGCCGATCGCATCATCTACAACGATGCAACCGGCGCGTTGCTGTTCGATGCGGACGGCCTTGACGGGAACGCTGCGATTCAATTCGCCACGCTCTCGGCGGGCCTTGCGCTCACGAACGCGGATTTTATCGTCGTCTGACGGCTCCGCCCCTTACGCGTTCACATCGGCATAGTGGGCGGGGGGCTGGATCACGTCCATGCGTTCGGTGAGGAGCGGGCGGAAGCTGGGGCGACTCTTGAACACGGAGTACCAGCTGCTCGCCTGCTCGTGCAGCGACCAGTCGATCCCGCCGAGGTAGTCCGCCACGGAAAGCTGCGCGGCGGCGGTGAGATCGGCGAGGCTCATGGTTGAACCGGCCAGCCAGGGGCGGTTGTCGATCAGATAATCGATATAATAGAGGTGATCGTTGGCGAGCCGCATCGCTTCGCGCAGCACGCGCGAATCGGGCGACTGGCGATAGACCAGCCGCTTCTTCATGCGTTCCTCCAGCAGGGGCTGGGTGACGGCGGCGTAGAAATTCTCATCGAACATCGCGACGAGGCGGCGGATTTCGGCGCGGCCGGCGGCGGTCCCGTTGATCATCGGCGCCTTGTCGACCGTTTCCTCGAAGTATTCGCAGATGGCGCGGCTGTCGATCAGCGTGACCTGCCGTTCGGGGTTGTGGAGGACGGGCGTCCGTCCGGCGGGATTGAGCTTTTCGAACTCGTCGCGGTGCTCCCACGGGTTCTCGCGGATAAGGTCATAGGCCACGCCCTTTTCGGCGAGGAGCAGACGCACCTTGCGGCTGAACGGGCACAGCGGGAATTGATAGATCTGCCACATGGCGCGAAGTCATGGACGAGGGCGCAGGGCCAAGTCCAGTGCGAGCGGACCCGTGGGGTGGATTTTTCGGGGGCTTTTTGCGGGCGGCGTGTGTGGGCGGCGTGCAGGCAATCGTTGCGGTTCCCCGCAGCGCCAACCCCTGCTAGGGGCCGCGCATGCTTACACTCCAGGGTATCACCGTGCGGCTTGGCGGGCGCACCATTCTTGATCGCGCCACCGCGACGATTCAGCCGGGCTCCAAGGTCGGGCTGATCGGCCGCAACGGCGCGGGGAAATCGACCCTGATGAAGGCGATCATCGGCGAGCTTGAGCCGGATGAGGGCGCAGTAGAGATGCCCAAGCGCACCCGGCTGGGCTATATCGCGCAGTCTGCGCCGAGCGGGGAGTCCACGCCGTTCGAAACCGTGCTGGCGGCCGATACCGAGCGCGCGGCGCTGATGGCGGAAGCCGAGCACTGCGAGGACGCGGACCGGCTGGCGACGGTTTATGACCGGCTGATCGCGATCGATGCCTATACGGCGGATGCGCGGGCGGCGCGGATCCTGATCGGGCTGGGCTTCGACGAGGCAATGCAGGCCATGCCGCTCGACAGCTTTTCGGGCGGGTGGAAGATGCGCGTGGCGCTTGCCTCGCTGCTGTTTTCCGCGCCCGATCTGCTGCTGCTGGACGAGCCTTCGAACCACCTCGATCTGGAAGCAACCTTGTGGCTGGAGAGCTTTCTGCAGAGCTATCCCGGCACGATGATGGTGATCAGCCACGAGCGCGATCTGCTCAACAACGTGGTCGACACGATCCTGCACCTGCAGGGCGGCAAGATCGCGCTCTATCCGGGCGGTTATGACAGCTTCGAGCGGCAGCGCGCCGAACGCGCTGCGCAGATCGCCGCGGCGAAGGCGGCGCAGGATACGCAGCGCAAGAAGCTGGCGGACTATGTCGCGCGCAACAGCGCCCGCGCCTCCACCGCCAAGCAGGCGCAATCGCGCGCCAAGATGCTGGCGAAGATGCAGCCCGTCATGGCGATGATGGAAGACCCCACGCTGAGCTTCGACTTCCCCGATCCGGACGAACTGCGTCCCCCGCTGATCACACTCGATCTGGCGGCGACGGGCTATGTCGCGGACAAGCCGATCCTGCGGCGGCTGAACCTGCGCATCGACCCGGATGACCGGATCGCGATGCTGGGGCGCAACGGCAACGGCAAAACCACCCTGGCGCGGCTGCTGGCGGGTCAGCTGGCAGCGAGCGAGGGCGGCATGACCGCCTCGGGCAAGCTGAAGATCGGCTACTTCACGCAATATCAGGTGGAAGAGCTAAGCAGCGATTCTTCGCCGATCGAACTGATGACGCGCGCGATGACGGGCAAGGCTCCGCCCGCGGTGCGCGGGCAATTGGGGCGCTTCGGCTTTTCGGGGCAGCGCGCCGAGGCCCGGATCGCCACGCTATCGGGCGGGGAACGCGCGCGGCTGGCGCTGGCGCTGGTGACGCGCGATGCGCCGCATCTTCTGATCCTCGACGAGCCGACCAACCACCTTGATGTCGACGCGCGTGAGGCGCTGGTGCAGGCGCTGAACAGCTATACCGGCGCGGTAATCCTGATCAGCCACGACCGGCATATGGTGGAGTTGACCGCCGACCGGCTGGTCCTCGTCGATGGCGGGACCGCGAACGATTATGCCGGGAGCATTGAGGACTACATCGACTTCGTGCTCGGGCGGAACCAACCCAAGGGCGATGGCGGCAAGAACGGCAAAGGCGGCAAGGGCTCAGGGGGTAAAGGCGGGGCCAAGAGCCGCGATGAGCTGAAGGCGCTGCAGAAAGCGGTGAGCGAGGCCGAGGCGGTGATTGCGCGCGCGCAGATACGGCTGAGCGCGATCGATGCGGCGCTGGCCGGCAAACCGGAGCGCGACCTTGCGCGGCTCTCGATGGGTGAATTGGCACGCCAGCGCAGCGCAGTAGAAACCGAGCTGCAGACCGCCGAAGCGCGCTGGATGGAAACGGGCGAGGCGCTGGAGCTCTTCAAGGAAGGCGCGCGATAGAGCCTGCCTCTAGAGGACGTTCCGGCCGCTCCTGTTCAAATCCACAGCAGCCACACCAGCCCCGCCGTGCCCAGCACGATGCGGTACACGGCAAACGGGGTGAAGCCGCGCTTGCTGACGTAGCCGATGAAGAACTTGATCACGATCAGCGAGACCACGAACGACACCACCGATCCGATGGCGATCTGGGTGAAGCCGACCTCGCCCGTGCCCGCTGCCAGCTCATCGCGGTGGTCCCACAATTGCTTCACGGTCGCGCCGAACATGGTTGGCACCGCAAGGAAGAAGCTGAATTCGGCGGCCGTGCGCCGGTTCTCACCCAAGGTGAGCGCGCCCATGATCGTTGCGCCCGAGCGCGAGACGCCGGGAATCACCGCGATGCACTGCATCATGCCGATCTTGATCGCCTGACCGAGCGGCATTTGCCCTACCGGCCGGTAGGGCTGGTGGCGCACCAGCCGCTCGACCGCCACAATTGCCAGGCCCCCCACGATCAGTGCCACACAGACCACGATCGGATTTTCGAGCAGCGAGTCGATCCGCGATTTGAACAGCACGCCGACAATCGCGGCGGGAATGAACGCGGCCAGCACGTTGCGGATGAACGCGATCGATTCGCGCGATCCGCGCAGCGCGCCGAGCGCGACATCGGCGAAGGTGCGCCAGTAGAGCACCACCACGGCCATGACCGCGGGGAGCTGGATCACCACGTTGAACACTTCCCACTGTTTGGCGTCATAGCCGGACAGCTCGCTGGCCAGGATCAGGTGCCCGGTCGAGGAGACGGGAAGGAACTCGGTGAGCCCCTCGACGATGCCGAGCAGCACGGCAGTGATGGTGGTGTCCATGAGTTTCGCGCCTTGCCGCCGGGACCCGCGCTGTCAAGCATCGGTCCGCTTAAACTTTGGTCATCTCACCAGATGTGCACGCGCTGGTCCGGAGGCAGGTAGAGCTTGTCGCCGGATTTGACCCCGAATGCAGCATACCAGGGATCGAAATTGCGCACGACCGCGTTAACCCGCGCCACCGCCAGCGCATGGGCATCGGTCTTGAGCAGCTGCCGCGCGAAGGCTTCGCGGTACTTCCAGCGCCAGGCCTGCGCGTAGGACAGGAAGAACCGCTGGTCGCCGGTCAGGCCGTCCAAAACCGGGGCAGGTTTTCCGCCCAGCGAAAGCTCGTAGGCCTGATAGGCCATCGACAGCCCGCCCAGATCGCCGATGTTCTCACCCAGCGTCAGCTTGCCATTGTGGCAGGTCTTGCCGTCGTCGAACGGGCATTGGTCGTCGTATTGCGCAGCCAGCTTTGCCCCGAGCGCGTCGAACGTCTTGCGGTCGGTCTCGGTCCACCAGTCCTTGAGCGCGCCGGACCCGTCGAAGCGCGATCCCTCATCGTCGAAGCCGTGGCCAATCTCGTGGCCGATGGTCGCGCCGACCGCGCCGTAGTTTACGGCATCGTCTGCGGCGGGGTTGAAGTAAGGCGGCTGGAGAAAGGCGGCCGGGAAAACGATCTCGTTGCCTTGCGCCAAATAATAGGCGTTCACCGTCTGCGGGGTCATCAGCCACTTCGTCTTGTCGACAGGCTTGGTGAGCTCATCGAGCATGTCCTGCCAATGCCATCGGCCGGATTCGATGGCATTGGCCAGCGGCTGGCCCGGCAGGATCGTCATGCCCTCGTAGCTTTTGAACTTGTCCGGATAGCCGATCTTGACCGAGAACCGGTCTAGCTTGGCTTTCGCCGCCGCCCGCGTAGCCGGGGTCATCCAGGCCAGCGTCTCGAGATTGACTGCCAGCGCGGCGCGCAAGTTGCTCACTAGCTTGACCATCGCCACCTTGCTGGCGGGCGGAAAGTTCTTCTCGATATAGGCTTGGCCGATCGCTTCGCCCATCTGCGATTGCACGAACGAGAGCCCGCGCTGCCAGCGCTGGCGTTCGCGTTCCTTGCCTTGCAGGGTTCTGCCATAGAAATCGAAGCGGGCCGCATCGATGTCGGCAGGCAGCACGGCGGCGTTGTCGGACAGGAAGTGCGCCACGGTCCAGGCCTGCAGCACCGCGATGTCTTCCTCGCCCAGCAGCGTGACCAGCGCTGGGAAGCCGCCTCCGAGTTTGGCCAGATCCTCCCGGCTCAGGCCCAGCCGCGCGATCTTGGCCGCGCTCGGAGGCATCTCGCCGATGATTACGTCGTTCACCTCGCCCAGCCCGGCGCCCTGCAGCAAGGGGGCAACCGGAAACGCGCCGCCCAGCGCGACGAGATCGGCGCGCGCGACGCGGTTGGTGGTGAGGATCGGATTGCGCGAGACCGCCTTGTCCCAGTCAGCCACAGCGATCTTGCGTTCGAACGCATAGACTTTCGCCGCCATGGCCGCCGGCTCGCTGTAGCCGCCCTTGCTCAGCAGGAACGTCAGGTAGTCGCGGTACTTGGTCTGGATCTCGCGGTTGCGCGCGGTGTCGATGAGGTAATAGTCCCGGTCCGGCAGGCCCAGTCCGCCGATGCCGGTGAAGGCCGCATTGGCCTGCGGATGCTCCGGATCGATGCGGACCTGAAACGCGACCGGTGAAGGATAGCCCGGCGCTGCAAACAACGCAGCCAGGTCTGCGCGCGTGTTGGCCGCACGGATCCGGTCGAGATAGGGTTTGGCCGGAGCCAGCCCGGCCGCATCGATCGCGGCCTGATCAACGAACGCGCGATAGCTGTCGGCGATGCGCTGGCCGGTCGTACCCGGGGTCTGCGGCGCGGCGGCGAGGCCTTGCACGATTCCCTTGACGGCCTGCTCGGCCTTGAGCACCAGCGCCAGCGCATTGCCGCTGTAGGGGTACTGGGGCGGAATGGCCTCGGCGCGGTCCCATCTGCCGTTCACATAGGCGAAGAAATCGTCACCCGGTCTGACGGCAGTGTCGAGATCGGCCGGGTTGAAGCCCCAGCCGCCGAACGTGGGCACCGGGTAGCCATCGATCACTGTGGGAGAGGTGCCCGTATCGGCAAGCGCCGGAGTTGCGGCGAGCGCGATCAGGGAAACGACGGCTAGCGCCCCGGCAAGTCGGTTGATCATGGGGAGAGGGTATCCATTCGGTCGATTTGTGCCAAAATGAAACTAACCTCGCCAGCGCGCTTGTCCAGTCGGCACAGGAGGCCGCAAGGTTGGCCGGTACTGCGGTTCGTTCAAGCCTCCGCGCTGTCGAACTGCAGGCGGGCGAGGCGGGCATAAAGCCCATCCTGCGCTGAAAGGCTGGCGTGGGTGCCCTGCTCGACGATCCGGCCGCGCTCCATCACGATGATCCGGTCGGCGCTGCGCACCGTCGCCAGCCGGTGCGCGATCACCAGCGTGGTACGGGTCTTCATCAACCGGTCGAGCGCATCCTGCACCAGTCGCTCGCTTTCGGCATCGAGCGCGCTGGTCGCCTCGTCCAGCAGCAGGATCGGCGCATCGCGCAGCAGCGCGCGGGCGATTGCGATGCGTTGGCGCTGACCGCCCGAAAGGCGCGCGCCGTCCTCACCGAGGAAGGTGTCGAGCCCCTGCGGCAGTTCGCGCAGAAATTCGGCGGCGTTGGCGGCGGCCGCCGCTTCCCAGATGCGCTCGTCGCTCGCACTCCAGTTGCCATAGCGCAGGTTGTCGCGCGCCGAGGCTGCAAACAGCACGCCGTCCTGCGGCACGAGGGCCATGCGCGCGCGCACTTCGGCGGGGTCCGCCTGCGGAAGAGGCACGCCGTCAATCCGCACCATGCCCGCGTGCGGATCGAAAAAGCGTTCGGCGAGCAGGAAGAGCGTGGACTTGCCTGCGCCCGAAGGGCCGACGATGGCCACCGTCTCACCCGGCTCGACAGCCAGGGAGAAGTCCTCCAGCGCGGCCACTTCGGGGCGGCTGGGATAGCGGAAAGAGACGTTCTGGAACGCGATCTGGCCGCGCGGGGGCTGGGGCAAGTGCAGCGGCCGCGCGGGGGCGACGATATCGGGCTGCTCGAGCAGCAGTTCGTTGAGCCGCCCGGCCGCGCCCGCGCCGCGCAGCAGATCGCCGTAGACCTCGGTGAGCGAGCCGACAGCGCCCGCCACGATGCCGCCGGTCAGCACGAACGCCGCGATCGTGCCGCCGCTGATCGAGCCATTGGCCACCGCCATCGCGCCTTGCCACATCAGCGCGGCGATGCCGCCGAACACCAGCATGATGACGATTGCGGTCATGATCGAGCGGATCGCGATGCGGCGCTTGGCTGCCGCAAAAGTGTGCTCCACCGCTTCGGCAAAACGCGCCGCCTCCCGCGATTCCTGCCCGAAGGCCTGCACGACTTTCATCGCGCCGAGCACTTCGCTGATCTGTACGCCGATATCAGCCACCCGGTCCTGGCTGGAGCGTGAGGCAGTGCGCAGGCGCGATCCGAAATAGACGATCGGCCCGACCACGACTGGAATGCCAACCAGCAGCCCCGCCGTCAGCGCCGGGGCGAGTGTGAACAGATAAATCATCCCGCCCAGCGCCGTGATCGAATTGCGCAGCGCGATCGAGACGGTCGTGCCCACCACCTGCTCGATGATCGCGGTATCGGAGGTCATCCGCGAAGAGATCTCCTTGGGGCTGTTCATCTCGAAAAAGCTGGGGGGCATGCGCAGCAGGTTGGCCTGCACCTTGAGCCGGACGTCGGCGACCACGCGCTCGCCCAGCCACGAGACGAAATAGAACCGCACCGCCGTGCCGATGCCGAGCACGAGCACGGCCAGCAGCAGCCAGCGGAAGGCCCCGTTGATCGTCTCGGTATTGGCACCGGGGCCGAACGCCCTGTCGATGATCGACTTGAAGCTGGCGGGCACCGCGATCGTCGCGGCCGACGTCGTGAGCAGCGCGCCCAGCGCGATCGCCACTTGTCCGGGATAGGAAGCCCCTTCGCGCAGCAGCATGCGCAGCGGGGTCAGGGTGCGCGGGGTTCGCGGCGTACGCTCGGCGTCGCGGCTCTCTTCGATCGGTTCGGTCACAGCGTCCATCGGGCACGCCCTAGCCCATGCATGCGTGCCCCGGAAGAGGGCAGCAGGGCAATCGTGCCCGTATTCGGGATTGGCATGTCCCGGATTCGGCAATGGTGCGTTGCACAAGGCGCAGAATCACGGCAGACTGGGAAAAACCGGGGCCGCCTACGGCCGCGCAACAATCAAAAGGTGTTCGCAGTGCTCTACAAAGCCTATGAAATCCAGCGCTCGCTGCTCAATGCGGGCAGTGCGATGGCGTCGATGAGCGCTGACATGCTGGCCAATCCGCAAAATCCCTGGGCCGGTTTTGGCGGCACCCAGATGATGGCCTCGGCGCTTGAGGTTTTTGCCCATGCCGCCGCGCCGCGCGGCAAACCCACCTTCGGGCTCAAGGTCATCCAGGTCGATGGCACGCTGCACGCGGTGAACGAGACGGTGGAGATCCAGCAGCCGTTCGGCGCGCTCAGGAAGTTCACGCACGAAGGCCTGCCCGCTGATGCGCCGCGCCTGCTGATCGTTGCGCCGATGAGCGGCCATTACGCCACGCTGCTGCGCGGGACCGTGGAGCGCATGCTCGAACGCGCTGTCGTCTACATCACCGATTGGGCCGATGCGAAGTATGTGCCGCTGAACGAAGGCCGCTTCGATCTCGACGAATACATCGACTACCTGATCGGCTATCTCGAGCATATCGGGCCGGGCGCGCATATGATGGCGGTGTGCCAGCCCTCGGTCCCGGCTTTCGCGGCAACCGCAGTGATGGCGGTGCGCGAGAATCCCTGCCGGCCGGTCACGCTCACCATGATGGGCGGGCCGATCGACACGCGTGAGAGCCCGACCGCGGTCAACGACCATGCGATCGCCAAGCCTTACGTGTGGTTCAAGCACAATGTGATCACCACCGTGCCGGCCAATTATCCGGGCTCGGGGCGGCAGGTCTATCCCGGCTTCGTCCAGCTCGCGAGCTTCATGTCGATGAACCTCGGCAGCCACATGATGAGCCATTACGGGCT
>JBJXEK010000344.1:0-19993 GCA_046155055.1 Novosphingobium sp. | reverse complement strand
GCTGGCACTGCCCAAGGCCGCGACGATCAATGCCGGCGGCGATCTGGTCAATTTCTACTTCGAGGGGCAGAATCTGCGCACCTCGGATGTGACCAGCATCATCGCCGGGCGCGACATAACGGCCGAGACCACGCTGCCGCCGCTCGATAGCCCAGTCACCGGGCGGCCCTATGTAAAGACCACCAATTTCATCCTCGGCGGTCCCGGCGCACTGTCGCTGCAGGCCGGGCGCGATCTCGGGCCGTTTCTCAATTCGGTGACGGTGGGCGATACCTCGTATGGCGGGGGTATCCGGACCATCGGTAACGAAGCAAACCCCTGGCTCGGCGCTGCGGGTGCCGATATCTACGCGCTGTACGGCGTTGCGGGCGGTGCGAACTACACGGCGCTGAGCAGCACTTATCTCGATCCCACGAACGCGGCCAAGCTCGATGGCGACCTGTTCGTCCAGTTGACCGATTCCGCCGGCAACAAGACGCCCGACCGCACCCGCTTTGTCTATGCACCCAAGCTGGCTCAGTGGCTTCTCGCCAATGCGCCAGAGGTGTTCCTCGCCGTGTTCGGCGACAGTTTCGCTACGACCGGGGCTGCGGCCGCCGCACCGGCGAAACTGGAGGCGCTGGCCTACGAGCGCTATGCGCGGATGTATCAGGCCTATGCCAGCGGCGTGAGCCAGCAGCAGCAGCACCAGTTCCTGCTCAAGACGCTTTATTTCGGCGAAATCGCCGCACCGGCCAACCCCAATGGCCCGTCGTATCAGCAGTATATCCGCGGATACCGAGCAATTCAGACGCTGTTCCCGGCGAGCAGCGGCTATACCGACAACCTCTCCACCTTCACCACCGATGCGGGCACGATCAGCGCGGATCACCCGCTGGGCGAAGCCACCAAGATCATCATTGATGGCGAGCCCGCGCGTGCCACGCGGGTCCTCACCGGCAACGTCGATTTGCGCCTCGCCGCGATTCAGACCGCGCGGGGCGGGGATGCCACGATCATCGGGCCAGGCGGAGATTTCATCGCGGGCTCGGTGGTGCGAACCTCCACCCAGGCGGCGACCAAGAGCTCGCCGCTGAGCACGGGCGGGCGGCTTGGACTGGCCACAGGCACGGCCGGTTTGCCGCAGCTGGTGAAGATCGATGGAATTCCGATCGGCTATGAAGGCGTGCTGACTTTGCGCGGCGGGGCAATCCGCAGCTTCAGCGACGGCGATTTCCGCCTCAACCAAAGCCGTCTGTTCAGCGTTTCGGGCGGGGATATCACGATGTGGTCCTCGAACGGCGACCTCAACGCCGGCCAGGGACCCAAAACCTCGTCGAACTTCCCGCCGATAACCGTGCGCTTCACGCCTGATGCGTTCAGCGAAG
This sequence comes from Novosphingobium sp., assembly GCA_046155055.1. Lineage (GTDB taxonomy): Bacteria > Pseudomonadota > Alphaproteobacteria > Sphingomonadales > Sphingomonadaceae > Novosphingobium. The sequence continues at coordinate 18,626 of JBJXEK010000344.1, read as the reverse complement.
TCGATTCCGCCGGCAGCGTCGCGGGCGCTGGTATCGCGGCGCTCAGGCCCTCGTCCGATATCGCACCCTCGAGCGTCACGCTCATCGCGCCGGTCGGAACGGTCGATGCCGGCGATGCAGGCGTGCGGGCTTCTGGCGACGTGTTCGTTGCTGCCGCGCGCGTGGCCAATGCCGACAACTTCAAGGTTGGCGGCGTTTCGGTCGGCGTACCGACCACGGCCATTGTTGCCGCACCGGCCACCCCGGCCGGGGCCAATGCGGCCGTTGCCGCCACTGCGGCGCAAGCGCGGGCGCAGGACAAGGGCCTGACCGATCGGCGTTCTATCATCCGGGTCGACGTGCTCGGCTTCATTAGCGGCGGCGGCGAGGATTGTCCCAGTGGACGGTTCGATTCTTCCGGCAAGTGCGTGCGCTGAAGCCGGTGCCGCGCCGTCCAGACTGATCAAAGGAGTTTTACCATGACGTTCAAGTTCGCAATCGGCTGGGGCGCAGGCTTGCTGGCCGCGGCCTTGCTGGCACCTGCAGCGGCTGCCCAGCAGTCTGCCGGTTCTGGAGGTGGTGCGCTTGGCGGTCCGCTCGTGCCGGGCGTTTGCCTCCTCTCGCGCGAGGCGATTCTGGCCAACAGCAAGGTCTCGCTCTACGCGTCCGAACGGATCAAGCAGCTGACGGCCGACGCGCAGGCGGAAGTGGACGCCGAACGCAAGCCGATCGATGCCCAGATTGCCACGCTGCGCGGGCAGGTTGCCAAGATGACGCCCGAACAGATCCGCGCGCAGGAGAAGGCGCTCGGCGAAAGGCTGGCGCCGATCCAGGCCAAGGCCGATCTGCGCCGACGCGAGATCGAGAAGACCCGCACCGACGCGCTCGCGACCATTTCGGCGCAGACCCAGCCGCTGATCGCCGCGGCCTATGCTCAGAAGAGCTGCGGCCTGCTGATCGATCGCGGCACCGTGCTCGGCGGCAATTACGGCAACGATATCACCGCTGCTGTGGTTACCGCGCTCGATGCCAAGCTCACCTCGTTCCTGATCCAGCGTGCCACGCTGCCGACCAGCCCCGCGCCAGCGCGTTAAAGCCCCGCGCCGGCGGGTTAGGTCCGCTGCGGGGTAATGCTGGCGCTTGCAGGCGTGTTCCAAGGACACGCTGAAAAACAAAATTGCGTGATCTCGCCCGCGCGTTCAGCCCTTTGGGGCTTTGCAGGCGACTGCAATTAATCGTTTTAATTCAAAGACATTTTGCCCAGCGCCCGGTAATTGAGCGTGGCTGGCGGTTCCGTTTGGTGCCCGCTTTGCTTCGCACTGTGGCGCTCGCTCACACACCGGACACTTTTATCACAAAAATGTCACTGCCGAAAAATAAAGGGGGTGTCGGGGCGAATCAATCCTTCTGTCCGCCAGCACCGCTCCTTGTGGGGCGGCGTCCGGCCAGGGCCTGATAGTTACCAGCAAGTCCTTGTGCTCAAAGGGCATGATAAAATCGAAGGTTTAGACCGAGGTGTCTGTCCCGAAGGGTGGGGCAGCCTCTGGATCGAACTGAAGCGAAAGGGATACGTAATGTCTAATCATCTGAAATCGTCGCTGCTCGCCGCGACCGCCGCGGTGTTCGCGTCGGCCACTCCGGCGCACGCCCAGCTCGTTTACCCCGCTGCCGACCTGCACGGCATCGGCGCTACCTCGGTTCAGGACATGTGGCCGCGTGAAGCCAACTGCACCGGCGGCTTCAAGTTTGCCACTGGCGCCACCGTGAACTCCTACACCGTCAACGCCAACAACACCGTCTCGCCGCGCAACCTCGGCAACGCCGCTTATGCCGGTGCCGACGGTGCGTTCGATTGCGCGCTCAAGTCGGTTCAGCCGAACCTCACCGTCAAGTATATCGGTATCGGTTCGGGTTCTGGTCGCGGCGCTGTCGTCGCCACCAACGCCTACACTGCCTACCAGGCGAGCGGCATCAAGCAGCCCGACGGCACCACCTCGCCGCCGGCCAACCCCAATGCCGCGATTTTCGGGTCGGATGTCTCCACCTGGACTGCCGCACACTACGCGCTGTCGGATTCGCCGATGTCTTCGGGCAACGTAACGAGCTTCGGCACCAACAAGCCCACCGCTGGCAAGCTCATCCAGATCCCGCTCTACGTTCTGCCCGTCGCCGTGGCCTACAACCGCGAATACGCGTACAAGAACACCGGCACGCTGCTTGCTCCCGTCAAGGGCACTGGGCTGGTCTTCAACGTGACCGGTGAGCCCACCGCCACGGTGAACAGCGTTCCCGCCACTCCGATCGGTGGTCTGCGCCTCTCGAAGGTTGCCTATTGCGGCATCTTCAACGGCAACATCACCAACTGGAACGACGCACGCATCGCTGCCACCAACTGGCAGGTCGATGCCAAGGGTGCGCCGGTGATCAGCAAGACCACCAAGAAGCCGATCCTCGTCGCTCTTTGGGATCAGGCCAACGACAACGCCGCCCGCTGGAACTCGGAAGGCGCTCCGGTCCGTCTGGTCGGCCGTCTCGACAAGTCGGGTACGACCGACATCTTCAGCCGTCACCTTGCCAACGCCTGCACCGATTCGCTTGGCGGTGTTACCAACCGCTTCAGCGCAGCTTCTGAATCGCTGCCGTTCGATCCGTCGGGCGCCATCGACATGCGCGAGTTCCGTGGTGACACGAACTACTTCCCGGGCAGCGCTGCTGCCAACTTCGCTGGCTCCAGCCAGTCGCTGAACGGCATTGCCTACAAGGACGCGACCAACGGTTTCGTTCCTTCGGCTGTCAACCCCACTCTGACTGAAGGTGTGGTTGTTTCGGCTACGGGTACCCGTGGTTCGGGCCGTTTCATCGTTGCTTCGGGCGGCGGTAACGTGATCACTGCGGTCAACTCGTCCAGCGTCAACACCCCGGGCGCGCTGATCAAGGGTGCCGGCGCTGAAGCCTCGGCCGACGCGCTCCTCTTCAACGGCAAGATCGGCTACATCTCGGCTGACCAGGTCATGCCGGCAGTTGGCGCGGTTACCGCGTCGGCGCGCCTCGAAGTTGGCGCGACTTTCGCCAATGGCACCGGCAAGAAGCCCAGCTTCGTCCTGGCGAACGCCATCACGGCGCAGGCCGCTTTCGGCAAGACCGTGCTTCCGCCGGAATCGCTGGCCAACGGCAAGTATTCGGCCGGTTCCACCGGTGCGATCGTCCGTTCGAACCCGCTTGATTGGTACAACGCGCTGTACGGCGCCGGTTCGTCGCTCGCCAACCCCTCGGTCGGCTACCCGATGACCGGTACGACCCAGTTCGTTACCGGCACCTGCTTCGCCAACCCGGATACCCGCAACGCGGTCACCACCTTCCTGACGAGCGCGCTCGGCAAGACGCTGGTCGACAGCAAGAACGCCAAGCTGTCGAAGAACCTGTACACCGGCATCAAGACCGGCCTTCAGGGTATCCGCACCCAGTACAACATCGCTCCGATGAACAAGACTTGGACCACGGCGATCTACAACACCTTCCTGGCGTCGGTTCCGAAGGATAACTCCCTCGATCTGTACATCCAGAATGGTCTGCCGGGTAAGGTCTTCGCAGGGGCCACTGGTCTGGTTGTCGGCACGGGCGTGATTGCGTCCTCCACCGCAGCCACGGGCGTCAAGCTGCCCACCACTGTCAACTACAAGGGCACGACCCCCAAGACCCTGACCAAGACCTACACCGAAGCGCAGCCGAACCCGAGCTGCACCCCGGGCGCAGGCCTCGCGGCTCTCTGATCCGCGTCGGTCGGTAACGACACAAGTTGGGCGGCTCCGGGAAACCGGGGCCGCCTTTCTTTTGGCTGCGGGTGAACCTACTGTCTGGCCTTCGGGCTGTTTCCGCACGCAGAAAGCCGCCCCGCACCGCATCGCAAGCGAGGCGGTCGATTCGAGCAGGATTTCCGGCGGAAAAACGCATTTTCTCGCCGGTATCGGTCATTCAGACGAAATTAAGTGTTTTCTGCTAGACCCAAAGATGTCACAGTCGTTTCGGCAGGTGATTAGTTTGTATCCCTATCGACTGGCGGCAGATCCTCGGATTGGCCGCCATTTTTTTGGCGGTGCCGGTCTTGCTGCAGAAGGCCCTGCAACGGATGGGCTCAACCTGCAGATTGCTTGACCATATAGTCGATGGCATCGCTCAGATCCTCGGCACCGATCGCGCCATCGACCATCAACGTCTTTCCGCTCGCATTGTTGCGCACCGCAATCGCCGGGGTGCCGCCCAGATGCGCGCGCTGCGCGCCGCGCATCTCCTCGCCCAGCCGTTCTGCGGTGCTGCGCGCGGCGGTGCAGGCGGCCAGCGCAGCGCGGTCACGCGCGCCCGAGGCGGCGGCGAGCTCGACCACCGGATCGGCGGTCGCACCGGGCTGCACAGGCAGGCCCGCGCCATTGCTGCCGGTGCGCGCGAGCCAGCTATCGACGAACCGGTAATACCCCGCGTCACCGGCCTGGTCGCCCACGCACAAGGCCGCGAGTGAGGCCACCATCGCATTGGGGGCATGGAACGGCAGCGGATAGAGCCGCACCGCAAGGTTGACCCGCCCGCCTGCGGCATCGACCACGGTTTCGGGAATCGGGCCAAACTGCTTGCAATAGGGGCACTCGGGATCGAGCCAGACAATCACGCTGATCGCCGCGTTTGCCGGGCCGTGGACCCGGTCAGTCGGGCCGATCGGATTGACTTCGGTCGCAACGCGCCATCCCGGCTGTGCTTGGGCCTGCGCCTGGATCGCGGCCGGTCCGGCAAACGGCGCAGCCATAAGCGCAGCACCGGCGAGCAGGGATCGAAGCAAACGAGGCATGGGCAAGGGTCCTTTCGCAGCCGCAGGATGCCGGGCTGATCGGTGATCTGGCTCCATTTCACGTCTCGCATGACTCTGCAATGACCGTTCGGCCCACTGCAACTGCGCGCAGGCGCTTGTCTCGCCGAGCCAAACTATATACGGGCGAATATCGCATCGGGGTTATGCCGTGGCCACTTATCTGAGACTTCTACTTACCGCACTTGCTGCCCTCACGTTTGCGGCCCCGGCTGCGGCGCAGCCGCGCGGCCCGCTCGTCCTGGCGGCGGCCAGCCTTCAGGAAGCACTCACCGCGGCAGCCAATACCTGGGCGAAACAGGGCCATGCCCGCCCGGTGCTGTCGTTTGCGGCATCTTCCGCGCTCGCACGGCAGATCGAAGCCCAGGCGCCTGCCGACCTGTTCGTTTCGGCTGATGAAGAGTGGATGGACTATCTGGCGCAGCGCGGCCTGCTCGCCCCGCGCACACGCGTTTCGTTCCTAACCAACCGGCTGGTGATCGTCGCCCCGGCGGGCAGCCGGGTCCGCTTCGATGTGCGGCCCGGCTTTGCGCTGGCGGCGGCACTTGGTGGCGGGCGGCTCGCGCTGGCCGATCCCGATGCGGTGCCGGCAGGCCGTTATGCCAAAGAAGCGCTGGTCGCGCTGAAAGTCTGGCCCGGCGTGCAGGGCAGCCTCGCCCGTGCTGAGAATGTGCGCGCCGCACTTGCACTCGTAGCGCGCGGGGCTGCGCCGCTTGGCATTGTCTATGCGACCGATGCGCGGGCCGAGCCGGCCGTGCGCGTGGCGGGATGGATACCGGCCGCCGCGCACAAGCCGATCACTTATCCGGTTGCGCGTCTCGCCGCCGCAACCGATCCCGATGCTGAAGCGTTCCGCCGCTTCCTCGTCTCGGCCCAAGGCAAGGCTGTATTCGGCCGCTTTGGCTTCGGTACACGCTGACCGCCGTGGGGCTTTCGGCTGAGGAATGGGGCATTGTCAGGCTTTCGCTGGAGGTCAGCCTTGCGGCGATCCTCGGCGTTTTGCCAGTGGCCTTCGGGCTCGCGTGGGTGCTGGCGCGTGCTCGGTTTCCTGGCAAGATCCTGCTTGATGCGCTGGTCCACCTGCCGCTCGTGCTCCCGCCGGTGGTGGTGGGCTGGCTGCTGCTGATCGCCTTCGCGCCCGCAGGACCGGCTGGGCGGGTGCTCGGCGCACTCGGTCTAAGCGTGCTGTTTCGCTGGACCGGTGCAGCGATTGCCGCCGGAGTCATGGCGCTGCCGCTGATGGTGCGCGCGATCCGCCTCTCGCTAGAGGCGGTCGACCCCCGGCTGGAGGCGGCTGCGCGCACGCTGGGGGCCGGGCCTTGGCGCACCTTTGCCACGATTACGTTGCCGCTGGCCTCGCCGGGAGTTCTCGCGGGCGTGGTGCTCGGCTTCGCGCGGTCGCTTGGCGAATTCGGGGCGACGATCACCTTCGTCTCGAACATTCCTGACGAGACGCGCACCTTGCCGCTGGCGATCTATGCCGCGCTCCAGCTGCCCGGCGGCGATAACGCGGTATGGCGGCTGGCAGCCGTTTCGGTGGCGCTCTCGCTGGCGGCGCTGGTGGCGTCAGAAGCGCTGTCGCGGTCGGCGGGGCATGGCCAGATGCAAGGACGCGGCGGCCATGTCCTTTGAGATTGATGTCAGGGTGCGGCGGGGCGATCGCGAGATTGCCTGCCGCTTTGCAAGCGCCGGCGGTATCACCGCGCTGGTCGGGCCCTCGGGTATCGGCAAATCGAGCGTGCTCGAAGCGATTGCCGGGCTGCTCCGCCCGGTAACGGGGCACATCGGGGTGGGCGGCAAAGTGCTGTTTGATTCCGCCGCCGGGGTTGACCTTGTGCCAGAACGGCGCGCCTGCGGCATGGTGTTTCAGGACCTGCGCCTGTTCCCGCATCGCCGCGTGCGTGAGAACCTGCTGTACGGCCACCGGCTCGCTCCGCCTGAGCGGCGGTGGCTCGGTCTGACGGAGGCCTGCGCATTCCTCGATATTGCGCCGCTGCTTGCGCGCCGTCCGCGAACGCTTTCGGGCGGCGAGGCACAGCGGGTCGCGATCGGGCGTGCGCTGCTGTCGGGCCCGCGTTTTCTTCTGATGGACGAACCGCTGTCATCGCTCGACGACAACCGGCGCGAGGCGATCCTGCGCGTGGTCGAGCGGATCCGCGACGAGTTGGCCCTGCCGATCCTCCTCGTCAGCCACGACCGCGCCGAGGTAGCGCGGCTGGCGGATCACGTGGTGGAAATGCGGGTCTAGATTTCCAACTGGCTGCCCAACTCGATCACCCGGTTGGTCGGTAGGCGAAAGAACACCATCGCGCTTTCTGCGTTGCGCACCATCCAGGCAAACAGTTTCTCGCGCCAGATGGCCATGCCTGGCCGCTTGGAAGCGATCAACGTCTGGCGGGCGAGGAAGTAGCTGGTGTCCATCGGCTTGAACGGCCCGCCTGCACGGGTTTCGGCACCCAGTTCGGCGGGAATATCCGCCTCGTCCATGAAGCCGATGCGGATGATCATGCGGTAGAAGCCGTAGCCGAGGTCTTCCACCTCGCGGCGCCGGGCCGGGGGAACATGGGGCACGCTCTGCGTCTCTACGGTCAGGATCACGACCCGGTCATGCAAAATGTGGTTATGCTTCAGGTTGTGCAGCAGCGCCGGGGGAATGCCTTCCGCGCTGGAGGCAAGGAACACCGATGTACCGGCAACCCGCCGCACCTTCTGGCAGACAGAATTCAGGAACAGGTCGAACGGCATCGAATCCTCAGCCAGCCGCTCGCGCAAAATGCGCCGGCCGGTTGCCCAGGTCGTCAGCATGGTGAACGCGATCGCCGCAACGAGCAGAGGGAACCAGCCGCCATCGGGAATCTTGGTCACGTTCGACGCGAAATAGGCCCCGTCGACCAGCAGGAACAGGCTGGTAAAGAACCCTGCAACCAGCGGCGGCCAACGCCAGACTTGGAACGCCAGTACGCCGAACATGCAAGCGGTGATGAACATCGTGCCCGTCACTGCGATACCATAGGCCGAGGCGAGGTTGCCCGAGGTCTTGAAGCCCAGCACGAGCAGCACGACGAGCACGAGCAGCGCCCAGTTGACCAGCGGCACGTAGATCTGCCCCGCTGCGCTCGCGCTGGTGTGCTGGATGCGGATGCGCGGCAGATAGCCGAGCTGGACCGCCTGTTGCGAGACCGAGAAAGCGCCCGAAATGACCGCCTGGCTGGCAATGATCGTTGCCATCGTGGCGAGGAGCACCAGCGGCAGGCGCAGGCTTTCCGGTGCGAGCAGGAAGAACGGGTTCTGCACCGTTTCCGGGTGGCGCAGCATCATTCCGCACTGGCCGAGATAGTTAAGCAGCAGGCAGGGGAACGCAATCCACAGCCAAGCCACGGTGATCGCGCGGCGGCCGAAATGGCCCATGTCGGCATAGAGCGCCTCGGCGCCGGTCACCGCCAGCACGACTGAACCGAGTGCGAGAAAGGCAAGCATCGGATCGATCAGAAAGAACTCTACGCCATAGACCGGGTTGATCGCATAAAGGATTTCGGGTGCCTGCATGATCCCGGTGACACCGAGTATGGCGATGACGATGAAATAGAACACCATGATCGGGCCGAACAGTTTTCCCACCGCCGCAGTGCCGCGGGATTGGATCGCGAAGAGGCCAATGAGGATCGCGATCGAAATCGGCAGCACCAGCCGCTCGAACCCGGGATGGACCACCTTCAGCCCCTCGACCGCAGCGAGCACCGAGACTGCCGGCGTGATGATCGCATCGCCGAAGAACAGCGCAGTGGCCGTCAGCCCAAGCATCACCATGACAGGCATCCAGCGGGAATCGCCCATGCATCGGCCGACCAGCGCCAGCAACGCCAGGCTGCCGCCTTCGCCCTTGTTGTCCGCGCGCAGGATCATAAAAACGTATTTCAGCGTAACGATCACCATCATCGTCCAGAACACGAGGCTGAGCACGCCAAAGATATGCGCCTGATCCACCCTGAGCGGATGGTGGCCGATGAAGCTTTCCTTGAGCGAGTAAAGCGGCGAGGTGCCGATATCGCCGAACACCACGCCAATCGCGCCCATCGCCAGAGTGGCCAGGCTTTCGTTGGGATGATGCGTGCCGGCATCGCTCGGACCGGCTTCGTTTCCACCCGAATTATGGGAACCGGTATCTTCTGCGTTGGCGCCGGAACTCTCACTGGCGGGAGAGAGAATTTCACCCTGGGTCGTGCCCTGCGTTGAGATCGTATCCATCGCCGCGCCGCTACTCCTGCTGCTCCACCGTTGCGAGAACTATTTTGGGCGATCAAGCGCGCCGCGTTGCCTGTTACCGCCTTTTACTTCGGTGGTGCGGGATTGGCGGGCTCTGGCGCGGGCTGCGTTGGGGGCAGGGGGGCCGGAGATTGAGCCGGGCCGTAGGGCGACGGCCCCGCGAGCGTGTCGGCCGGCTGGATCACGATGGGAGCCGCGGTGCGTCGGCCCGCCGGATCGCGCACGGCGCGTGGACGGGTGCCCTCGGTCGTCGCTGCGCCATCAATCGCGCGCAGGACAGGGGTTAAAAGCGGGATGTCGCCGCGGTGGCGGACCTTGTCGAAATGCCGCTGTGCATTGTAGCGCGCCGCGTCGGGCATCAGCCACGCTTGCTCGAGCGCACCGGCGGACGCCAGCACCCGTGCCTTGGCAATATAGGCGTTGGCGACGGCGGTGTTGGAATTGCTCCGCGCTACCAGCAGTTCGCGCGCCAGATCGAGCACGTCGAGCGTGGTGATCAGGCCCGCGCGCTGCTGCAGGATCGCGCCCTCATATGCTGCGCGGGCCGAGGCTTCCGCATCGCGGTAACTGGCGATAGCCGCCTGCTGGGCCTGCCAGTCGTTCCACGAGGAGGCGAGCGACGCCCGGCTTTCGCGCAGCGCTGAATCGAGCAGTCGCCAGTCCGCATCGTTGGCCGCCACTGCCTCGCCGACGCGTGCCTGACGCAGTCCGCTTTCGAAAATCGGCCCGCTGATGATGAACTGCCCGCGTACTTCGCGCGTGTGCAAGTTGTCGTTATACGAGCTTTGCGAACCGTAGCTGGCGCTGCCTTGCAGATCGATCCGGGGCATGAGATCCGCTTTGGCGGCTGCCACGCCGGAACGCGAAACCTTCTCGCGGGCCTGTGCGGCCAGGATCACAGGGCTGTGTAGCTCGGCGTAGGCATAGGCCTCTTCCAGCTGGCGTGTCGGCAATTGCAGCGGATTGGGCGCGATCAGATCGCCCGGCGGCGCGCCGACCATGCGCAGAAACGAGGCTTCGCTAGAAGCGGCATCGCGCTGCGCCGAATAGACCTGCGCGCGCCCGAGCGCGACGCGGGTAGAGACCTGCTGGACATCGGTCACGGTCACTTCGTGCGCTGCCAGCCGGGCCTTGTTGTCGCTGAGCTGGCGTTCTAGCGCGGAAAGGTTGTCCTTGGCGATGATCACCGAAGCACGGTCCCGAAGCACGCCGATATAGGAAGTGATCGCATCGAGCAGCGCTTGCTGTTCGGTCGAGCGCAGCACCTGCCGCTGGAAGTCGAGCTGTGCGGCGGAGTTGCGTTCCTGACTGGTATTGCGCCCGAAAGTGAACAACGGCTGGGTCAGGATGGCCGATGCGGCGGTGGCCCAGCCGGACCGGGACACCGCCGGCCGGCCCAAACTCTGGTCGAAACGGTCGTTTGTCCAGGTCTCGCTGAGGCTGTAATTGAGCTTCGGGCCGAATCCGGCGTGGGCCTGCGGAATCCGATAATCGTAGGCCCGGACTGTGGCGCGCTGGGCCAACAGCGAGGGCGATGTCCAATAGGCCAGCCGCAGTGCCTCGGCCAGCGAGGTGACCGGCGCACCGGCGTCCGCCAGCGCGACGACATCGGCCGGCGTATCACCGGGTAATTCGGGCCGCACAGCAATGCGCGCGCGGTCACCGTCAGTTTGGTCTGCGTCCGAGGAACCCGGATCTCCCTGAGCGCGATCACCGCCGCTGTCTGCGTCGTCTGTGCCGTACCTGCCATTCGTGGGCGCGCCGACCGGTGGGCCCTGCATGGGGGCAACCGGAGCGGTGGCCACTTGGGCACGAGCCGGAGCCAGCGCAGCAAACAGGACGCTGACCAGCGCGGTTGCCGCGAGCAGGCCCGAGACCGGACGGAGCCTGGGCGCGTTGACCGGTGCGGCGAAAGGGCGAGCGGACGGGATCAGTTGCATCACGGCGCGCTCAATTGTCCCGGAACGAACGCATGAACTGGTCGGTGATCGGCTTGGTCACGTAGGAAAGCAGCGAGCGATCGCCGGTCTCGATGTAGACTTCGGCCGGCATGCCGCTGCGCAGCGCCAGACCTTCCTTCTTGACCCCCGCCTGATCCACTTCGACCCGCACCATGAAGAACGCCTGCTTGGCCTCGGGATTCTCGCTACGGTCGGTCGCGACATAGGTGACCTTTCCGAGGATTTCCGGCGTGGTGGCTCGATTGAACGAGCTGAAGCGCACACGCGCGACCTGACCCTTCATGATCTGGTCAATGTCAGTGGGGCTGATCATCGCCTCGACCACCATGACATCGCGGTCCGGCACGATTTCCATGATCGGTTCAGCCGGGCGAACCACGTCGCCGATCGCAGCGAAAGCAATCTTCTCGATCACGCCGGTGTAGGGGGCGCGGATCTCGCTGCGATCCTGCTGGTCGGAAGCGGCAACGCTGCGCAGTTGCTGCTGGTTGAGCGCGGTGTTGACCTGCGCAAGGTCGGTACCGGCCTGCACGCGCCGGGTCTGGCCGAGCTGGATCGACTGCTCCTGCGCTTCGGTGATCCTGGCACGGGCCTGTGCGATCTGGGCCTCGAGCGAGCCGACATTGCCATCAAGATCGACTGCGGTGCGCTCAAGCTGATTGAGCCGGTTGATCGTGACGAGCTGCTTGTCCCAAAGATCTTTCACGCCCTGGCGTTCTGGCTCGATAAGCTTGCGCTGCTGCCGAAGCGCGGCGATTTGGGCCTGAAAGCCGACGATTTCCTGGTTGTACTGGTCAACGCGAGCGGCGAGCTGGGCGCGCAGTCCGGCTTCTTCGGTCTGCCGTATCCCGAACAGCCGCGCTTCGTCCGCCATCGCCTTTCGCGCACTGGGGTTGGCGGACCCGGTCAGCTCGGGCGGGAACACAATCTTGCCCGAACCAAGCCGCTCCGCCTCCAGCCGGGCGCGCTGCGCCAGCAACTGCTCAACCGTGAGGTTGGAATAGATCGCGTCCGCGCCGGTCACGCGGTCATCGAGCCGCATCAGCAGTTGGCCCTTTGTCACGTGCTCGCCGTTGCGGACATAGATCGCCTTGATCACGCCGCCAGTCGGGTGGGCAATGCGCTTCACGCGCGATTCAACCCCAACCGAGCCGCCGCCGATCACCGCGCCGCCCATCGGGACGACTGCAGCGAGAATGAACAACACGAGCATCAGCCCGCCCACCGTAAGCAAGAGCCGCTTGAGCAGCCAGGGCGCCTTGGCCTTGTCACCCCCTTCTTCGCCGAACACCGGCAGAAGTTGGCGCGCGGAATCCGGAATCGTGGTCGGCATGTTCATGCCACAGTTTCCTTGTTGGCGCCGCCGTTCGATTTCCCGCCGGGACCACCAGGCGGCTGACGACCCGGTTCGGCTTGAACCTGCGGATTCTGGGCCTGCATCCGCTGCATCACTTCGTCGCGCGGGCCGAAATCGGCAAGCCGGCCGCTGTTGATCACCGCCAGATGAGTCGAGGGCCCCAGAGTAGCGGGGCGGTGCGTGATCATGATGACAATGCCGCCGCGCGCCCTGACCCCGGCAATGGCACTGGCCAGCGCCGCGTCGCCTGCAGCATCGAGGTTCGAATTGGCCTCGTCCAGCACGAGCAGGAACGGATCGCCATACAGCGCCCGGGCCAGCCCAACCCGCTGGCGCTGGCCCGCGGAAAGTTCGACCGCGCCCGCCGAAACCGGGGTTTCATAGCCATCGGGGAGCGCGAGGATCACTTCGTGCATCCCCGCTGCTTTGGCCGCCGCCATCACCCCTTCAGAGGTTGCCTCGGGATCGAAGCGCGCGATGTTCTGGCCGATCGTGCCGTCCACCAGATCGACTGTTTGCGGCACATAGCCGAAATAGCTGCCGAGTGTTTCCGGATCCCACTGGTCAAGCGTTGCGCCGTCAAGCCGCACTTCGCCGCGATTGGGCTTCCAGATGCCAAGAATGGCGCGCACGAGCGTGGTCTTTCCCGCCGCACTGGGGCCGATCACGGCGAGCACCTGGCCGGGGGTGAGTGTCATCGAGACACCGGAAAGCGTGAAGCGCTGTGTACCGGGCGGTGCGACCCAGATGTCGCGCAGGGTAAGCTCGGTGGACGGCCGATCCAGCGTCACATTGCGGGCCGGAGGCTTGCGGAATGTCGACACCGCCTGCGCGATGCGGCCCCAGCCGGCGCGCGCGGCGACGAGGCCCTTCCAGTTGGCGATGGCCTGATCGACCGGCGCAAGCGCGCGGCCCGAGAGCACCGAGGAGGCGAGGATCACGCCGCCGCTGGCCTTGCCATCAATCACCAGCAGCGCGCCGACCGAAAGAATGAGCGACTGCAGCAGCATGCGGAACGAGCGGCTCGCTCCGCCAAGCCGCGATACGGTGCGCGAGAGATAGGACTGCGCCTCGATGAAATTGCCTTCCCAGCCGGCGGTGCGCGCCACTAGCCGCTCCTGCATGCCCATCGCCAGCGCGGATTCGGCAAAGCGTATTTCCGAAAGCGCAGCGGCCGAGCGGCGACCGGTGATCGTTGCCAACTCACGCGATCCTGCCTGGGTGCGCCTGTTCGACCAGATGGCGAGGCCCGCCATGACGAAAACCCCGGCCAGCGCGGTCAGGCCCAGCCACCAATGCAGCGCGAACAGCACAATCAGGAAAGTGATCACCCAGGGCAGATCGATCAGCGCGATCGGACCCTGGCTGGCGAGGAAGGTATGGACGGAATCGAGGTCGCGCGTGAACTGCAGCCCGTCGCCCTTGTCTGCCCCAGCGCGCAAGGGCCGCGTGACAGTGGCATAGTGCACAGCTTCGAACAGGTCGTCGTGCACCCCGTTGGCAATGCCGAGCAACGCCTCGCCGCGGATGCCCTCGAACACAGATTGGAACGCATAGATCAGCAGCAACATGCCGAAAAGGCCAATCAGCGTCGGCACGCTGCGGCTGGGCAACACCGAATCGTAGACCAGCAGCATATAGCCCGAGCCTGCGAACACGAGCACGTTCAGCATGACGCTGGCGATGGCGACAAGGATCAGACCGCTGCGATAGCGCCTGAGGAAAAGCCGCATAAACTGACGGTCAACGCTCATACCACTCCCTGACGCGCGGCGGCTAACCCATCGATGTCAGCCCAGCAAGCGCGAATTCATCTTAAAGCGCGCCCAAGATGGGCTAATCAAGTAGTGTTACAGATGACACGTAAATCGAAACAAAGTGATCCCAAGTGGCATTGGCTGCGTCCGGACGATCTGTTTGAGCGATGAACTGCGATGCGGTTTTGGGGGGGAAGTTGATCGATCACGGGGAAAATGCTTCGAGTGATCCATAACTATATGAAACAAAAGGTTTCATCAAAGCTTAATCGTCGGCAGCGGGGAGCAGGGTCCGCCGCGGAGCGAGCCGCAGTGCGTCTGCCATCTCGATCAGCGTAGCGATCGCGCGGGCCTCGGCCGGGACAAGCCCTGCGAAGTCAGGCAAAAACGCGCGGGCGGCCTGGATCAGATTTCCGGGATTTCGCTCCAGTTCCGAACGATAGGCGGCCAGGCTCGTGCAACCATCGATCGCCGCCCAGTCGATTCCGCCGGGGCCGGGGCGCTGATGAAACGCCCAGAGCGCCTGCACCGCGCGTTCCGCCGCAACCCGCGCGTGATGGCCTGCGGCATCTGATGATGCGCGCGCCTTGAGGTTCTGGCGGTAGCGGCGCTGCCGCTCAGCATTGGAAAGGGCCATGCGTGGCAGGATTGGCTGCTTGGCGTCCGCCGCGCAATTCCGTATCAGTGCGTTACGTAACCTTGCTTAAGCGATTGGCCCTGATCACCTTTATTCTCCCGGATCACTGACTGCGAGCAGCGCCAGTTCGGTGCGATTGTCGATCCCCAGCTTCTGGTACATCGCGTGCAGATACACCTTTACGGTGCCCTCGCCGATGCCGAGTTCGGTGCCGATATCGCGATTGCGCAGACCCCGTGCAACCAGCCGCGCAATCCGCCGCTCGCGCTGGTTGAGCCGTTCGAGCGGCCCGGTCGGTTCGGGTGCCAGCGAAAGATCGAGCGCGCGCTGCAGGAAGGCCGGGGCGATCGCCTTTGCGCCGGATTCCACTGTTTCAAGCACGCCGATGAGCTCGCCCTCTGCCCCGTCCTTGCAGATGATCCCGTCCACCCCGGCGCGCATCACGGCCAGCAGCTGGCGGTCGTTGATCCCGGCTGTAAGCAGAATGACGGGCCGCTTGTCACCCCTGGCCCGCAGCGTCTCCAGGGTCTGCACCCCGTCCATTCCCGGCATGTTGAGGTCGAGCAGCACGATGGCAGGATCGTGCGTGGCGATCGCGGCGAGCGTTTCCTCGCCGCTGGCGGTGGCGGAGACGATCTCGAACCGGCTTCCCCGCAGCACGGCTTCCACCCCGGCGCGAATGAAGCCATGGTCGTCGGCGACAAGTACCGGTATCATTGCTCATTCCTATGCGGGAGGACGATGGTGAGCAGAACGCCCGGCGTGTTATCGCAGATTTTGATCGTTCCGCCCAGCGCCTCGACCCGTTCGCTGATCGATCTCGGCCGGCGGACCACTTCATCCCTGCCGAAACCCTGGCCGTCGTCGGCAATGGTGAGCGTGATCTGCGCCTCCTCGAACGCAACAGCGACGACCATCTCGCGGCACTTGCCGTGGCGCGCGGCATTGGCGGCAGCCTCGCGCAGCACCTGGCGCAGTTCGTGGGCCATTCCGATCGAGACCGGTAGTGGCCGCACCGCGCAGTCCAGCCGCACCGCCAGGCGCCAGTGATGGCCCATTTCGCCGAGCAGCGTTTCGAGTTCCTCGACCAGATCGGTGCGCCGGTCGCCTTCCTCCCCGCGGCGCAGGCGCTGGATCGTTGCGCGCAGCTCGCCCTGTTCGCGGCGCAGCGCGGTTTTCAGGTCCAGGACCTCGCTGATCGGATCGTGGCCTTCGCGGATTAAACGGGTGAGAGCTTCCAGCCGGAACAGCGTTCCTGCAAGGAACTGCGCCACGCTGTCGTGAAGATCGCGCGCGAGGGCATCGCGCAGCAAGGCAGCCGAGGCGGCCTGCGCCATTTCGGCCATGTTTTCGCGGTCGAGCTCGGTGCTGAGATGGCGCCCCATTGCCTCGGCCAGAGGAAGATCATCGACGCACATGTCGGGGATGCCCCAGACCAGCAGCTGACCAGGGCCGGCGGCGGTGTCGAAGTCCACGAGTAATGCTTCGTCCACCTTGCAATGCGCTGCAAGCGGCGCGGCAAAGGCGCCAGTCACCGCGACCGGGAACGTGCGGGGGTGGGCCACGATCCGCCGCGCGCGGGGCAGGTCGATCAGTGCAGCGCAATTGGGTTCGCCAAAGCTGCCTTCAAGCGCATTGGGCCCGATGCGGTCGAAAACCACTGCGGCCCCCGTATCCTGAAGGACCTCGTACCAGGGTTCTTCCCCGCGCGAGACCGCGATCGCAGCCCCGGAGCCATGCAGCGTGGTTCGGGCAAAGGCGAGCATGTCGATCAGCACCGCCGTGCGCCGTTCGCCAGCATTGCCTGGCGTTTTCGGCATCGGGACGGCACGCATGGTGCGCTGTTCGGCGCTCAGCCATACCATGGTTATCGCAAAGACGCCGAAATACATCAGCCGCCGGCCGAAGCGGTAGGGATCGATGCCGAGGTCGAGCATATAAAAGCCCACGCCGAAGGACGCGCTCAGCGCCGTAAGCCCCAGGGCCGTCCATGCCACGCCCGTCCACCCCCAGCGCAGTGCCGCGCTCGCCAGCAGGAAGGCGGTGATGGTCGGGTAAGGGCTGTTGAACCCGGTCTTCTGGATCTCGGAGAGATAAACGGCTGCCAGCAGCGCGATGATATCGATGGCATGGGCCGCCAGGGCGAGGCGGTACTCGTGCCACCAGCTTGTCCAGGCAACGACGATCATAGCCAGGGATCCGGCGAGGTATATCGACAAAAAGAGGTAGGTGGCCGTCTGAACGTTTGTCCCCTGCATGTCCGCCGATTCAGCGGGGGTGATCCATAGAGCCATGATAAAAACGACGATAAGCGCCGCCCGGCTCGTGGCCAAAGCCTTGCCCGTCCGCCTTGCGAACATGCGCCTCTTCTCCACGTACCCAATCTCCCGCTATCTCTAGTTTTAACTAAGGTTAGTAGATTTTTTACCTTTTTGGAACCAGCAATTAATATGATTTAACTGGATAGGGGGCACGACTTGTCCTTGCAGTGGGATCATTATTCCGCCATTTTTGCATCCGCAATGGTGTTAAGGGAAGTTTTGGTAGGACGGAATGGGTGAGACTGAACAGAATGTTGCCCTCTCGCTTCCTATCGTCACCGATTCGTTGAGTGCGCAGGCCGTGCTTGCTTTGGCCAATCTCGCGGCGTTGACCGACAAGCAGCGCGATGTGCTGGACCTGCTCATCGAGCACAAGACCTCGAAAGAGATATCCCGCACGCTCAAGATCTCACCCCACACCGTCGACCAGCGGATCATGCTGGCACGGGCAAAGCTCGGTGTCGCCTCGCGAAGCGAGGTTGCACAGGCCTATCGCCGTCTTCTGGTCGATTCAGGCCTAATTCCAACCATATACGAACGATCCATATACGGCTTTTCCGACGTCGCACCGGTGGCCGATGTCCCGCACATCTCGGCACAGGATGATCTGACGGACTTGCAATCACCGTTGATGACCCGCCGTGAGGTGCTGCCCAAGGGCGCGCATCGCGGCGGGGATACAGCGGCGGAGACCTACCATCATGTCCTCCCGGAGATGTTCGACGGGCCGTTTGGAACGTACATAAGGCTTGGGACCATATCGGTCCTTGCCATGTTCCTGATCCTGATCGTGATGGGCGGTCTCGCGATGTTCGCGCAGCTTTCGCAAATCATCGCTCATTGATCACGTCTGACCTCTCCTGGTTCGGTTAGCCAGTGGGCCCGGGGGGGCTCCAACTTTGGAGAGACAACAATGACTGCATTCGTTACCAAGCCTGAGACCGGAATGTCGCTTTCGGTTGCCCAGCTGCGTATTGCCCGCGACCTGCACCAGGCCGAGGCCGCGCTCGACGAGGCCCTTATACGGCAGGCAAGGCTGCTCACCACAATGATCGGTGCGCGGCGTGAGACCGGCGTGGCCCCGTTCCTTGGTCAGGAAGCGTTGATGCGCCTGGTCAAGAGCCAGCAAGCCATGGTCGATGCCGGCGGCGAGCTTGCCCGCGTGCACGGCCGCCTCAGCGCCATCTCGGTCGAAACCTGCGGCGGCAATGACAAGTGCCCGCCCGCAGCGCTTCTGGCCGATGATGCGGTTTCCGACGCTGAGCTCACCGCTGCCATGCATGCCGCATGACGCGGATTTGCCGGGACAGCAGCGGATACTGATGCGCGATGGTCTGGTTGTGGATCCTCCGTATCGGCCTGATTGCCACTGCGCTGTTCGCGGCTCGCAAAGGCGGCGAGCCCGAAAAGCTGGTGGCGACAGTGCTCGTCTCCACATTCCTGCTGGATGTGGGCAATCATACCCTGTTCGGCGATCCGGCCTGGTACACGGTCAA
>JBJXEK010000343.1:0-4857 GCA_046155055.1 Novosphingobium sp. | reverse complement strand
GCACGCCCAGTTCCTGCACAACAAGCCTGGCGGGGTCGGCGCCCGCTCGATCAATCACGCGATGGTGTTTCGCGACTATGGCCGCCACGGCAAGATGATCATGGCGCGCCGCCGCCTGAAGAAGATCGTCGACGCGGGTGATGAGCCGGAAGCCAATTCGAGCTACATGGCGTCGGTCATGATGCTCTATCCCAACTCGATCTTCGTCGAGGCGCCGGATCATGTCGAACTGTGGAGCGTCTGGCCGCACCCGACCGATGCCGCGCAGTGCACTGTCCGGATTAGGTTCATGGTCCGATCGGGCATTATGACCCCGGAAATCGAGGATCGCATCAACCGCAGCTGGGAAATCCTGCGCTTCGCCGCGACCGAGGAGGATTTCCCGATGGAGGAAACCATCCAGCGCAATGCCGAAGCCTGGCCGGGCGGAACCTATACGTATGCCCGCAACGAAAAGTCCGCGCAGCATCTGCACCGGCAGTTGTTCAAGGACCTCGACGGCGGCGTGAGCGGACCGGGCACGCTAATCATGCGGTAGCTCTCTTGCCCGCTCGTGCCCTGCGGGGCGGCCGGGATCTTTTACGCGCGTTGCGGCGCCGGAACCGCACAAGACGGTCTGGCCGGGAGAATACGAAAGACATGGCATACGATCTGTTGGCGGACCTGCTGGTCCTTGAGGTTGCGCACTTTGGGCCCGATGCGCTGGGCGGCCGGCTGGCCGACATGGGGGCCAGGGTACTCAAGGTCGAAGACCCGGACGGCGGCGACCCCGTCCGGCGCGCAAGCCTGTATGCGGTCGGCGGGCCTGATGGGTTCTCCTATCTCCATTTGCGCTGGAACCGGGGCAAGGAGAGCGTGGCGATCGACTTGTCGACACCCGCCGGGGTCGCCGATTTCCTGAAACTGGCCGCCCAGGCCGATGTCGTGATCGAAGGAATGCGCGCGGGCGTGATGCAGCGGTTGGGGCTGGGCTTTGAGGCGCTGCGCGCAGTCAACCCGCGGATCGTGTTCTGCTCGCTGTCGGGTATGGGGGAAACCGGGCCTTACGCCAAGCTGGCCTCGCACGGCCCGTCGTTCGATGCCTTCGCCGGGCTGGGCCTGCCGGTTGGCGATGACATCACCCGCGCGGCGGGGCGTCAGCCGACCTCGGTCGGGATGTATGCTTACGGCCTTGAAGCGGCCTTCGCGGTGGTCTGCGGCGTGCTGCGGGCGCGGCGGACGGGGGAAGGCGTTGCGCTGGAAGTCGCGGCTGCGGAATGCGCGGCGCACTGGATGCCGGAAGCGCTCGACCCGCTGCTCAATCCCGCCGTGACGCAAGACCGCGCCGGGTTCCTGGATGCCAGCGGCCGGATGCGGCTGTGGGCGCGGATGGAAAACTATGCGTGCAGTGACGGCCGCATCCTGTTCCTGATGACGTATACCGACAAAAGCTGGCAGGCCCTGCTCAAGGTGATCGGCCGGCCAGACCTGGCTGGGATCTACACCCGCGCCGAGCCGACCGGGCATGAGGATGCCGAAGTCCACGCCGTGCTTGCGCCGATCCTTGCCACGCGCACGCGTGATGAATGGCTGGCGGCGTTCGCGCAGGAGAATGTCGCGGCGATGCCGGTCAACACGTTCGAGGACGTGATCGCCGATCCACACTTCACGGCGCGTCCCAACACCTATGCCGTACAATTGCCCGACGGGCGCGCGCTGACGCTGACCTCCAGCGCGATCCGTGTTGCCGGGCAGGACTTTGCGGTCCCGCTCGCGCCGGAACTGGGCGAACACACCGCGCGCGTCCGGGCGGAGTTCGGCCTGGGTGACTCGCAGTGACCGGGGGCATGGCTGGGACACAGGACGAAGGCCAGCCGCAACCGGGACGCCGTCCTGCCATCGGGCATGGTGACAACCTGATCCGCAACCTGGCCTATTGGGCGCGGGTTCGCGGCGATGCCAAGTCGGTGGTCGTGGACGCGCAGGCACTGACCTGGCGCGAACTGAACGATCAGGCCAACCGCTTTGCAAACGGCCTGATCGCGCAAGGGTTCCGCCCCGGTGATCGGGTCGGGATGCTCATGTACAACCAGCTGGCCTTTCCTGTGGCGATGCTTGGCACGCTGCGGGCGGGTGGGGCGATCGTCCTGCTTAATGTGCGCTATACCCCCGATGAAATTCACCATCCCGTGACGGATTCGGCGCTGACGGTGGTCGTCGCGGACGAAGTCTTGCTGCCGCTGCTCGCCGGGATTGGCGACTACGCTGGCAGGGTCAAAGTGGTGACCACTACTCCGGTGACGGGCTATGCCAGCTTCGCCGAGGTGCTGGCGGACGATCCAGCCGATCCCGGCGTGGCGGTCAGCGGCGAGGATATCGCGATGATCTGCTATACATCCGGCACCACCGGCCTGCCAAAGGGCGCCGCGATGAGCCATCAGGCGATTTATGCCGCCGGTGCGGCGAAGACTTACGTCGTGCGCCAGTCGTTCGATGACCGGATGCTGCTGCCGATGCCGATGGCCTATACCGCCGGATCGGTGTTCTTCCTGCGCGACGGTATCCAGTCCGGGCAGACCACTTACTTCCTGTCCAAGCCCACCGCCGAAACGATGCTGGACATGATCGAGCGCGAACGGATTACCGCGATCGAAGGCGTTGCTGTGCTGTACGAAATGATGATGAGCCACCCGCGCTTTGCCGAGGCTGACCTGTCGTCGCTGCGCCGCGCGGTCACAGGCGGACAGTTTGTCAGCATGGAATTGCTGCGGCGCTGGCAGGAACGCGGGGTGCATCTGTCGCAGGGATATGGGCAGACCGAATCCGCCGGTTCGTATATCACGATCCTGACCACGGACGAGGCGCTCAGCCGGATCGGTTCCGCCGGGCTGCCGATGCCCAATCTGGATGTGCGGGTCATGCGCGATGACGGCACCGAGGCGCAGCCGGGCGAATCCGGCGAGATCTGGGTGCGCGGCGCTTCGATCATGACCTGCTACATCAACCGCCCCGACGAGACGGCGGCGGCGCTGGCGGGCGGCTGGCTCCACACCGGTGACATTGGCGTGATGGATCAGGATGGCTATCTGAAGATCGTAGACCGGACCAAGGATATGCTGATTTCGGGTGGGCTCAACGTCTATCCCGCCGAAATCGAAAAGGCGCTTGGCGGGTTCGCCGGGCTGGAAGACATCGCGGTGATCGGGGTGAAGGATGCCCGTTGGGGAGAGGTGCCCATCCTGGTCACATCCAACCTCGCCGGGGTCGATCTCGACGCGCTGCGGGCGCTGTGCCGCGAGCGGCTGGCCGATTACAAGCGGCCCCGGTTCCTGATTGCGCATCCGGAACCGCTGCCGCGCACGTTCAGCGGCAAGATTACCAAGCTGGCGCTGCGGCAGCGCTATCCCGAGGCGCCTGCCGGAGCCATCCCGCTCTGACTGGCGGCACATGCGGGCAATGTCGGCGGGCGGTAACCGCTCGACCGGAAAGGGTAGCTTTGGGCCGTCCGAAGCAAGCTTTGATTACCCGGGCGGCATCGACCAAGGCCGGCTTGGCCGCGATCGATGCGGATGGGCTTGATAACTTCAGCCTCAATTCCGTGGCGCGGCCGATCGGAGTGAAGGCGCCGTCGCTCTACTACCGCTTTCAGGACAAGGCCGAACTGCTGGCCGCTCAGCGCGCCAGCACGCTGTCGAGAATGCCGTAGTAGACGGGGATCGTTGCTTCGAGGCCGGAATAGACGGTCTCCTCGATGGCTCCGGTGCTGAGCCCGGCATGACTGATTTCCGCCGCGTAGAAGTCTTCACCGCCAAACACGCTGACGATCATGTCATAGGACTTCTGATACAGCGCCGCGCCCTTGGGATTGTCGGGCGGGCGGCGGGTCAGCATGAAATAGTCGACCGTGGTCTTGTCTGCTGCCGTCGGCATCAGGAACATCACGCTGATGTAGTATGGACTGGTGACCACCACGCAGTTCGGGAATATGTTGTAGGCGTGCGTGACGGACGCGTGGATATTCTCGCCCGGAATGTCGAGGCAATCGGGCGTGAAGTTCAGCTTGCCCGAAATCTGGCGGATGTTGATCCCCAGCTTGTCGACCACGTTGGGTACGTCCGCGAACAGGGGGCCGACCGTGCGGGCATGGAGCCGCTGCACATGGTAGCCTTCCAGGAACGGTTCCAGCACCAGCTTCCAGTTGGCGTTGAGGTGGAAGGTCTTGTGCCCATAGACATGCAGGTCTGGCAGGTCGAAGGCCGCGAAATCGGCTGTGAGTTGCTCGTCCACACCGGAAAAATCAGGCTCGGCATGGCGGTCGAGCATGGCCCAGATGATCCCGCCGGCCTCGAGGCTGGGCAGCTCGGCCAGTCCACGCGCACCCTTGTCGAGATTGGTGAACGTTTCGGGCCGCGCCGCGCCGACCAGTTTGCCGTCTGTCGAAAAGGTCCAGGCGTGATAGGGGCAGGTTAGACGGTTGCCCTTGGCCACGTCACAGCCGTCGATCAGCTTGGCTCCCTTGTGGGTGCAGGCATTGAGGAAAACGTGGGCCTTGCCGTCCTTGTCGCGGGTGACGAGCAGCGGGGTGCCATAGCCATCGTGCGCGACTGAACTGCCGGGTTCCGCAATCCGGGCCGAGATGGTGATCGGCACGGCCTGGCGGCGGAACAGGCGCTGCTGTTCGAGCTGGAAGAAATCGTCGCCGATGAACATCGAAACCGGACGCTTGTGATCGATCGCCAGAATCGGCGCGTTGTCATGCGGTGGGATCGCCCGGATCGCGGCCTGCTGGCTTTCGCTCAGCATTTCGATGGTTTGCATCAAGGGGCGATCATTGGCGCGTTCAGCCACGGTAGCGTTCATCGGTTTATCCTCTCCACC
>JBJXEK010000342.1:0-3815 GCA_046155055.1 Novosphingobium sp. | reverse complement strand
CAGCGGGCTGGTGCCGTCGTCGGGCACAAGGTCGAAGATCAGGTCTTCCAGCCCCGGATTGTGGCCGATCATGAGCACGCTTTCGGGCTCGCCCGCGATCTCGCGCAGCAAGTCGATCAGCGTGGCCGAACTGGCGAGATAGATGCGTCGGTCCCATTCCACCGGAAAGCTGTGGCCCCAGGCCTTGCTCGCTTCCTCGATGGTTTCAGCGACGCGCACCGCGGGCGAGGCAATCACCCGCTCGCAGCGCAGCCCGGTGCTCTTGATATACTGCCCCATCGCCTGCGCGCCCCGCACCCCGCGCGCATTCAGCGGACGGTCGAAATCACGTGCCCGTGCGTCGGACCAGTCGGACTTGGCGTGGCGCAGCAGGGCGAGAGTTTTCAAGTGCGGCTCTCATCTACATGGGGGTGTGGCGCAGCCACCGCGCCAGAAACACCGCCAGCCACACTTTGTAAAGCCGCATCCAGGGTGACCCGCCGCACCGGCGTGCCCGGCGGAAAAGCGCTCAGCAGGCGCGAGGGGAACGCCGACGAAAGCACCACGACATGCCCCTTGTCTCCCGCCGAACGGAGCAGCCGCCCGAACGCCTGCGCCAGCCGCGCACGGATGATGCGGTCGTCATAGGCTTGCCCGCCGGACTTGTAGGCCAGCCGCCGCGCGCGGTGGAGAATGGATGGCTTGGGCCAGGGCACCTGCTCCATCACCACCAGCCGCAGCGAATGGCCCGGCACGTCTACCCCGTCGCGCAGCGCATCGGTGCCAAGCAGCGAGGCCTTCGGATCGTCACGGAAAATGTCCACCAGAGTGCCCGTGTCGATGGGATCGACATGCTGGGCAAACAGCGCAAGTCCGCCGCGCGCCAGCCGGTCGGCAATCCGGCCATAGACCGCGCGCAGCCGCCGGATTGCGGTGAACAGCCCCAGCGCGCCGCCGCCCGCCGCCTCGATCAACCGGCCATAGGCGGCAGCGAGCGCGGGGATATCGCCCTTGGGCACGTCGGTCACGATCAAGACTTCGGCCTGCGTGGCATAGTCGAACGGGCTCGGTGCGGCGAATAGCTTGGGCGCCACCTCCAGATGCGGCGCGCCGCTGCGCAGCACCGCGCTGTCCCAATCCTCGCCGTCCGTCAGCGTGGCGGAGGTCATCATCACCCCGTGCGCGCCGGCCAGAACCGCTTCGGAAAACGGCTTCATCGGATCAAGGTAATGGCGGTGCAGCCCGATATCCCACTCGCGCCCCTCCGAGCGCTCGACTTCCAGCCAGTCGACAAACTCGGGATCACCCGGCCCGCCCAGCCGCGCCAGCAACCCGATCCAGCCGCTGAGCAGATCGGCGCGCCACCCGATCGCGCCGCGCGCGCCTTCGATCCGCGCCCGCGCCGGGCCGTCGAGCCAGTCCGGCCCGTCCTCGATCAACGCTTCCAGCCGCATGCCGAGCCGGATCAGCGGCTGGCGCAGCGCCTCCAATGCTTCCTGCGCGCGGCCCGCAACCTCCACAAACGCACCGCCCAGCTGTGCGGCCTCGGTCTCCAGCCCATAGCCCGCTTCCTGCCCGCCGCTCTCGTCGCGCGCGAGCACCAGTGCGCGCGTCTCGGCGAGCAGCTCTTCGATGGCCCCGAACGGCGCACCTTCCAGAATACGCGGCAGCCAGCCGTCGCCGGGCAGCGCGGTGGCGGCCTCGCGCGCGTCGGCAATCGCTTTCGCGCCGTCCTCGTCGTAGCTGGCAACGTCTGCCAGCCGCGCGGCAAGGCCCCGTCGTCGCCCGCGCGAGGTGCCTTCCGGCCCGATCACCCAGCGGCGCAGTTCCACCGTCTCGGCGCCGGTCAGTGCGGCGGCAAACGTCGAATCCGCCGCCTCGAACACATGGTGGCCTTCGTCGAAGATGATCCGTGTCGGCCGCTGCGCCGGTTCACGCGCACGCGCCGCGTTGATCATCACCAGCGCGTGGTTGGCGATCACCAGTTCGGCCCCCACCGAGGCGCGCGCGGCGCGTTCGATGAAGCATTTGCGAAAATGCGGGCACCCGGCGTAAACACATTCGCCGCGCTGGTCGGTCAGCGCCGCGATCCCGCGTTTGCGGAACAAGGTGCCGAGCCAGCCGGGCAGATCGCCGCCGATCATGTCGCCGTCCTGGCTATAGGCCGCCCATCGCGCCACCAGCTGCGCCATGATCGCGGGCCGCCCGGCAAAACCGCCTTGCAGCGCATCTTCCAGATTGAGCAGGCACAAGTAGTTCTCGCGCCCCTTGCGCACCACCACCGGCGGCCCGCTGCGCCCGGCCTGAAGTGCGCGATCAGCGGGAAAGGCAAGGCGGCTTTCCCGGCGCAGCTGGCGCTGCAAGGCCTTGGTAAAGGTCGAAACCCAGACCGTGCCGCCCGACCGCTCGGCCCAGATCGACGCGGGCGCGAGATAGCCCAGCGTCTTGCCGGTGCCGGTGCCCGCCTGTGCCAGGACCATATGCGGCTGGCGCTGCGCGCGGCGCGGGGCAAACATGTCACCCGCCGCCCTGGCAAAGGCCTTCTGCGCCGGGCGCTGCTCCGCGCCGCTACCCGTCAGCGCCGCGAGCCGCTCGGCGATGTCGGCTTCGTTCAGCGCAATTTGCGCGGGCTGGGGGCGCTCGGGCGCTTCCTCCCATTCGGGGAGACGCGCGAACAGCCAGCGTTCGGCCTTCTCCGGCTGGGCAATGCGGGGGGCGAGCAGGAGCGCCCAGGGCCAGCGCAACCGCACCATGGTCTGCAGCGCGCTCCAGGCACCTTCACGCTCGGCCCACTGGGGGCTCTCACACGTCGCCAGCAGCGCCTCTGCCGCCCGCTGGAGCAGTCCCGGTACACCGTCGTCGGCAGCGGGCTCGGCGAGCCCCAGCGCCTGCGCAAGTCCTTTTGGCGTGGGCACAACGAAGCGTGCGGGGTGGATGAAGGCATAAAGCTCGAGCAGATCAAGTCCGGACAGATCGGGGTAGCCCAGCCGGCTCGCCACCAAGGGCGCATTGAGCAGCAGCAGCGGCGTGTCGGCCGCAGCCATGATCGCCTCGCCCTTGCCGATTGGCCTGGTGCCATGCACGTCGCGCAGCCAGCACCCGGAATGGCTGGCGTGAAGCGCGGGAAGGGCGGACGCCGACATGCGCCAAGCTTAGACCGAAGATTGGCGGCGAGGGCAAGCACTGGGAAGGGCCGTGCTGCAATCCAGACACGGCCCTTCCGGCCCGGCCTCAGTGCTTCTTTTCCATTGCCGTTTCCTTGGCTTCCTTTCCCTTGTTTTCAGCGCCGTTTTTCAGAACCGCGCCGGTCATCGCGTCGATGCCGACTTCGATGGCCTTGCCTTTGCTCCTGATGTCGAAGGAATAACGCATGCCCGAGCCGCCTTGCTCCTTTTCAAGCTCCTGATCGATGATCTTGCCGGGACGGGCCTTGAGCGCGGCTGCTCGGGCCTTAACCAGCGTGATTTTCACGGTTTTGGCCAGTTCGTGCCCCTTGTATCTGGTGGACGAGATAGATGCCCCCGCCGCCGAGCCGAGAGTGAGGGCGATAATTGCCGCGCCGATCATCAACTTCTTCATGGGGTGTTTCCTTTAGCGCGGATCGCGCCTGTAAGCGATGCCGGATTGTCGGCAAGCTCGTGAAGACACCCCCCTCTGCTTCTTACGTTCCCCGGGAAAGTCGGCTTGCTGCGGCGCTGAAACGCACCCTGTTTCGGTAATTCGGCCGACGTTTAGGTATTCTCCCTCATCCCTTTCACACGCCGCATCAGGCCCGGGCGCTTAAACCAGCCTTGGGCCTGCCGTACTGAGCTGCGGGACATGAACGGGGTTACCCG
>JBJXEK010000341.1:0-4843 GCA_046155055.1 Novosphingobium sp. | reverse complement strand
CGGTCAAACCCGTCGGCCACGACTTGATCGACGCTCTTCTCGTGCTCCACCAGCCCCAGCAGGATCGCATCGAGCACTTCGTAATCGGGCAGCGAATCCGAATCCTTCTGGTCCGGGCGCAGTTCGGCGCTGGGCGGTTTGGTGATGATCCGCTCAGGCATTACCGGACCTTCCGGCCCCAGCCCGATCTTGGGCCGCGCTGCGTTGCGCCACCGCGAGATGGCAAAGACCGTGGTTTTGTAGGCGTCCTTCAGCGGGTTGTATCCGCCGTTCATGTCGCCGTAGATCGTTGCGTAACCGACGCTCATCTCGCTCTTGTTGCCGGTGGTCACCAGCATTGGCCCGAACTTGTTCGAAAGCGCCATCAGGGTCGTGCCGCGAATGCGCGATTGCAGGTTTTCCTCGGCAAGGTCCGGCTGGCGTCCCGTAAACGCAGGGGCCAGCATCTCAGCGAAGGCATCGACCGCAGGCGTGATCGCAATCGTATCGAGCCGCACGCCCAGCATTGCGGCGCATCCGGCCGCATCCTCAAGGCTTTCGGCGCTGGTATAGGCGCTCGGCATCATCACGCACCACACGCGCTCGGCCCCCAGCGCATCGACCGCGATGGCCGCACAGATCGCCGAATCGATCCCGCCTGAAAGGCCCAGCACGACGCCAGGGAACTTGTTGGTATTCACATAGTCGCGCAGCGCCAGCACCATCGCGCAGTAGATGTCCTCGGGATGCTCGGCGAGGTCGCAGACCACGCCCGGCTCACAGCGCCAGCGGTGCCCTGCGCCCGATGGCACGCGGTGCCATACCGTATCGACCACGGCTTCTTCCCAGTCCGGCATCTGCACCCAAAGCGCGCCTTCGGGGCCCACGACGAAGCTTGCGCCATCGAACACCACCTCGTCCTGCCCGCCCACGCGGTTGAGGTAGGCAAGCGGAATGCCGGTATCGATCGCGCGGCGCTTGGCAACGCCGTCGATGCGCAGTTCGTCCTTGTCGATCTCGTAAGGGCTGCCGTTGACGCAGAGGAAGATTTCCGCACCCTGCTGCGCCAGATGACGGCACACATCCGGCTGCCAGATATCTTCGCAGATCGGCAGGCCCAGCAGCACACCTTTGAACGGCACCGGCTCGGGCAAGGGGCCAGGCAGGAAGTAGCGCTTCTCGTCGAACGTGCCGTAATTGGGCAGTTCCACCTTGAAGCGCACCGCCGCGACCTTGCCGCCCTCGAGCAGCGCGACCCCGTTGTGCAGCGCCCCGTCGCGCACGAACACCGAGCCGACCAGCATGGCCGGCCCGCCATCCCCGGTCGCGACAGCCAGCGCCTCGAGCGCGATCGCCGCACGTTCGATCAGCGCCGGCTTCTGGATCAGGTCCTCGGGCGGATAGCCGATCAGTTGCATCTCGGGATAGACGATGAGATCGCTGCCCTCTGCCTGCGCGCGTACGGCAAGCATTGCCGCCGCATTCGCGGCCAGATCGCCGACTTTCTGGTTGAGCTGGGCGAGGGTGATCGTGAGTGTATCGGCCATATGTCGGTACCTAGGCGGCAATGGCTGCCCTGTTCAAGGACAACCCTCCAATATCCACCTTCGTGTAAAACCACCGGTGCAAACGTTGCAATGCTGTCATCTTGGGCTAAGGCGCCGTTGCAACCGCCCAATGCACCGGCCAGCCACGAGGGAATCGGGAGCCCATGAAGATCATGTCCGGCAACGGCAATCTGCCGCTGGCCCGCGCCATCGCCGCCTATCTCGAACTGCCGCTGACCGAAGCCTCGGTCCGCCGCTTTGCCGACGAGGAAGTCTTCGTCGAAATCCACGAGAACGTGCGCGGCGAAGACGTGTTCATTGTCCAGTCGACCGGCTATCCGGCAAACGACAATCTGATGGAACTGCTGATCTGCACCGATGCGTTGCGCCGCGCTTCGGCCCGCCGGATAACCGCTGTCATCCCCTATTTCGGCTATGCCCGGCAGGACCGCAAGCCCGGCCCGCGCACGCCGATTTCGGCCAAGCTCGTCGCGAACCTGATCACCACCGCCGGGGCCGACCGCGTGCTTGCGGTCGATCTCCACGCCGGGCAGATCCAGGGCTTCTTCGATATCCCGACCGACAACCTTTTCGCCGCCCCCGTGATGGCTGCCGATATCCAGACCCGCTACGGCGGGCAGGACCTGATGGTCGTCTCACCCGATGTCGGCGGTGTGGTGCGCGCCCGTGCGCTTGCCAAACGGCTCGACAATGCGCCGCTCGCCATCGTCGACAAGCGGCGCGACCGGCCCGGCCAGAGCGAGGTGATGAACATCATCGGCGACGTGAAGGATCGCATGTGCATCCTGATCGACGATATCATCGACTCGGGCGGTACGCTGTGCAATGCCGCGCAAGCGCTGATGGACGGCGGCGCCAAGGGCGTCGCTGCCTATATCAGCCACGGCGTGCTTTCGGGCGGCGCGGTGGCGCGGGTCGACCGTTCAGCACTCAAGGAACTTGTCATCACCGACACGATCCTGCCGACCGAGGCCACGCAGAGCTCGAGCCGCATCCGCGTGCTCACCATCGCTCCGCTTATCGGCGAGGCGGTGCGCCGCATCGCCGACGAAAGCTCGGTTTCCAGCTTGTTCGATTGAGTTTCCCGAGGTTCCGGCCCTCTCCCTGACGGGGGAGGGGGTCGGGGCACTGCGCTATAGGCCAAATGCTTCGAGTGCGGCCTTGGCGATCACATCGCCGCGCTCCTGCACGAAATGGCCGCCGTCGGCGATCTCGAGCGGCGGTGGGCAGTTCCGGATCGTGGTTCGCAGATGCGCCATAACCTCTGGCCCGAGCACTGGGTCCATCATACCGACGGCCATGAAGCTGGGTCCGGTCCATTCCGTCTGCCACCACGCGGCCGCGCGCTTCGCTTCGGCCACGCCCTCCATGTCGGGGCTGGTCATTACGAGTTCGGGGAAGCGCCGCACTCCGGCCTTGTAGCGCGCATCGGGGTAGGGCGCGCCATAGGCCGCCGCCTCGGCATCGCTCAGCCCCACTTGGGCGCGCTTGAACAGGCCGGGAATATCAAGATCGGGCTGGCTGCGATTGAACGCGCGCCACGCATCAAACCCCGGGCCTGCCGGTTGCCCGGTGGGGATCGCCGTGTTCATCACCAGCAGCCGTTCGAACCGTTCGGGCATCTCGGGCGGAATGGTCAGTCCCAGAATGCCGCCCCAGTCCTGACACACCAGCGTGATGGCTTGCAGGTCGAGCGCGGCGATGAAGGCGCGCAGCATGTCTCGATGAAAATGGAAAGTGTAGGCAGTCTCGTCCACCGGCTTGTCCGATCGGCCAAAGCCCAGCAGATCCGGCGCGACTACCCGGTAACCGGCCTCTGCAAAGATGGGGATCATCTTGCGATAGAGGTAGGACCAGCTCGGCTGCCCGTGGAGGCACAGAAACGTCGTCGCCGCATCTTTCGGACCCTCGTCCACATGGTGCACGCGCAGGCCCTCATAGCCGGGCAGCGTTTCGATATAGTGAGGCGCGAAATCATAGCCGGGCAGATCGGCAAAACGACTGTCGTCGGTACGCAAGGCCTCCATGATCTCTCCTCTCGCCGGGCTTGGGCAGTTCTTCCGGTGCGGTTCCTATACAGTGCCATGAGCCGCGCCGGCCAGATACCACGTTTTGACAGGCGCGGCGGCTCGGCCCATGACTGCCCCATGCATCTTGCCGAATTCGATAGTGCCAAGTTCCTCCAGGAACACTGGCAAAAGCGCCCGCTGCTGATCCGCAACCCCTGGGCGGAGTGGCACAATCCGCTCGAGCCCGATGAACTCGCCGGCCTTGCCTGCGAGGACGCAGGCGTCGAATCTCGTCTGATAACCCGGCGCGCCGAAGGGATCGTGCTGGAAAGCGGTCCGTTTCCCGAATCGCGCTTCGCACAGCCCGAAACCGCGCCGTGGACTTTGCTTGTGCAGGCGGTTGATCACCACGTGCCCGAAGTCGCCGCGCTCATCGAGCCATTCCGTTTCGTGCCGGACTGGCGGATCGACGATGTCATGGTCAGCTATGCCACCGATGGCGGCGGGGTGGGCGCGCACTTCGACCAGTATGACGTGTTCCTCGTACAAGGTCTCGGCCAGCGGCGCTGGCGCGTGGGGCCGCGCTGCGATGCTGGAACCCCGCTTTTGCCGCACGACGATTTGCGCCTGATTGCCGATTTCGAAGCCACCTGTGAATGGCTGCTGGAGCCCGGCGACATTCTCTACGTTCCTCCCGGCTTCGCGCACGACGGCGTGGCCGTGGGCGATGACTGCATGACTTACTCCATCGGCTTTCGCGCGCCCTCGCGCGCCGATCTGGTTGAAGGTTGGGCCACGCACCTCGCCGATACGATGCTGGAGGACGACCGCTACACCGATGCTGACCTGACGCTGCAGGCCCATCCCGGCGAAATCTCCCCTGCTGCGCTGAATCGGCTTCTTGGCATGGCGCTGAGCGCGCTCGCCGATGAGGCCGCCTTCGCCCGCTGGTTCGGTGCGCACAGCAGCCTGCCTAAATATGCAGACGCGGACTGGCAGCCCGATGCCCCGATCGGGCAGGCGAAGGTGCAAGCCCTGCTGGCCCGCGGCGGATCGATCAGCCGCAATCCTGCCAGCCGCTTTGCCTTTATCCGGCAGGAAGGGCAGGCGCTCTGCCTGTTCGTGGATGGCCACAGCTTTGACTGCACCGGCGATGCGGCGACAGTAGCCGAGCTGGTTTGCGCAAACACGAACCTCATCATTGATCCGCACCTGGCCACCTCAAACCGGGTGGCTGCCCTGATCGCCGCGCTCGTCGATCAGGGCAGCCTCGCGTTCGACGAGGTC
>JBJXEK010000340.1:0-3555 GCA_046155055.1 Novosphingobium sp. | reverse complement strand
GATTGCTTGAGATCGGGGCGGCCGGGCTCTTCCAGCTTCTGGATCGCGCCGGTCGAATTGGGCAGACCGATTTCGGGGAACTGCGGGTTGATCGTGCGGCCGCCATCCTCGAACACGCGGAACACGTCGCCCGGCGGAATGGTGTGCCACTTGGGCAGCGGGTAGAGGATCGGCAACGCGCCGCGCGCCTTTTCCGCAGGCGTCACCGTGCCCCACATGGGTTTGCCCTCCGGCCCGATTTCCCTGGACGCGGACTTGAGCAGCGCCGGTTCGCCGCCGCGCGTAAAACTCTCGCCGAACATGTAGTTCTTGAACGGCACTATGCCATTGTTATAGGCCGCGCCGCCCCACAGCATCGCGCCCGTGCTCATCAGCGAGCGCTCGGACGCCTCAATGATCGACATGTGGCAGGCCCCGCAGGAGTCGCGCGCCACGCGGTAGTCCGACGGGTTGACGAAGCGAATGAACTCCGGGCTTTCCTTGGCGAGCAAGGCATAGGAGCGCTTGGGGTTCGCCGAGCTTGGCCAGCCCCAGCCGACCGGGAACCTTGGCAGGACATGCGCGTCCTTCATCGCGCCGACATAGTCGATCGAATGCTTGTTCCAGCTGCGGTCTGCGACGACCTTGCTGTTGCCACCGTGGCAATCGGTGCAGGCGAGCACGACGGCTGGGCTGGCGTGCATGGTGCGGTGGTCGCTCTGGGTGTGGCAGCTGACACAGCCGGTGTTGGCCTTGTCGACATAGGCCCACTGCTCCGCCGCCGTTTCACCCGGCTGGCCGCGCGGCGCGGGCGGCGCGCGCGTGTGCGTGACCTTCTGCGCGATCTCCTCGCCCGAGGCCCGCAGTGCGGATGGCACGCCGAGCCCTGCCACAAGCAGCGCCAGCCAGACGAGCATGGTCTTGCGAACGGGGCGGGAGAAGCAGTGCATGATCGGTCGGTTACCCATCAGAACGAAAGGGTCGCATTGGCGAGGACGGAATAGAACTGCCGCCCGTGGCTGCGCTGGTCGAACAGGTCACGGAAACCCGAACCCGCTTGCAGCACTGCGCCAGACAGGCGGAAAACCACGTTCTGCGCCGCCTTGGGCCGCCAGGTGGAGGCAACCGACAGGTCCCAACCGATCGACTTGGGGATCGAGCCTTCATTGCGCAAAACCTGAAGTACTTTGGTAGTAGCAAACCACAAGTGGTTGGCATTGGCTGAAACACGCAAATTTGGAGTCAGATCGAAATCGCCGCCCAGCCCGGCGAGCACAGTGCCCGGGTTGATGAAATTGGATTGACCCTGATCCTTTGACGAGCGCAGCGAATTCAGGATGCCCCCCCGCCCGTTGACCGAAATCGCTCGCCCGCCGCCCGCGAACGGGATCGATTGGCGGATCCAGTACGAGGTGTCCGCGCCTGCAAATTGCGGGTTTTCGAGGATCGCGTCGAAGCCCTTTTCGGTCCTGTCGTAAGGGTTGCTATCACCGCTGGCATAGAGGCCCGAGGCGCGCAGGCGCACCCAGTTCCGGTCGTAGCTCAGTTCCGCCGCCGCAAAGAAAGCGCGGATCCTGGCAGGCTCGCTGGTGAGGAAATTGTTCCGGTCTTTGCCCAGCGCGCCGTAAATCTGGCCCGTCAAGTTGAGCCGGCCGACATGCCCGTCCACCCCGTAGCCCAAATAGAGGACATCGTATTTGCGCGGGCGCAGATCGCCGAGCAGCGCGGGCCGCACCGGAAAGCCATTGGCATCGACAAAGAGGCGCGTCTCGCGGTTGATGTTGTACGTCGCCGAAATCTGGCTGGTGAGGCCGACCACCGGAAAGTACTGCCGGAAGAGATTGGCAGTCAGGATCCAATCGCGGCGCAACGGCGCGCCAATGTCGTTCAGCCCGGAATTGGTGTCCTTCTCGATCCGCCAGAACGCAGCGAGATTGAACTGTACGCGGTTGTTGTCGCGGTTGCCGAACAGCCGCACACCGAGTTGGTTGTCGTTGAACAGAAAACCGCGGAAGTCGGACTGGAACGGCTGGATGCCCACGCGCAGCGAGACGAAATCGAACCGCTTCGTATCGAACCGGCCGATATGATAGTCGATGAAGGCTTCCTGCAGGCCGATAAAGCCGTCAGTGCGTTTGGTGCCCTTCGAGGGCTCGACATAGAGCACCCGCCGCTCGGGCACTTCGACATGGTTGATGTTACCGGCGATCGCGATGCGGTATTCGACCACCGGCGGCTTGAACGCGGTTTCGCCCTTGAGCAGCGAGAACCCGGCGATGAAAGTCTGTGCCAGCACCAGGCTGTGGCTGCGCCCGAACGTGTCGTTCTCGTCTGGGCCCGTCGTGGTCTGGTTGCCGACGGGGATCGGGAAGCTGCGCGGCTCGATCACCGTGTCCGAGACGCCGTTGGCGATGAAGAACCAGTCTTCGCCCTTGAGGAAGCCCGGCTTCTTGCCCGCCGCCAGCGGCCGGTCACCCTTCAGCGTGTTGTGGTGGAACGGATCCAGCTTCGAATGGCACATGTACGCGAGCTTGGGATAGAGCGTGTAGAGCGCGGTATTGATCTGCCCGGTTGCCCCATCCTTTTTCGGGCAAAGCGAGGACATGATGCGCCAGCGGTCCGGTACGCCGGTGTCGAGCACGAGATCGGACGGGCTACCCTCCCCGTCCCACTTGTCGTAAAACGCTTCGGGCGGGGGCGCGTTCACCGCACCCGGATTGTCCTGCTCGATCTTGTCCGGCAGGTCTTTCTGAAAGCCCGGGCGGCGACGGCCGTCGATCAGCGCGTCATCGGCAGTCACGGGCTCCACCGCAGGCGCCGCTGCCGGGGCCGCAGCCGCTGCCGGCGGGATGGCCGGGGCTGCAGCCTGCTTTGCCGGCGAAACCAGCGCCAGCAGCGGGGCCAGAAGGGCGGTGAAGATGCTCAAAGCCCGTCGCAGACATTCTGCGCGGAGGTATCGACGAACGGCGCGAACGGGCAGTTCACATAGCGCAGCCGCGTGCCGACCCCGACTTTGACCACGATCCGGTCCGCGCGCATGGCCTTGGGCGCATTGCCGATGGTGCCGGCTTTCTTGCCGCCGTTGTTCGCGCCCAGGAACGCGATCATGTCGTCCTGATCGATGCCGTCCCCCGAAACGCCGATCGCGCCGACCAGTTGGTTGCCCCGGTAGAGCGGAACCGAACCCGGAAATATCTGCATGCCGTTGGCAAGCCGTTGCTGGCCGCTCGGCGCGGCCGGCACTCTGGTGCAAGTCGGCGGAGCCGGCACAAGGGTTCTCGCGATCAAGGTTGTCTGCAGCCCCGTGGCAAACGGGCTGAACTGCGCGATCGGAACCGACAACGGGCCGTTGGGCCGCCCGACTTCGCCATCCGGGAAGTAAGGCCGCGCCAGCAGGCCCACTGCACGGTTGCTGAAAGCAGTCTTGCCGGTAAGCGCGGCCGAATCACGCAGAAACGTGCGGGTCGCAGCTACGACCGGAGCCACGCCCGGATCAGCATCGGCCAGCAGCGAAGCACTAGCCTTGGGGTTCGAAAAGAACGCCGCCGTACGCGCCTTTTGCAGCGCAACGTCGGT
>JBJXEK010000339.1:0-2642 GCA_046155055.1 Novosphingobium sp. | reverse complement strand
CCGGATGGACGGCTGCGGCAGCGTCCGACGTTTTCGATTGGATGTCGCGCTGGGCAGTGGCGCCCGCGGGTGTCGGTGACGGGAATGGGGACGGGATCGAGCCTCGACCCGCTGACATCCCTGGCGTAGGAAAGGGAACTGGGAAAAGAAAGTCTCTGGACGTGGCGGACGAAGTGCAAGTCTTTGGAAGCACGCTGTGGCAACGGCCCTGCGAGACGGGCGCCCGTCTCGGGGCAGCGGAGTGGCCTCGACGATAGGCTTTACGACGGGTGGCCAGCCTGTCCCCATTGTCGGCTGGGTAGGGGTCAAGCAGCGAGGAGGGGACGCTGACTCGGTGCCAGGGAATTTCGTTAGCCAAGCGCGAAAGCAGGGTGAATGCGGCCATCAGGCCTGCTCGATGTCGGGTAGCCGCCAGCTTCCATCGAAGAATGCGGGTTCGGGATAATAGAGGCGAAAATAGGCGAACCAGCCGCGCCCAGGCAAAGTAGGTACCCAGTTGGCCTCCCGCCCCGCCGGCGGAATCGGACCGAAATGCACGAGTGTCCCGCCATCAGCCTCGCGCAGCAGATCGTCGCGGGAAGAACGGTCCGGCCGTTCCTGCACTACCGGCAGAAAGCAGCGCGTGTCGTTGTCATAGGCCGTGACGGACCAGAATTGCCGCGCCGGCACCGGCCCCGGCACGCGCAACCGGTAGGCCTTGCCACCGTCGAGGAAGGCACCCTGTCGGTCCTTCGCGGTGCCGAGATAGATCTGCCCGGGACCGGGCTGGCGGGTCGCCATGTCCTCGCTCGCGGTCACCGCCTCGTAGAACCAGGCCGCGCGCTCATCGAGCGCATCATGGTGCTGCGCGCGCTGATCGGGCCGGAAGCCGAGCGCGTAGTGCCAGCCGTGGTCGGGCCAGATTTGCGACGCAGCATCACGCTTATCGTAGTCCAACGCGCGGACCATCGCCTCGCCCAACACCGCAGCGTCGAGAAGCAGTGCTCGCTGGCGTTCATCGGGTGCGTAAGGGCGGCCCTTCTCGATGCCGAGGCGGCGCAACATGGCCATGAAGAAGCGGTCGCGCTCGGCAACTGGTTCTTCGTTTAGCAACTGCGCGAGCAGCGCCCAGTAGGCCAAGCCGCGCGGCTGCGTGCCGCTCCACTCCCGCCCCGCCGGCCGGATAAAGCCGGGTGCGGCGGGCGGAGCGCCGCGCTGCGCCGCAGGATAGACGCGGATGGCGCGCTGCACGGCGGCTGCTTCCGCGGGGTCGGTGGTCGTGATGCGCAGCCCAAAGAAGGTATTGCTAGTGGTCGCGATGGCCGCAAATTCGCCGACAGGGACATTGCGTGCTCTGTGGTTGGGGCCGAACAGCGTGAAGAGCCCGCCCTGGCCGCGGTCGGGCCCTCGAGGCCCGACATAGCCGTTCGGGCGCTGCCAGAAATCGATGAAGCCGCCCGCGGTGCCGCCGGGCGGGAACTCCAGCAGCAGCGGCCCGGTGCGGTCGAGATTGGCGAACCCAATGATGTAGGGCGTGGTGTTGTTCGCGGTCAGCAGGCCGAGCTTGTCGCGGAACCCGTCATAGAGCACCAGCGCGCCGTCGCCCGCGCCGAAGGCGCGCGCATGTTCCGCTTGCCACTGGCCGAAGCCGGTCAGCGGCAGCGACCAGAGGTAAGCCTGCACCGCGCGCTGATGGTCCATCGTGTCATGCAACAGGTCGGCGCTGATCGGGCTCGGGAATCCGAGCGGCAGGTCGATCGCGCCGATCCGCGTGGCGAGGCGCCCTTCAAGGCGCGGCGGCACGCGCGATGTGGGCTGCGCTGTGGCGATGGGCTGCGCCGCAGCGGGCGTGGCGGCGGCGAGAAGCGTGGTGCCGGTCAGGGCCAGCGCCGCGCGCCGCGTCGTCGCGTCAGGCGGTGAAGGCGGGTGCATCACGCCACCGCCACCAGCGGCGCCGGGTACCAGGTGCCATCCAGCACGGCGCGTGAGGGGCCGTAGACACGAAACGTCAGGTTCATGGCGATCCCTTCCGGGGTGGGCAGCCAGTTGGGCTCCGGCACGCCAAGTGGCCGCGTAGGCCCGAAGCCGAGCGTCAGCGCACCATTAGCCTGACGTTGCAGCGGCGATTGGCTGTTGAGCAGGAATCGGTTCAGAGGGTTGGGCGGCACCTTGAACGCCACGCCGTCCACGCCGATCACGGACCAGAAAAAGCGCGCCTGAGCCGCCGGCAGCGCATCCGCTGCGAAGGTCGCGGTATAGTGCCGCTCGCCCCGCAGCGGCGTACCGGCGCCATCGGTGGCGGTACGGAAATACACCACCTCCTCGGTGGTATTGGCCCAGATGCCGGCAAAGTTGGCAGCGGTCCGCGAGGCGAACTGCTCGCCATAGGCACCGATCACGAGAGGCTTCGCCCAGCCGCCACGCGCCTCGGAGGTGCCGGTGAGCGTCTCGCGCAGCAGCGGTAGCCCGTGCTCCGCGACCGCGCCTTCCACCCGCCCGCGGCCCACCGCGCCGCTCGCAGCGAGCGCTGCCGCAGCGCGGGCCAACACCTGCAACGGTGCCATGCCGGGGTTGATGTCCGGTTCGCTGTCGAGGGCGACGGCGACATGGTCGAATGCCGCAGCGCGCGGCAGAGCGTCGTTGGCGAAGGCCGGCAGGGCAAG
>JBJXEK010000338.1:0-15645 GCA_046155055.1 Novosphingobium sp. | reverse complement strand
TGCGCCCTTCCCCTTCGGCGCCGAAGGCACCGCAGGCTGGCTCAGCGCCGCAGCTGCCGCCTTCGGCATCGATGAAATGCACGTGAACCGGGTGATTGCCCCAGGCCGCGAGCGCGCCAAGCGCGCGTTGGAGCGCTACCGCCCCGCGCTAGAAGGCAAGCGCATCACCTTCCTGCCCGACTCGCAGCTGGAGATCCCGCTCGCGCGCTTTCTGGCCAGCGAACTCGGCATGATCCCGGTCGAAGTCGGAACACCGTATCTCCACCGCGCGCATCTCGCCCACGATCTCGCTGCGCTGCCGCCAGAGACTCGGATCAGCGAAGGCCAGGATGTCGAGCGCCAGCTCGACCGTGTTCGCGCGGACCGCCCCGACCTCACCGTCTGCGGTCTCGGCCTTGCCAATCCGCTCGAGGCCGAGGGCCTTGCCACCAAGTGGTCGATCGAACTGGTGTTTTCGCCTGTTCACGGCTTCGACCAGGCGGGTGACCTCGCCGAACTGTTCGCCCGGCCGCTGCGCCGCCGCGACGTGCTGAGGATCTAGGCCAATGCAACTCGCCGTCTGGACCTACGAAGGACCGCCGCATGTCGGCGCCATGCGGGTCGCAACGGCGATGCGCGGCGTGCACTATCTGCTCCATGCGCCGCAGGGCGATACCTACGCCGATCTGCTGTTCACAATGATCGAGCGCCGGAATGCCCGTCCGCCCGTGACGTATACCACCTTCCAGGCCCGCGATCTGGGCAAGGACACCGCGAGCCTGTTCCAGAACGCAGCGCGCGATGCGGTGGATCGCTTCAAGCCCGAAGCGCTGCTGGTCGGCGCTTCGTGCACCGCAGAGCTGATCCAGGACGATCCCGCGGGCCTTGCCGAGAACATGGGGCTGCCCTGCCCGGTGATCCCGCTCGAACTTCCGAGCTATCAGCGCAAGGAAAACTGGGGCGCGTCGGAGACGTTCTATCAGATCGTGCGCCACCTTGCCGATACTACGGTGCGCCCGCTGCCCCGTGAAGGTCGCCGCCCCCGGGTCAACCTGCTCGGTCCCGCCGCCCTCGGCTTCCGCCACCGCGACGATGTGATCGAAGTGCGCCGCATTCTGGATCTGCTCGGCATAGATGTGCATCTCGTCGCGCCGCTCGGGGCCTCGCCCAGCGACATCAAGACCATCGGCGTGGCCGATTTCAATATCGTGCTGTATCCGGAGATCGGCGATTCGGCCGCGCGCTGGCTCGACAAGACCTTTGCACAGCCATCGATCCGCACCGTGCCGATCGGCGTTGGCGCAACGCGCGCGTTCATTGCCGAGGTTGCCGCTCTTGCCGGAGTCGATCCCGCTCCCGCGTTGAACGATCCCTCCTCGCACATGCCGTGGTGGAGCCGTTCGGTAGATTCGACCTATCTGACAGCCAAACGCGTGTTCGTGTTCGGCGATGCGACCCACGCCATCGCCGCCGCCCGCGTGGCGAGCGAGGAGTTGGGTTTCACCGTTTGCGGTATCGGCTGCTACAACCGCGAATTCGCGCGCGAGATGCGCGATGCGGCCAAGGGATACGGGCTTGAGCCGCTGATCACCGACGATCACCTCGAGGTTGAGGAGGCAATCGCCGCCGCCACATGCGAGCTGGTGCTGGGCACGCAGATGGAACGCCACATCGCCAAGCGGCTCGGCCTGCCCTGCGCGGTGATCTCGGCTCCCGTCCACGTGCAGGATTTCCCCGCGCGCTTCAGCCCGCAGATGGGCTTCGAAGGCGCAAACGTGATCTTCGACACGTGGGTCCACCCGCTAGTCATGGGGCTGGAAGAACACCTACTCACCATGTTCCGCGACGATTTCGAGTTCAGCGATGCGGCTGGCGCCTCACACTTGCATGGCGCCGGTCACAGCCAGGGCCCCGCACAGCGCGAGCCGGCTCCGGTCGCTGCGCCCGAACCGACGGCTGACATTGATACGGCTGACATTGACATCGCCCTCGTCCAAGCCACCGGCTGGACGGACGAGGCGACACGCGAACTGCACAAAATCCCGTTCTTCGTCCGCGGCAAGGCCAAGCGGAACACCGAGAGATTTGCAGACGAAATGGGGCTGGCGGCTATCACGCTCGACACGCTCTACGAGGCAAAAGCACACTATGCGCGCTAAGGCCACACCCGCCCCTGCAGGCACTCCGAACACTCCTGTGCGCGTTGTCGTCATCACGCTCGACAACCACCTTTCGGGCGCATTCCAGCGCGCACAACAGCAGTTCGACCGCGCCGGCACCGGCGTCACCATCGGGTTCCACGCGGCGGCTGACTGGGAAGAAAAGCCAGATACGCTGGCAGCGGCGCGCGCCGATATTGCGCGCGGCGACATCATCCTGTGCACGATGCTGTTCCTTGAGGACCACATCCGCGCCGTGCTCCCCGCGCTGCAAGCGCGCCGCGACGAATGCGATACCATCGTTGGTCTCATGTCGGCGGGCGATATCGTCAAGCTCACCCGCATGGGCGACTACCGCATGGACAAGCCCGCCACGGGCATGCTCGCGCTGATCAAGAAGCTGCGCGGCACCAACAAATCCGGCGCAAGCTCGGGCGCGGGCCAAATGGCGATCCTGCGCCGCCTCCCCAAGCTGCTCAAGTTCGTGCCCGGCACCGCGCAGGACGTGCGCGCCTATTTCCTGACACTGCAATACTGGCTGGCGGGTAGCGACGACAATGTCGTCGATATGATCCGTGCGCTGATTGACCGCTATGCTGCAGGCGAGCGCGCAGCCTTGCGCGGCGCGATGAAGGCAGCGGCCCCGCGCGAATATCCCGAAGTGGGCGTCTATCACCCGGCGATGACGCCGCGCATGTCGGCCAATGTCGCCGATCTACCGCGCGTGCAAGCAACGCGCGGTACCGTCGGCGTGCTGATGCTGCGCTCTTATGTGCTCGCCCGCGATGCCGCGCATTACGACGGCGTGATCGCGGCGATGGAAGCCAAGGGGCTCAAGGTCATACCGGCGTTTGCCGGCGGGCTCGATGGCCGTCCGGCGATCGAGCAGATGTTCATGAAGGACGGCAAACCGCTCGTCGATGCGGTGGTCAACCTCACCGGGTTCAGCCTTGTCGGCGGTCCGGCTTATAACGACACGGCTGCTGCCGAGGCCATGCTGACCAAGCTGGACCGGCCCTACATCGCGGCGCATCCGGTCGAGTTCCAGACGCTCCAGGCCTGGGGAGCCAATGCGCAAGGGCTGCTGCCGCTTGAATCGACGATGATGATCGCGATTCCCGAGCTCGACGGCGGCACCCAACCGATGGTTTTCGGCGGGCGCTCAGACGGCACGGATACGGCCTGCACCGGCTGCAACCGCGCTTGCACCTTCCCGGCGACCGGCGCGGTGCGCCAGATGGAAAGCTGCGCCGAGCGGGCCGAAGCCCTTGCTGCCCGTGTGGTCAAGCTGATCGACCTGCGCAAGGTCGCCGAGGCCGAGCGCCGCGTGGCCATCGTGTTGTTCAACTTCCCGCCCAATGCCGGCGCAGCTGGCACCGCCCAGTTCCTCGCGGTCTTCGAGTCGCTGCACGCAACGCTGACCCGCCTCGCAACCGAAGGCTATGACGTTGAGATCCCGGCGACCGTGGATGACCTTCGCGAGCGGATACTTGGCGGCAATTCGGCCCGCTTCGGCACCGAGGCCAATGTCCACGCCAAAGTCAGCGCCGACACGATCGTGCGCGGCGAAACCTGGCTAAGGGAGATCGAGGCCTCGTGGGGCCCTGCTCCCGGCAAGCTTCAGTCCGACGGCTCGTCGGTGCAGATTCTGGGCGCACAGTTCGGCAATGTGTTCATCGGCATTCAGCCCGCGCTCGGCATCGAAGGCGATCCGATGCGCCTGCTGTTCGAGGGCCGCTTCGCCCCGACCCACGCTTTCGCCGCATTTTATCGCTGGCTGCGCGAGGATTTCAAAGCCCACGCGGTGCTGCACTTCGGCACGCATGGCAGCCTCGAGTTCATGCCCGGCAAACAGACCGGCCTTACCGCCGAGTGCTGGCCGGACCGGCTGATCGGCGATCTGCCCAACATCTATCTCTATGCCGCTAACAACCCCTCGGAAGGCGTGCTCGCCAAGCGCCGTTCAGGCGCGACGCTGGTCAGCTACCTGACCCCTGCGCTGACCAACTCGGGCGTTTACAAGGGCCTTGCCGATCTCAAGGCCTCGGTCGACAGGTGGCGCGCAATGCCCCCGGGCGACGAGCAGGCCATTTTGCTGGCCGAATTGATCGCGGATCAGGCCGAAGCGCTCGACCTTGATGGCAGTGACATTCCCGCGCTCGCGGCTCGCCTCTACGAAATCGAGCGCGAGCTGATCCCACAGGGTCTGCACGTGGCAGGCCTCGCTGCTAGCCGGGTCGAGCGGATCGACATGGTCATCGCCTCCGCCCAAGCGCGTGGGACAACGCTGACGCGCGATGCGGTCGAGGCGCTGGTCGACGGCAAGCTGAAGCTTGATACGCCGTTGCTCAAGGACATGGCCGCGCTCGACAAGGCGTTGGCGACCAACCATGAGCTGGACGGCCTCGTAAGCGCGCTCAGCGGCCGCTATATCCACCCCGTCTCGGGCGGAGATATCCTGCGTGCGCCCGAAATTCTGCCCACCGGCCGCAACATCCACGGCTTTGATCCCTTCCGTCTGCCCTCGGCCTTCGCCGTGAAAGATGGTGCAGAGCAGGCCAAGCGCCTTCTCGAACGCACCCTCGCAGATTCCGGGCACCTGCCCGAAACCATCGCGATGGTGCTGTGGGGCACGGACAACCTGAAAAGCGAAGGTGCGCAGATCGCGCAGGTCATGGCGCTGCTCGGCGCGCGGCCGCGCTTCGACAGCTACAACCGGCTTGCCGGCGCGGAACTCATCCCGTTGGAGGAACTCGGCCGCCCGCGCATCGACGTGATCGCAACGCTCTCCGGCGTGTTCCGCGATCTGCTGCCGCTCCAGACCCGGATGATGGCCGAAGCTGCACTG
Source organism: Novosphingobium sp. (assembly GCA_046155055.1). Classification (GTDB taxonomy): domain Bacteria; phylum Pseudomonadota; class Alphaproteobacteria; order Sphingomonadales; family Sphingomonadaceae; genus Novosphingobium. The sequence continues at coordinate 10,659 of JBJXEK010000338.1, read as the reverse complement.
CTCGCCGCGAGCGCCGACGAGCCGGTCGAAATGAACTTTGTGCGGGCCCACGCCATCGCGCACCAGTCCGAACATGGCTGCGATTTCGAGACCGCTGCGCTGCGTGTCTTCTCGAACGCGGAAGGCGCTTACGGCGCCAACGTAAATCTGATGATCGACAACGGCGCCTGGACCGATCCCAACGAGCTGGCAGACAGCTTCGAGCGGCAGAAGGGCTATGCCTACGGGGTCAAGGGCGTGCCGGTGCGGCAGGCCGCGATCCTCGCCTCCGCGCTGAAGACTGTCGATTGTGCGTACCAGAACCTCGAAAGCGTCGAACTCGGCATCACCACCATCGACCAGTATGTCGATGCGCTGGGCGGCATAAGCCGCGCGGTGACGCGCGCCAAGGGTGGCATGACCGCGCCGGTCTATATCGGCGACCAGACGCAAGGGTCGGGTAAAGTCCGCAGCTTGGCAGAACAGGTCGCTCTCGAAACCCGCACCCGCATTCTCAACCCGGTCTGGACCGAGGGCCTGATGCGCCACGGCTATGAAGGCGTGCGGACAATCGAGGGCCATGTCACCACGACGATGGGCTGGTCGGCCACCACCGGTGAAGTCGATCCCTGGGTCTATCAGCGGATCAGCGAAACCTATGTGCTCGATGAGACGATGCGCGAGCGCATGGCCGCAGCCAATCCGCGCGCTGCGGCCCGCGTCGCGAACCGCCTGATCGAAGCGGTCGAGCGCAAATACTGGTCACCGGACGAAGCAACACTCGCAGCACTCCACGCCGCCAGCGACGAACTCGAGGATCGACTCGAGGGCGTTGTGCCTGAGCGTGTGGCTGTCGCGGCATAAAGGAAACTCACAATGGCGCTTCTTGATCCCCCTACCCGCAAGCTTGATGGCGACGGCTCGGTCCAGGTCCGGCTCGATCCGGCAGACCGAATCGGCAATGCCAAAGTCTTTGCGGTCTACGGCAAGGGCGGGATCGGCAAGTCGACCACCTCGTCGAACCTGTCCGCCGCCTTCTCCATGCTCGGCCACCGGGTGCTGCAGATCGGCTGCGATCCCAAGCACGATTCGACGTTCACGCTCACCAAGAAGCTGATGCCAACGGTGATCGACGTGCTCGAATCGGTGGAATTTCATGCCGAGGAACTCCGTCCCGAAGACTACATGTTCGAAGGCTTCAACGGCGTCATGTGCGTCGAGGCCGGCGGCCCGCCTGCGGGCACCGGCTGCGGCGGCTATGTCGTGGGACAGACGGTCAAGCTGCTGAAGCAGCATCACCTGCTTGAGGATACCGACGTGGTGATCTTCGACGTGCTGGGCGACGTGGTGTGCGGGGGGTTCGCCGCGCCGCTCCAGCATGCAGAGCGGGCGATTGTGGTCGCCGCCAACGATTTCGACAGCATCTTCGCGATGAACCGCATTGTTGCGGCCATCAACGCCAAGTCGAAGAACTACGAGGTGCGCCTCGCCGGGGTGGTCGCCAACCGCTCCGAGAACACCGACGAGATCGACCGCTTCAACGCAGCCACTGGCCTCAAGCGCCTTGCCCACTTCAAGGATCTCGATGCGATCCGCCGCTCGCGGTTGAAGAAGTGCACGCTGTTCGAAATGCCGGACAGCCCGGACGTGATCGCGGCGCGCGAGGAATACCTTAACCTTGCCCGCACGCTCTGGGCCGGCACACCCGCGCTCGAAGCGTTGGCGATGAAGGACCGCGATATCTTCGACTTTCTGGGGTACGAATGATGGCGACGCGCGCTCCTTCTCGCACTGAGGCCAGTTTTGAGGACACCGTTTCGCGCTTCGAGAAACAGCGCGAGAAGCTCACGACCTACTTCGACAGCACCGCGCGCAAGGCGTGGATAGACCTTACGTCGGACGTCAAGGTCAGCGGCATCCGCGCCACCGTCCGCGCCGGGCGCGATTCGATGCGCGATGTGCTGCTGCACTGGCTGCCCAGCGATCTGCGCCGCACCCGCGTGCTCGATGCCGGCTGCGGCACCGGCGCGCTAAGCGTGTTGGCGGCGCGGCGCGGGGCTGAAGTTCTCGCCGTCGATGTGGCGGGCGGCCTTGTCGCCATTGCCAAGGAACGCCAGCCCTCGTTTCTTGGCCACGGCAGGATCGACTGGCGTGTGGGCGACATGCTTGATCCCGCACACGGCCGCTTTGGTCATGTCGTCGCGATGGACTCGCTGATCCACAATCCCCCTGCGGACATTGTCTCGACTCTCGCGGCGCTGGCAGCACGCACGGATCATTCGATTGTCTTCACGTTTGCACCGGCCACACCGCTGCTGCGGGCGATGCACACCACCGGCCTGCTGTTCCCCCGCAAGGACCGCGCGCCAGCGATCGTACCGGTCTCGGAGGCGCATCTGACTCGTCTGCTGCGCGAGGCTTTGCCAGAATGGACCGTGGCGCGCAGCCAGCGCATCAACCGCGGCTTCTATATCTCCAACGCGCTTGAACTGGTGCGCAGCTAACGATGAGCGGCAGCCCCGCCCTTACAGGACCATCCGTCCAAAGCCGCGCTTCCCGACTTGCGGCGCAGTGGACGCGTGTAGCGGTGACATGGCTGCCGTTTGCCGACGCCGCCAGCACCGAACTGCCGCTCTCGCGCTTGCTGCGGCTGGCGCTGTTTCAAGTGAGCGTGGGTATGGCGACGGTCCTGCTCAACGGCACGCTGAACCGGGTGATGATCGTCGAGCTGCACGTGCCGGCCTGGCTGGTTTCGATGCTGATCGCGCTGCCGCTGCTGTTTGCGCCGCTGCGCGCACTGATCGGCCACAAGTCGGATACCCACCGCTCGGTGCTCGGCTGGCGGCGCGTACCCTATATCTGGTTCGGCACGCTGATGCAGTGGGGCGGCCTTGCGATCATGCCTTTCGCGCTGCTCCTGATGAGCAACAAGCCGACGTTCTATGCGGGCCTTGCTGGCGGCATGTGGGCCTTCCTGCTTACAGGGGCCGGGCTGCATGTCACGCAGACGGCCGGTCTCGCGCTTGCGACCGATCTTGCCCGGCCTGACAAGCGCCCGCGCGCGGTGGCCCTGCTTTACGTGATGCTGCTGGTCGGCATGATGGTCTCGGCCTTTGTGATTGGCGGTCTGCTGGTGAATTTCACGCCTACCCGTCTGGTGCAGGTGATCCAGGGCGCGGCGGTTGTGACCGTAGTGCTCAATGTCTGCGCGCTGTGGAAGCAGGAACCCCGCAACCGCGCGGTCACCGCGCCAGAGCGCAAAACCGCGGCCTTCGCCGATGTGTGGCGCGAATTCGTTGCTGGACCCAACACCATGCGCCTTCTGGTGGCGATCGGCCTTGGCGCAGCGGCCTTCGCCATGCAGGACGCATTGCTTGAGCCCTATGGCGCCGAGATGCTCGGCCTGACGGTGGGTTCGACCACGATGCTTACCGGTTCGTGGGCCTTTGGCGCGATTGCCGGTTTCTCCCTTTCCACGCGCGTCCTTGAAGGGGGGTTTCACCCCTTGCGCCTCGCCGGCTTCGGTCTTGTGGCAGGCGTATGCGCGTTCATGTTGGTGCTGCTGGCCGCCCCGTTGGCAGCACCAGCGCTGCTGGTCGCGGGCGCCGCGATGATCGGCTTCGGTATCGGGCTGTTTTCGGTCGGCACACTGATCGCGGCAATGTCACTGGCGGAGAGCGGCGACTCTGGTGTGGCGCTCGGTGCCTGGGGCGCAGTGCAGGCCACAGCGGCTGGCAGCGCGCTCGCCCTAGGCGGCATTATCCGCGACACCGTGGCGCTGCTCGATGGCGCGGGCGGGCGTGCGGCGGGTTACGCCACAGTCTACAGTATCGAGATCGCCCTGATGTTCGTTGCCATGATCGTGCTTGGGCCGCTTGCCGGTAAACGCATCGGCATAGCTGGCGGACCGATGGCACTGCCAGAGTTTCCAACGTGACTACCCAGAATGACTAACCAAAATGACGACAATGACTGAAACCCAGATGACCTTGATGAAGATTCCCTTGGCACTGATGCGGGAAAGGATAGCTCGATGAATAACGGCTACGTGGTAGGATCAATCGATGTGGCGGAGCTCGCGCTCGCTGCGTTCTTCCTGTTCTTTACGCTGCTGGTGTTCTGGCTGCGACGTGAAGATAGGCGCGAAGGCTATCCGCTCGAGCACGAACTGACCGGCCGGATCGAGACCGTGGGCGGCCCGCTCTCCACGGCGGTCCCCAAGCGGTTCCTCCTGCCGTTCGACCGCGGTGTGGTCTCATACCCGCGCCCGCGCGGCGAGGGCCGCGAACCGGTCCAGATCGCCGCCAAGCGCATAGAAAACTTTGCTGGCGCACCTTATGTGCCGACCGGCAATCCGCTGGCGGACGGTGTTGGTCCGGCGTCCTATGCCGAGCGTGCCCGCTGGCCTGATCAGGATGCGCATGGCCGCGCCCGCATCGTTCCGCTTTCCGGCGAGGCGACGATCTCGGTCTGGAGCGGTGGTCGCGATCCGCGCGGGATGAAAGTTACGGCTGCTGATGGCCTCGTGGCCGGCACCGTGCGCGACATGTGGATCGACCGCGCCGAACACCAGGTCCGCTACCTCGAGGTCGAGACCACTGGCGGCAAGACCGTGCTTGCTCCGATGGCAATGGCTTCGGTCAGCGCCAAGGGCGTGAGCATAGATGCGATCAACGCTGCCGACTACGACGGCGTGCCGCAACTCGAAACAGCCGGCGAGATCACCCGCTACGAGGAAGAGCGCATCATCGGCTACTTTGGCGGCGGCTATCTCTATGCCAACGCCAATCGTCAGGAGCCCTTCCTGTGAGCGAGCATGATTTCGAGCCGATCCGGGGCTTACCCGGAGATCTCCCGGCGGGCGAGCACATCCTCTGGCAGGGTGCGCCCGACGCCTGGGCCTTCGCCCGCAGTGCGCTCAACACGCGCTGGATCGCCGGTTACTTCGCGGTGCTGGTCGTATGGGCTATGGTGCGCGGTACGCTGATGGGCGTGCTGCTCACGGCAGGCTTCGGAGCCATCGCGATCGGTCTGGCACTGATCTTCGCGTTGATGGTGGCCAAAACCACGGTCTATACCATCACCAACCGCCGCGTGGTTCTGCGCATCGGCGTGGCGCTCAGCAAATGCATCAACCTGCCGCTCAGCCAGCTGGCTTCGGCCGACCTGCGTAAACAGGCTAAGGGTTTTGGTGATATCGCGCTGGTACCGGCTGTGCGCAGCGGCCTTGGCTATGCGTTGCTGTGGCCCCATGCTCGCCCCATGCGCCTCAGTGCGCCGCAGCCGATGCTGCGCGCGATTCCTGATGCAGCTGAAGTTGCAGGTGTGCTTGCAAAGGCAACAGCTGCGATCATGCCGGTCCAGCAGCGCATTTCCCAGCCTGCCGCAGCCAGCGTTAAGCCGGTCCTCGGCCCGATAGGAGCAGCCGCATGAGCTCATCGCACGATCATGAGCAGACGATCCCTCGCCATGCCGTGGCCTCGGCCGCGATTCTGGTGGGGACCGCCCTGGCGCTGACCATGCTCGTGCGGGTCGGGGTGCTGAGCCGCGAGGCTGTCCCCTCGGCAGAACGGGCCGCAGCACATGTCACCCCTGCCGTAGTGCGCAATCTGGTGTTCGTGGACCGCAGCGACCGTGCCCTCGTGGTGCGCGACGTCGCCACCGGTGAGACGGTAAAGGTGTTGGTCGACGGCGTGCCGGGCAACGGTTTCGTGCGCGGCGTGATGCGCGGCATGGCCCGTGAACGGCGTGCCCACGGGGTCGGCATGGAGCCGCCGTTCAATCTTACACTGTGGAAGAACGGCACGCTCTCGCTGACCGACCAGGCCACTGGCCGGGCCATCGAACTCGGATCGTTCGGACCGGACAACCGCGCCGCCTTTGCCGCGCTTCTGCCGGCTGGTGGTGCCTGATGGCGTCTTCCCGCTTCGATACCCCTTGCCGCATCGAGATCGAGCAGACTGCCGAGCAGTTCCATGCGCACGTCCGGCTGGCGGGCGATATCGAACTGCGACCAGGCGATCAGGTCCGCGTCCATGGTGCGCCGATCCGCGTTGATTTCGGTCAAAGCATCGCGATCGAGCGGATGGCAACGGTAACGCGGGCGGGCCCGCTGGCACAGCTATGGATCAAGCTTGCCGCCTATTTCGACCTTACCGAACTTTATGAAGTCAGCTTCACGCCTGGGAGACCGTCATGAACGCCGTAACCTCGTTTGACCGTGCAGGACCGGCTCCGGCGCCCCAGCCCGACCCAGGCAAGCCGGACACGATGGCGATGGCCCGTGCCGACACGGTGCTGAGCCCCAGGTTCTACACCACCGATTTCGACGCGCTGGATGCGATGGACGTGTCGTTGGTGCGCCGCGAATGGGATGGGCTGATGGCCGAGATGCAGGCTGATCCCAACAAGCGGCACTTCCGCCGCGAGGAAAGCTTTGCCGGGATCATCGAAGGCCTCGAACCTGCCTTACGCGAAGAATTCACCGATTTTCTGGTGAGTTCGCTGACATCCGAATTTTCCGGCTGCGTTCTCTACTCCGAGATGGCCCGCCGCACCCGCAACCCGGACATGAAGCTCCTGTTCAAGCTGCTCGCACGCGATGAAAGCCGCCATGCCGGCTTTATCAACGAAGTGCTCAAGGACGCCGGGATCGGTGTCGACCTCGGCTTCCTGACCAAGTCCAAGAAATACACGTACTTTCGGCCCAAGTTCATCTGGTACGCCGTTTATCTTTCGGAAAAGATTGGCTATGCCCGGTACATTACGATCTTCCGGCATCTTGCAGCGAACCCCGAGCAGCGCTTCCATCCGATTTTTTCGTGGTTCGAGGAATGGTGCAACGACGAGTTCCGCCACGGCGAGGCGTTCGCGCTGCTGATGCGCGCCGATCCCAAACTGCTCACCGGCTTCAACCGGCTGTGGATCCGCTTCTTTCTGCTTTCGGTCTACGCCACGATGTATGTGCGCGATCATGCCCGGCCGGTGTTCCATGCCGCGCTCGGAGTCGATCCGACCGAGTATGACTACAAGGTCTTCTCGATTTGCACCGCGATCACTCGCCAGGTGTTCCCGATCGAGCTCGAAACCGATGATCCCGCCTTCCGCCGCCGTATGGACGACCTGCTTGTCGCCAGTCGGCGAATCGGGACCGGACGCGAACGCGGCGGTGTGGTCGGCCTTGCGCAGCGCATCAGCGGTATGGCGGGAGCAGGCCTCGCGTTTGCACGGATGTATTTCCACCGCACCCGTGCCAACGAGCTGCCCGCCAGCGTTCGGGTTCAGCCCTCGTGGTGAGCCTTGCCGGTCACGTTGTCCCCTTTGTGGTCACGCTCCTCGTGTGGTTTTTCGCCACGGGGCTTATTGCGTGGCTGGACAACCGTGACCCGGCCACGTTCCCGCGCGCGCTGATGATCGCTGGCGCCTCCGGCATTGCCGGCCTCGTCGCGGTGGTCGTTGGTTCGCTTTTGCCCACTATTGCAGGGGTCTACATCGGTTTTATCGGCGCGCTGATGGTGTGGTCATGGCATGAGGCAAGCTTCCTGATGGGTGCCGTTGCTGGGCCGCGACGCGAGCCAAGCCGCCCCAGCGCGCGCGGCTGGGACCGGTTCATCGATGCCAGCTCGACCCTGATCTACCACGAGATCGCGCTGGCGCTCACTGCGGTCATGCTGCTTTCGCTCAGCTGGAACGCACCGAACCCGATGGGTGCACAAGTGTTCGTCCTGCTGTTCGCGCTTAGGCTCAGCAGCAAGCTGGTGCTCTATGCCGGTGTGCCCAACCAGATCGGGACGCTGCTTCCGCCGCATCTTGAATATCTGTGCACCTATTTCGGGCCTCAGCGCTTTTCTGCGGCTTTTCTCTGCTCGCTCGTCGGCACTTTTGCGCTGGCCGCATGGCTGGGTAGCAACGCGCTTGCAGCGCCGGCCGGCAGCGCCGAGGCAGTGAGCGCCAGTCTGCTGTTTACGTTGGGCGGGCTGGGCGCGATCGAGCACGTTTTCTTCGCCTTGCCGTTTCGTGACGGCGCACTGTGGGGGTGGGCGCTGCCTTCCCGCACCAACCGGATCAACGCCTGATTGTAGGGCACGAATTTTAACGGGAAGGGGTATTTTGGCCATGGATTATGAGGCCTTCTTTACGCAGGAACTCGAGGGCATCCGGGGTGAAGGACGCTACCGCGTTTTTGCCGAACTGGAGCGCCATCGCGGCTCCTTCCCCAAGGCGACGCGCCACGTTGAAGGCGGCACCCAGGAAGTCACGGTGTGGTGCTCGAACGACTATCTCGGAATGGGCCAGCACCCCAAGGTGCTTGAGGCGATGCACACGGTGATCGACGAATGCGGCGCGGGTGCGGGCGGTACACGCAATATCTCGGGCACCAACCGCCACCACGCGCTGCTTGAGACCGAGCTTGCGGATCTTCACGGCAAAGAGGCCGCGCTGCTGTTCACCTCGGGCTATGTCTCGAACTGGGCGGCGCTTGGCACGCTAGCTGCGCGCCTGCCCGATTGCGTGGTGTTCTCGGACGCGGGCAACCATGCCTCGATGATCGAGGGCATCCGCCACAGCCGCGCCGAATGCGTGATCTGGAAGCACAATGATTGGCGCGATCTGGATGCCAAGCTTGCCGCCGTGGCCCCGGGCCGCGCCAAGCTGGTCGCGTTCGAGAGCGTCTATTCGATGGACGGCGATATCTCCCCGATCCGCGAAATCATCGAAGTGTGCGAGAAGCATGGCGCGCTTTCGTACATCGATGAAGTCCACGGCGTCGGCCTCTATGGTCCGCGCGGCGCGGGCGTGGCCGAGCGTGACGGGCTGATGGACCGGATCGACGTGATCGAGGGCACACTGGGCAAGGCCTTCGGGGTGATGGGCGGCTATATCGCGGCCTCCGAAGCGCTGTGTGACTATGTCCGCAGCTTCGCCTCGGGCTTCATCTTCACCACGGCGATCCCCCCTGCCCTCGCCGCCGGTGCCTGCGCCAGCATCCAGCACCTGAAGGTCAGCGGACACGAACGCGCGCGACACCGGGACCGCGTAAGCACGGTGCGCCGCAAGCTGAATGCACTGGGCATCCCGCACCTCGACAACCCGAGCCACATCATCCCGGTGATGGTAGGCGACGCGCGCAAGTGCAAGATGATCAGCGACTGGCTGCTCGACAACCACGGCATCTATGTGCAGCCGATCAACTACCCGACCGTACCGCGCGGCACCGAACGGCTGCGCATCACCCCCTCGCCCGTGCATACTGACGGCGATATCGACCGGCTGCTGGAAGCGCTGAGTGATATCTGGTCGCAGTGCGAACTGGCCCGGCGCTCGATCGCGGCTTGAGGTGAGGTGAGATTGGAGGCCCGGTCCCTTGCGTTTGCGGGGGGCCGGGTTTCCTTTTGGGCTGCTCTGCGGAGTGCGTCGGCGAGACCCAGGCCTTAACCGAAAGCCATCGGCAGGCGGTGTTCGATCCGCATGGCCGAGATGGCCCAGCCATCGCCCGTTCTATGCAGTGCCTTGTGATATTGCCCTGCCTCGATTGGGACGATGCGGCCCTGCGCACCGAATGTGCCTGCCGGCCAGCCCCCGTCCGGAACTTCGGCAGCCATGATGCTGAACACGATGAACTGCGCGTCGATGATCGCCGTGTCGCCATCGATGGCGATGATCGGGGCGCTGATGACGTTTTGGCTCCATCCGCGCGGATTATGCGGTGCCATCATCTGGCGGACCGCGTCAGCGATGGACTCGCGCCCTTCCAGCCTGCCGAGGGGCCGCTGCGCGTCACCGACCGCGTCGATGATCTCGATTGTCGCCTCGGGCGTAAACAGCGCCTCCATCGCGGCAGGATTGCGCTGGTCATGCGCCCGGGCGTAGCGGCCGAGCACGTTCAGCAGCATGGTTTCGTCAGTCAGGGACATCACGCTTTCCTTGTTGAAGCAGCTGCGGCATCAGTTCTCAGGTCAAAGGTCTCGGAGACCAGCTCCTGGCTCTTCGCCCACAGGGCCTTGGCTGTTGCGGGATCGAGCGCGTAAGGCCGCACGCCCGGGCTGCCGAAGCCGATGCTCTTATTGCTGATCACGGGGGACACCTGGCAATCCTCGCAATACCGGCCGCCGACGTCATCCGCCTCACCGACGAGGCCCGCCCAAAGCGTGGTCGCAGCGCCTTGCTGCGGCGTCTTCCATTCCATCGGAGGCTTGCCTTCCTTCGCCAGATCGATGTTGATCTGATCGAAAAGCTGCTGCAGTTGATCGGCGCCCATGTGGCGGGCGAGTTCGGTGCGTATCCCGCCGGGGTGGACCGCGACCGCACGAAGACCGAGCGAGCGATAGCGCCGATCGAACTCGACCGCGAACAGGATGTTGGCTGTCTTCGATCGGCCATATCCGATGAACGGCTCGTAGGCCGTGGTCTCGAAGTTCGGGTCATCGAGGTCAACGTTGGCAAAGCGATGTCCGGACGAGGCGAGCATCACCAGTCGCGATCTCGGCCGCATAAGCGGCGCGATCCTATTCACGAAGACAAAATGCCCGAGATGGTTGGTGCCGAACTGGGTTTCGAATCCATCGGCGGTGCGGCCGAAGGGTGGTGCCATCACGCCGGCATTGGCAATCACGAGATCGAGCGCCGGCGCTGCGGCGGAAAGCCTGTCGGCAGCACTGCGTACGCTTGCCAGATCGGCCA
>JBJXEK010000337.1:0-6021 GCA_046155055.1 Novosphingobium sp. | reverse complement strand
CCAGATCGGCGCGGCTCATACGCGCTTCCAGGAGGCCATAGATGGCGAGGCGCGGATGGCCGCCATAGGGCGGACGCACTGCGATCTCACCCATCGCATCGCTGAGCAGCGCGGGCAAATCGGCGGGATCGACCGGCAGCGTGCTGCCTTCTGCCGCGCCGCGCCATTGCTCGACAAAGCCCGCCAGCGCGCGGCCATCGGCCTCAGCCCAGATGCGCGTCCCGCACAGCGCCTCAGCCGCTTCGGCCAACTGGTCAAGCACCGCACCAAGCGGCTGCGGTTCGCCGTCGCCCATCAGCGGAGCGAGCAGCCGTGTCGTCCCGTCCCACCAATCGGCAAGGCCCGCGAACGCCTTCTTTTTCGCCGAAACCGCAGTGCTGACGCAATCAAGCCCCGGCCCGGGCCGCGGTCCGCGCAGCGCCAGATCGAGCTGGCGCACGCGCTCAAGCCACACGGCGCGGGCCTCCCCGCTCTGCACCAGCGGATGGCCGAGCAGCGCCAGCAGCGGCACCGGCGCAGCCCGCGAGGCTGCCACTTCGGCAAGCTGCGCGAAGAGCCGCCCGGCCGGGGTCTGCGGCAACGGGCGGCCAGCGGTATCGTCGGCGGCAATCCCCCAGCGCTCCAGATGCGCGACAAGCCGCTGCGCCAGATCGCGATCGGGTGTGATCACCGCCACACGCTTTTCAGGGACGGACAGAGCCTGACGGACCAGCACCGCTATGGCCTGCGCTTCCTCCTGCCGATGCGCGGTTTCCATGATCCGCACGCCCGAAAGCCGCCGCGCCTCAGCCGGCAGGTCGGCCCAGACCGTGCTCGCTTCGGGCGGCAGGAAAAGGTTCGAGATGGCGCGGCTGCGTGCAGGCGGTGCGGCGGCGGGGCCGGATCGGTGCCACGCCGAAACTTCCGCGCGCGCGATGCCCATCCGCGCAAGCAGCAGCTTCAGGTGATACTGCGGGTGCGTCACCACATCGCCGCGCGCAAAAACAGGTTTGTCTGGACTCTCGGTGTTGCCCGCCACGCCCAGCGCGTCCCACACCTCATCCCCCAAGCTCAGATCCAGATCGGGCAGGATCACCGCCCCTTGCGGCAAGTCAGCCACCGTGCGCAGCAGCCGCGCCACCGCCGGCGCTGCCGACGTCACACCGGCCGCCACGACCGGATGGGCGGGTGGTTGCGCTCGCCACCGCGCTGCCACATGGCTGAGAAGCGTGTTCCGCCGTTCGGGTGCGTCGATCTCGCCGCTCTCGGCGCAGCGGAAGCGCCACTGTGCAAGAACCCGCGCAAATTGGCCCGTACTACGCTGCCAATGCTCCGACAATTCTTTGACCAGCCCGATGAAGGCCTCGTCGAGCAGCCGTTCCAGCGGTACCTCCTCCACCGACAGCCGGTCCATGTACTGCGCCAGCGCGCGTGCCTGCCTGAGCAGCCCGGCCGCCGAGGCTGTTCGGGTTTCAGGGTCGGCGCGCAGGATGTCCGCAAGGTTCAGAAGCCGCGCGACTGGCTCGGCAGACGGGAGAACCTGCGCACCGCCGCCAAGCGGATCGAGCAGCGGCCCCAATGTCTCGTCCAGATCAAGATCGCCCACCACGACCAAGCGCGGCAATAGCAGCCCGCGTTGGCCTTCAAGGCCTTCCGCACCGCTAGCGCGCACAAAAGCCTCGGTCACCGTGCGGACTGTGCGGCGACTGGGCAGCAGCAGCGTAAGCCGCGCCAGCCCAAACTGATCCTCGTGATACCGCGGGATCAAACCGGCGACGAGCGCATCGGCAAAACCGCGGTGCGCGGCAATCGAATAAACGTTGGGCTTCCGGTCAGCCACGTCGCAGCGCGGCTTCGGTCGGAGCGATCATCTGCGGTGCTCCGACTTCGAACCAAAGCCCGCTATGCGAAATGCCGTAGAGTCGGCCCTCATCGATGGCGCGGTTCCAGAGCACTCCGGTCGAGAACTTGCCCTCCGGCGCATCGCGCAACAGGCGCTGCGAGATGAGCTGGATGCCGGTGAAAATGAACGGTGCCACCCGCCCCGGCTTGCGCCGGCTGATCTTGCCGAGCGGATCGAGGTGGAAATCGCCGCGTCCCTCGTAGTTGAACGCGCGCGCATGGCTGACCAGCAGCAGCAGCGCGTCCATCTGCTCCGGGTTCCATGCGGCGCTAAGTGCAGCAAACACATTTTGCGGCCCATCCAGCCACACATTGTCGCTGTTCAGGCAGAAGAACGGATCGGCATTGATCAGCGGGAGCGCCTTGATCAGCCCCCCGCCCGTCTCCAGCAGTGCATTGCTTTCGTCGGAGATCGCAATGGCGGGTGCGATGCGATTGGACAAATGCGCCGCGATCTGACCCGGCAGATAATGCACATTTACCACAGCGCGCGCCACGCCCGCTTCGAGCAACTTGTCGAGGCTGTGGTCGATTAGCGGCCGCCCATCGACCCGCACCAGCGGTTTGGGCCGCGTCGCGGTGAGCGGCCGCATCCGCTTGCCCAGCCCTGCCGCCAGTATCATCGCGACGTGACTGGCCAGGGGCGCATCCGGCGCGCTCATGCCGGAAAGGTCCCGCCCAAGGTGCCTGCCGGATCACGCAGCGCGGCGGGGACATGGGCATCGAACCAGAGCGCCACCGGCGCGAGCGCGGGATGTGCAAGGTCGCGCTCGAGCAGTGCCCACACGCGCGGGATGTAATCGAGGTAGCGCGGCTTGCCGTCGCGCTGCCACAGTCGCACGAAAATGCCCACGATCTTGGCGTTGCGCTGCGCGCCAAGCCGCGCGTAATCCTCGGCGAAGTTGGCATCCGCACCGCTCTGCGCGATATAATAGTCGAGCATCGCGCTCTCCAGCGCAGGATCGACATCACGCCGCGCATCCTGCAGCAGCGAAACGAGATCATAGGCCGCATGGCCGACCAGCGCGTCCTGGAAATCGAGCAGGCCCTGCTTATCGAGCCCGCCATCGAGCATGATGTTTTCCGCGTGATAATCGCGCAGCACCGTCACGCCCGGGCGCTGCCGGGCGAGCAGCGGCGCGAGCACGGCCTCCCACGCCTCGGTCCAGCTCTTGCCATCGACAGAAAGCCCCTGCGCCGGACAGAACCAGTCGACAAACAGCTTGGCCTCGCGCTGGTATTCCACCAGCGAATACTGGGTGAACGGGCCCGGCGGAAGGCGGTGAAGCTGCAGCAGCGCGTCGATCGCATGGCGATAGACCTCGCTTTCATCCTGCGGCCAGGCATCGAGATACTCCCGCACGCGCACGTCGCCAAAATCCTGCAGGAGCACGAAACCTTCGGCGACGTCTTGCGCAAGGATATGGGGTGCACGCAGGCCATTGGCATCCAGCCAGCGTGCCGCGCGCACAAACGGCTCGGTATCCTCCATTGGCGGCGGGGCATGCATCAGCATCGCGGAACCGCGCTGGCCGCGCACACGAAAATAGCGTCGGCTGGATGCGTCACCGAGAAGCGGCTCGATCGCGGCATTGCCCCAGCCGGCAGCGACCAGAAACGTCTCGGCGGAAGCGGGTATCGTCAAGTCCATTCCCCGCGCTTTAGCCAATCAGGGCCCGGCTCGACAATGGCCGCCCGACCGTTATCCAAGATTTCGAGCCGGATCGACAGACACGCCGCCTCATCCTCAAACCCCCCTGCATGCTCCGGCCATTCGGCAATGAGCGCGGCATCGGCTCGGTAATCGTCGAGGCCCAGCTCCTCGAGTTCCTCAGGATCCTCCAGCCGGTAGAAATCGGCGTGGACGACACGCAAGCTCAGCAGCGGGGGATCATAGACTTCGATGATCGCGAAGCTCGGGCTTGGCACCTCGCCAGCATAGCCCAACGCGCTGATGATCCCCCGTGCCAGCGTGGTCTTGCCCGCTCCAAGCCCCCCGGTGAGCGCGACCACATCGCCCGCACGCAGCACTTCGGCAATGCGGATGGCGAGCCGCGCCGTGGCGGGCAGATCGGGCAGAGGGATCAGCATCCTGGGATCAGCATCCGGGGATCATGGCAGCGTCACCACCGCGCTGGTGCCCTCGCCCTTCTCGGACAGGAGCTCGAAAGTTCCGCCGTGTGCCGAAACGAGCTGGCGCACCAGCGGCAGGCCGAGCCCGGCGCGGCGCTCGACTGTCCGCCCGTCGGCGCTGATCTTGAGGCCCTCGAGCGCGCGGGCCAACTGCGACGGGTCCATGCCGCAGCCGTTGTCGGAAACGACGACCTGGAGGCCCCCGCCTCTTCCGTCCTTGCCGGTTTTTCCGCCTTTGCGGCGCGATGCCTCGACCAGGATGCGCCCGCCCGCTGGCGTCGCGGTGATCGCGTTGTCGACCAGCTGACCGAACATGCGCCGCAGCCGACGCTTGTCCCCGGTTGCGGCTCCGATGGCAGTGCTACCTTTGAGATCGAGCGTAATCCCCGCCTCCGTCAACCGCTCCGCCCGCTCGCGCACGACATCGCCGAGCAGCGGGAAAAGGTCGACCGGCTCGGCCGCCAGCGGCAGTGTGCCCGCCTCGCTTTGCGAAAGATCGAGCACGTTTTCGATCTGCTCGCCAAGGCGTTCAACCGAACTCAGGATCGCGTCGACATAGTCGAGCGCTTGTGGAGTCAGTTCGCCGGCCATGCCGCTCTGCAGCAGTTCGGCAAACCCGCCGATCGAGGTCAGCGGGGTGCGGAATTCATAGCTCATGTTGGCGATGAAGCGGGTCTTGACCGCATCGGCCTCGACCAGTGCGGCGTTGCGTTCGCGCAGCGCCGCCTCGGCCTTTTCGGAATCGGTTATATCAAGCACGGTGAGCAGGCCATTGCCATCGGGCAGCGGCACCCCGGCAATGGCGAGATAGCGCCCATCGGCCAGCGCCAGCCGCCCGCTCTGCTGCTTGCGCTCGAGCGTAGCGGCCTGGATGACCTGCCCGATCGTACCGATCTGCGCTGGTCGCTTGAGCTTTTTCGCTACCCGGCTGAGCAGGACGTCGGCGCGCGGATGGGTGCCCAGAAACTCCTCCTCCAGCCCCCAGTCACCCGCAAACCGGCGGTTCCACAGCTGAAGCCGCCCGTCCGGCCCAAACACCGCGAGAGATTCGAACAGGTTGTCGAACGTGGCGGTGCGCGTGCGCAGCAGCGTATCGCGCGTTGCCGAAAGCTGGAGCTGCTCGGTGCGGTCTTCGAAGATCATCAGCAAGCCGCCATCGGGCATCGGCTGACCGACCACGCGCAAATGGGTGCCGTCACCAAGGTGCCATGGCTCTTCGCGCGGCTCCCGCGCCAGAAACCAGCCTTGTCGCTCGCGGCGCCATTCTGGAAAGTCGCGCACTTCGGGCAGGCGGCCGCCGTCGCGCATCCGGTCGAGCACCCGGTCGAAGGGGGGCGTATCCACCACCCAGGCTTGCGGCACGCTGAAAATTCTCAGGAACGGCTGGTTGGCGAAGACCAGATTGCGCTTCTCGTCAAACTGCGCGATTCCGGCGGAAAGCGTATCGAGCATTTCGCGCTGGGCCTCGCGGAACCGGCGGAACTGGCGCTGTAGCTCCTCCATTTCCTCGGTATCGACCGCATAGCCAGCCACACCATCCTCGCCGAGCGGCAGATCCGACACGCGGATCGAGCGGCGCTGCCCGCCAATCGTGGCGGAGACCACGCGCTCCACCGGTACGCGCCGACTGAAAACCATTTGCGCGATTTTCGACGCGCTTACGCCCTCGACTGGCTCGACCAGTTCGGTGCCGGCATGCACCACGTCCGCTGCGCTCGGCGCCCCAACGGCCTTGACATAGGCGCTGTTGACGAGGCGCAACGCCATGTCGGGTCCGCGGAACCACATCGGCAGCGGGGCAGCCTCGATCAATCCCGCAAGCGCTGCAAAATCGGCACGCGCAGCCGCGGCTTCGGCGCGCAGGCGGCGCAGCTCGGCTGCGCTCTCGGAAAAATCGAAAAACCACACCAGTGCCGCGCCGCCGGGGGAGACCTGAGGATCGGCAAGATGCCCGCGCGCGCCGAGGTTCTTGCGCCCGCCGCGCGGGGTCAGTGCCAGCTCGAACGG
>JBJXEK010000336.1:0-3994 GCA_046155055.1 Novosphingobium sp. | reverse complement strand
TTTAGGTTGCCGACGGCTGCGGCCGGTGAATACGATACAGGATGTGCGGACGCAGCGGATCACCCTCTGCGAGTTCGGGATGATCGAAGTCCTCATCCGGGTAACGGACCATCCCCAGCCGCTCCATCAGCCCCCAACTTCGGGTGTTGGCAAGATTGGTAATCGCCATGATTGCGGGCACTGGCAGATTTGCCCAGGCCCAGGCCAGCGAGGCTTCAGCCGCCTCCCGCGCGTAGCCCTTCCCCCAAGCGTGATGTGCCAGGCGCCAGCCGATCTCGTGCTCGAAAATGGGCGAACGCGGCGGCATGATCCCGCAAAAGCCGATGAAATCGCCTTCAGCCTTGCGCTCCAAGGCCCAGAAAACGTGGCCGTGCGTAGCTTGCAGCACCATCATCCGGTCTACTGCGGCATCGCTTTCCGCAGGGGTCAGCGGCGGCAGATGTTCCATGACCTGGCTGTCACACGCCATGTCCCAGAACGGATCGCGATCCTCATCGCGCCACGGGCGCAGAATCAGTCTTGCCGTCTCGATCATACGGAGTTCAGGCACCCATGAGACGCGCCGCGTGAAGCGCATGGTAAGTCAGCACACCCGAGCAGCCCGCACGCTTGAACGCCAGCAAGGTTTCCAGAACCAACGCATCGCGGTCACCCGCGCCCGCGGCCACGGCCGCCTCTATCATCGCGTATTCGCCGCTCACCTGATAGGCGAAAACAGGCACCTGAAACGCCTCTTTCACCCGCAACGCGATGTCGAGGTAGGGCAGGCCGGGCTTCACCATAACGCTGTCCGCGCCTTCGGCCAGATCGAGCTCGACCTCGCGCAGCGCTTCCTCGGCATTACCCGGGTCCATCTGGTAGGTCTTCTTGTTGCCCTTGAGCAACCCGCGCGAGCCCACCGCATCGCGGAACGGGCCATAGAAAGCCGATGCGTACTTCGCTGCATAGGACATGATTTGAACGTTGATGTGGCCCGCATCCTCCAGTGCTTCGCGGATGGCACCGATGCGGCCGTCCATCATGTCGGACGGGGCGATGATGTCTGCGCCAGCCGCAGCCTGGTTGAGGCTCTGCCCGACCAGCACTTCGACAGTCGCGTCGTTCAGGACATAGCCCTCATCGTCGATCAGCCCGTCCTGCCCATGGCTGGTATAGGGATCGAGCGCTACGTCGGTGAGCACGCCGAGCGACTCGCCGCAAGCATCCTTGATCGCTTTGATCGCGCGGCACATCAGGTTGTCGGGATTGAGTGCCTCTTCGCCCATTTCGCTGCGCCGTTCGGGCTGCGTGTTGGGGAACAGTGCGATGCAGGGAATGCCGGCCGCCGAAGCCTCGCGCGCGCGCTGAGCCACCAGATCGACCGACCACCGCGAAACTCCGGGGAGCGAGCTGATGGGGTCCTCCACGCCGTGCCCTTCGGTCACGAACAACGGCCAGATCAGATCGGCGGGAGTGACGAGCACCTCGCGGTGAAGGGCGCGGCTCCACGCGGTAGCGCGGGTGCGGCGGAGGCGAAGGTTGGGGTATCCAGCAGACATGTCGTCGGTTCTAGGCGGTGAGCCGCGCTTCGGCAACTGCAGCAGCTGATCCGACCGGATACGGGATTTACTTTGCAGGCCCGACAACAGCGCCCGGACGAATCGAGAGCAAGGCCTGTAGCCGCGCCTTGAACGCAGCAACCTGCTTGGGATCAACGGTCTGCTGGCGCTCGACCATGCGCACCGACATGGGATCGACCGATTGCCCGCCACGATAAACTTCGTAGTGGAGATGCGCGCCAGTCGATAGGCCGGTTGAACCGACATAGCCGATGACCTGCCCGCGGCGCACGGCGATGCCGGGCGCGACCGCGATCCGGCTCATGTGGCCATAGCCCGTTCCAATCCCGCCGCCGTGGTCAAGCCGCACATAGTTTCCGTGTCCACCGTGCCAACCGGCATACTGAACCCGCCCATCGGTGACGGCATAGATTGGCGATCCCCACGAGGCGGCGAAATCGATGCCGGAATGCATGCGAACATAGCCAAGAATGGGGTGACGCCGCATGCCATAACCCGAAGTAATGTGCCCTGCGACCGGCGCGCCGAATAGTCCGCCGTCACTTTGCTGCCCTGCCCCACTGAGCGCCTCCAGCGAGGTAAACCCGCCCTCAGATCCCCACCGCAGCAGCTGCGTGCGGGGGTGGCCGCCGCGCAGCACCCCGGCATAGAGCAGGTCGCCCGCCTGCCCTTCGCCGTCGGCTGCGCGCTTATAGGAAACCACAAGGTCAAACTCGTCTGTGGGCGCGATCTCGTCTACGGAAAGGGCCTGATCGACCGCACGGAGATAGTCTTGCACGGCGCTCGGCGGGGCGCCGGCTGCCCGCGCAGAGCGATAAAGGCTGGCACCGATAACCCCGCGCAACCGCAGCGGAGTGACATCGACAACAACCGGCATGCGCGAAAGCGTCATGCCTTCGCCCTGACGGGCAATGGCCAGTGCCAAATCAAACCGTGGGCGGAACTTGATTGCTGTCAGGGGCCGCGGATCCGAAGGAGTGACGCGCGCACCCAAGGTAATGGCAAAGCGCGTGCCCGGGGCAATATCGGATAACGGCACTGCATTGGCCACCATGGCAGCCACCTGCCCGGCGTCGCCAGTCCCCACACCGGCACGCTGCAGCATGTAGGGAAGGCTGTCGTTCTCCCCGATCGTGGCTGACAATTCGATGACCGGACGCTCGGGTGCCGAAGCGAGCCGGACGACCATCTCACCGGCAGCAAAGTGGCGTCCCTGAGACGCGCCAGCGGAGAACGGACGCAGCGACTGTGCGCGAAATTCCGCCTGCGCGGCTTCATCCAGCGCCACCAGCGGCGCAGCCTCGACCGGCGCGAACCGGGGCCAAAACATCAGGGCGAGGACGATGAGGCCAACGAGCAGGCCAAGGTCGCGAAACCAAGTCACGCTGCCGAGGTTCTCGGCCAGATCGACTGCGAGAGGGCGTTTTGCCACCCAAGTTTCAATTCTGCGGCAGAAAGCATCCCAAAGCCGAGCCAGCGGATGCGCGCTTTCCCGGAGCGAGGGCGGTGGCGGTGGTGGCGGTTCGGTACTGCGCAGGATTGGCGCGCGCCGCGCGGGCACCATACCGGGCTGCGCACGACCAAAGGTCACGCTGCCGGTCAGTGCCAAGTCTTCGCGCGGGCCCAACACCCTGGTTGTTTCCCTTTCCGCCGCCGGTACCAGCCGCGTCGATGCCTGCGCCGAGATGTGCTGGCGCGCAGAAAACCCTGCACATGCAAGGTTAATTCAGCGTAAAGGACCGGCCTATTCGGCCATTTACCGCGCTGGGCAGGGATATCGCTTGCGGATCATGTCCGCGACCGCATTGTATTCGGGAATGCGCGCGCGGGCTTCTACCGGATAGCTCCGTATCTGCGTAAGGATGTCATCAAGCGTCAGCGCAGCACGGTCCGGTGGACAGGCACTGGGCTTGCCGACAGCCGCTTCGGCTTTGATCTGCTTGCGCACTCCCAGGGCAGAGGCGTTCAACTCGGCCTTGAGCAGACCAACGTCGGAAGAGAACAGCGCCAATGCCCCTTTGGCGCGCAATGTATCTGCCTTGGCCAAGAAGACGGCAACGGGCATAGTGCCAGGCTGACGGCGGGTTTCACCCGCAGCGATCCCAGGCACAACCAACCCGACTGCAAAAGCCAGACACAGGACGTCACGGTTCGTGGCGGGAAATCTTTCCAGAATTCGAGATTAAATTCGCTGAAACGTAGTTACTTCGCTCAGCATTGGCTATCCTGTCAGCGAATTTGGTACGAATGGGCGGGGGCTGCGGACGGATGAGCGAGACAAACGTGATCGGGGACGCGATCGGTGCCGGGTTGATGGCCCGTGCGGTTGAGCCCTCCGCCGGGGAGAGTGAGAGTGGACACACCCATGAGAGCGCCTGCCTCAATTGCGGCGCTACTTTACTCGGCAGCCATTGCCACAGTTGCGGACAAGCAGC
>JBJXEK010000335.1:0-8220 GCA_046155055.1 Novosphingobium sp. | reverse complement strand
GTCGGACTATCTTGTCCGGCAGGGGTTCGCCGCCGTGCAGGCCGCCAGCGCGGCCGAAGCGCGTGCGCGCCTGTCCGAGTCCGGGTCTGAGGCCGCGTTCGACATCGTCCTCCTCGATATCATGATGCCGGGCGAGGACGGCCTCTCGCTGTGCCGCCATCTTGCCGAAACGCGCCGCGTTCCGGTGATCTTCATCACCGCCAAGGGCGAGGCGACCGACCGCATCGTCGGGCTCGAGATCGGGGCGGACGACTATGTCGTGAAGCCGTTCGATCCGCGCGAGCTTGTCGCGCGGATTCGCTCCGTGCTGCGCCGCGCCGCGCGCCAGCCGGATGAGCCAGCCGAACATTTAGTCTATGCTTTCGACGGCTGGCGGCTCGATCCGCTGCGCCGCCGCCTGATCGACCGCGAGGGTGCGGTCGTGCCGATCTCCTCGGCCGAATTCCGCCTGCTCGTCGCTTTCCTCGATCATCCGCGCCGGGTGCTCGACCGCGACCGGCTGCTCGATATGGTGCAGGGACGCGAGGCACACCTGTTCGACCGTGCGGTGGACAACCAGATCAGCCGCTTGCGCCGCAAGATCGAGCGTGACAGCCGCAACCCCGAGTTGATTCAGACTGTATGGGGCGGGGGCTACATGCTTGCCGCCGAAGTCGCCAAGCTTCCAGCCGATGGGTGATACCCAGCCGAATGCTGCGGCCGAGTTCGGCCAGGGCCTGCGCTTTGCCCGGTGGTGGCCGCGCAGCCTGCAGGGGCAGATGCTGCTGGCAATCGCGCTGGCGCTGCTGGTCGCGCAGGGGCTTTCCGCCGCACTGATGTGGCGCATGCAGCATGAGCGGCATTTCGCGGGGCTGGTGAACTACGCGGCGTTCAGCCTGCTTGGCCAGAACCCGCGCGCGCCGCTCGGGCCGACCGCATCTCCACGAGCGCCCCCTCCGCCACTTGGTTCCCCACAGCCACTTGGGTTCCCATCGGGCGAGGCCCCCGAAATCGGTTTCCGCATGCCTCGTGCGCTGCACGTGCAGATCGAGGCACGCGCACCTGAGCAGGCCGGCGATCGCCGCCGCCCGGAGATTGAGCATGCCTTGCGTCAGGTGCTCGAGGCACAGGGCGTGGACGCCAGCCGTCTCTTCGTGGCCGAGCGCGATCCGGCGCGCGATCCGCTGGTTGCGGCCTGGCGTGCGCGGCCCCGGATGCGGTTCGCGCGTCCCCTCGGCGCGCGTGCACCACAGCTGATCATCGCGGCGATCGGGCGCAGCGATGGCACTTGGCTCACCGCACGGCTGCTCGCCCCGCGCACCGAGCGAGCGGTGCTAATGACCTTGGTGATGCAGACGCTGTTGCTTTATCTCGTGCTCGTTGGTGCGGTGGCGCTCATCCTGCGGCGCATTGCCAGACCCTTGAAGGCGCTCACCCAGCAGGTCGAGGCGTTTGCACGCTCGCGCGCGCCCGCCGGGCAGCTTGAGCCGGAAGGGCCCGAGGATATCCAGCGGCTGATCGTAGCACACAATGCGATGGAGCGGCGCGTCGGCGCGCTGCTCGATGAGAAGGACGTGATGCTCGGCGCGATCGGCCACGATCTCAAGACACCGCTGGCGGCGCTGCGTGTGCGGATCGAGGCGGTCGATGATGATACCGAGCGCGGCCGCATGGCGGCGGGAATCGAGGACATTAACCGCTCGCTCGACGATATCCTAAGCCTCGCGCGGGTCGGCCGTCCCTCTGATCCGCTCGAGCCGACCGAACTCTCTGCGCTCGTTGCCGATGTTGTCGGCGAATACGAGGATATGGGCGATGACGTGACGCTGGGCGAGGCCGCGCGCATGGTGATGCCGCTGCGCGCCACCTGGCTGCGCCGCGCGCTGCGCAATCTGGTCTCGAACGCGCTGCGCTATGGCACCCGCGCCCGCGTCACGCTCGTTCGCGAAGGGCGCGAGGCGGTTCTGCGCGTGGAAGACGATGGCCCCGGCATCCCTGCGCATGAAATCGCGCGGATGATGGAGCCGTTCACCCGGCTCGAAGCCTCACGCAATTCGGCGACCGGCGGCACTGGCCTCGGCCTCACGCTGGCGCGCGCGATTGCCGACCAGCACGGCGGCTCGCTACACCTTGCCAACCGGCAGGAGGGCGGCGAGGCAAAAGGCCTCACCGCCACCTTGCGCCTGCCGCTTACTTGAGCTTGGCGATCGCGGCGGTCAGTTCCTTGCCGCGCGCGTCCTTGAGCTTGCCGCATGAGCGCACGCGCTCGATTGTTCGCTCCAGCTCCAGCGCGCCGGACTTGCCCGCGAACTTGGCGCGCAGGCCATCGAAATCGTCTGCCACAGCGACCGAGCAGAAATTGCCGAGGATCTGCGGCAGCCGCGCGCCGAAGAATACGCCAGACCCGCCGCTTAGCAGTTCGTCGAGGTGGGCCTTCATCCAGGTGTAGCCCCAGTCGCGCGTCTCGGCGGTAAAGACCACGCCGCGCACGAAGTTCAGCCGCTCGGACTGACGCAGGCGCGTATCCTTGAATTCATCGAGCAGCCATTTGGCCGTGGGCAGATCGCCGCTGCTGCCGATTGCGCCGAGTG
Organism: Novosphingobium sp.; assembly: GCA_046155055.1. GTDB lineage: Bacteria > Pseudomonadota > Alphaproteobacteria > Sphingomonadales > Sphingomonadaceae > Novosphingobium. The sequence continues at coordinate 5,650 of JBJXEK010000335.1, read as the reverse complement.
CGGTGGGGCGAAACACCGGATCTTCGGAAGTCAGCGCCTTGGCCATCAGGGTTTTTGCCCCGTCCAGCTTGTGCTCGCCGAGCCAGGCATCGAACGCCGCGCCGAAGAAAGCCGGATCGAGTGCGGCGGCATCGCCGGCGAGATAGGCGTCTACCGCGCTCGCCAACTTCGCACGCAGCGGCGCGTCCTTGGCCGTCCCGGCAATAAGGCCGACCAGCTGGGTGCGCTTCTGCTGCTTTTCCGCATCATCGGCGGTGTGCGCCCCGGTGCGCGGATCGAAGCCGATGGCCTTCAGCTGGCGCGCATAGAGTCCGTCGACAAAGGCGCGGAACTGCGGCTTGGCGCTGTCCGCGATCACCCCGCGCTGCGCCATAGCCTCGAGCAGGCCCACGGCATCGCCGCTGGCGTAGCTGTCGGGATTGGCGGCCAGCGCGCGCGAACCGGCGATCAACTGGTCAGCGGTAACGCGGCCCGCGTAAAAGCTGGCGTTGAGGCTATCCATGACCGCCAGTGCCTCGCTGCCGCTCAGCGTGGGCGTTGCCGCGATCAGCGCGTCCCAGTCCTTCGAAGGCAGCTCGAAGCGGTAATAGCCGGTGCCGCCGGCGTTCGGCATGATCGGCCCCATGCTCTTGATCGTCACCGTGGCCGATGTGTCTGTCAGCAAGGTACACTGGCGCACATCGCCCTGGCGCAAACAGAGCGGGATGCCCCATTTCGTCGCCGGGCCCTTCATGCCAAGGCGCAAGTAGCGGCTCTGCGTCACCTTCCAGCTGCCAGAGTCGCCCTGCTTGCCGGCACGCTGCAGCGTCACCAGCGGGACGCCCTGCTGATCCGTAAAGCTCTGCATTGCAGGAAGGATTCGCGGATCGCCTGCCGCTTCGGCCATGGCCTTGAAGAATTCGGCGCTTGTCGCGTTGCCATACTTGTGCGCCGCCATATAGCCGCGCACGCCGTCGCGGAACTTGGTGTCGCCCATGAAGGCCGCGATCATCGCGACGACATGGCCGCCCTTGCCATAAGTTATCGTGTCGAAGGCGGCGTCGATCTGCGCGTTCTTCTCGATCTTCTGGTGGATCGGCCGGCCCGCGACCAGCGCGTCGGTGCCCATCGCGCCAAAGCCCTCGGCCAGCGCGCCCGCGCCGATGTTGAGATCGGGGCGCCATTCGTTGCCGATGCGGTAGCCCATCCAGTTGGCGAAGCTCTCGTTCAGCCAGATGTCGTCCCACCAGGCCGGAGTGACGAGATCACCGAACCACTGGTGCGCCAGCTCATGCGAAACGATCATGCCGAAGGCGCGCTTCTGGTCGGTCGAAGCCTGATCGTCCATCACCAGAATGTTGTCGGCATAGAGGTCTGCGCCCGCGTTCTCCATCGCGCCGGGGAGGATCGGCGTCGTGATCTGGTCGAGCTTGGGATAAGGGAAGCTCTGGCCGAAATACGCCTCGAGATGCTGAACGATTCCCTTGGTGCCTTCGAGCGCGAAGTTCAGCTTGCCCGCGTTCTGCTTGGTCGAAATCACCCGGATCGGCAACGGGGTGGCGCGCTGCGGCGTGGCGGGCACAGTGCCTTCCACGGTCACAAACGGGCCGACCATCAGCGCCACGAGATAGCTCGGCAGCGGCAGGGTCTGTGCGAACGTGTGCACGGTCATGCCGTTGGCGGTCTCGGTCGCGGTCTCGGGCGCATTGCTCACGGCCTTGAGGCCTTCGGGCGTGCGGAGCGTTACATTCCACGGGGTCTTGAAGCCGGGCTCGTCGAACGAGGGGAAGCTGGCCCTTGCATCGATCGATTCGTGCTGGGTCCAGCTGTACCAGTCATCGCCCACCTTGATGTGGAACATGCCTGCAGGGCCTTCACCAAACGGGGCGTCATAATCGAACGCGAATGTGGCCTTGCCTGCGGGCAGCGGTGTGTCGAACGTCAGCAGCGCGATGCCTGTGGGGTCGACTTGCCGAAACGTGCCCATGACCGGCTTGCCGCCCACCATTGCGGTAACCCGGGCCACATTGAGATCGCGGCCATGCACCCAGACATAGCGGCCAGCCTGCTTGATTTCGGCCTCGATCTCGACATGCCCGCTGAAGCGGTCCTTCGCGGGATTGACTGTGAGATCAAGCCGGTAGGACTGCGGCACGACGGCGCCGCTCAGCTTGCCTGCGGGCATTGTTCCAGCCTCGACCGGGATGGCGGGTGCGGGCGTGGCGGCGGTCTGTTGTGCCAGCACGGGGGTGGCAACAAGAGTGCCAGCAAGGATGGTCGCGGCAAGCAGGATCGAACGCATGGGAGCCTTTCAGATTTGCATCATGGTGATGGATGGCAACGGGCCTGCCGCCATCTTGTTGCATTCGCAACTGCATTCGACGAACTGTATCGCGCACTCGTCGAACTGCAGCCCTTTTACCGCAGCAAGCCGCCCAGCAAGCCGCGCGCGAAGCGGCCGAAAGCCGCGCCGCCAAGTTGCGTGGCGATCGTGCCGACCACCGCGCTGGCGCCAGAGGCCATCGGCGAGGAGCGGGACTTGCGCCCCGAAAGCTCCGCTGCGATGACCGAGCCTGCAGACGCGGCGATTGCCCCCATCGCGGCTTTGCCCGCCTTGCCCCACATCGAGGGCGTCTGGCGCGCGGTGGCGCGCTGGGCGTCGATCCCTTCAGCCTCGATCTGCTGTGCCGCGGCCGCTGCATCGGCCGCCTTCTGCGCCAGCACTTCGGACGCAGACTCCCGGTTCACTGCCGCCTCGTACTTGCCGTCGAACGGGCTGCTGGCCTGAATGGCCGCCCGCTCTGCCGGGATCACCGGCCCCAGCCGCGAACGCGGCGGCGCCACCAGCGTGCGCTGGACGATCCCGGGCGCGCCATCCTCATCGAGCGTCGAGACCAGTGCCTCGCCCACCTTGAGCTCGGTGATCACGGTTTCCACGTCGAGATCGGGATTGATGCGGAACGTCTCTGCAGCCGCGCGGATCGCCTTCTGGTCGCGCGGGGTGAAGGCGCGCAGCGCGTGCTGCACGCGGTTGCCCAGCTGGCCTGCGATCTTTTCGGGAATATCGATCGGGTTCTGCGAGATGAAATAGACGCCCACGCCCTTGGACCGGATCAGGCGCACCACCTGTTCCACCTTGTCGAACAGCGCCTGCGGTGCGTCGTCAAACAGCAGGTGCGCCTCGTCGAAGAAGAACACCAGCTTGGGCTTTTCCGGATCGCCCACTTCGGGAAGCGCTTCGAACAGCTCGCTCAGCAGCCACAGCAGGAACGTGGCATAGAGTTTGGGGCTCTGCATAAGCTTCTCGGCGCTCAGCACATTGACCATGCCCCGGCCTTGATCGTCGGTCTTGATGAAGTCATTGATCTCGAAGGCCGGCTCGCCGAAGAACATGTCCGCGCCCTGGCTTTCGAAGGCGAGCAGCTGGCGCTGGATTGTGCCGACGCTAGCCTTGGAGATATTGCCGTATTTGCCTGCCAGCTCGCTGGCCTTCTCGGCGCAGGCCATGAGCGTCGCTTGCAGGTCCGGCAGATCGAGCAGCAACAGGCCGTTGTCGTCGGCATAGCGAAAGGCGATGTTGAGCACGCCTTCCTGCGTCTCGTTCAGCCCCAGCAGCCGCGCCAGCAGCAGCGGCCCCATTTCCGAGATCGTCGTGCGGATCGGGTGCCCCGCCTCGCCATAAAGGTCCCAGAAAACCGCCGGATTGTCGGCATAGACGAAGGGATCGATGCCCAGCTCCTTGGCGCGTGCTTCGATGGCGTCCGCATGCTTGAAGGTGGGGCTGCCCGGCATGGCGATACCCGCCAGATCGCCCTTCACGTCGGCGAGAAACACCGGCACGCCGAGCGCGGAAAACTGCTCAGCCATGCCCTGAAGGGTGACCGTCTTGCCCGTGCCGGTCGCGCCGGCCACGAGCCCATGCCGGTTTGCCCGGTCCAGACGCAGCACCTGGCGTTCCTTGTTCGCGCCGAGGCCAATGTAGATATTGTCCATTTGCAGTCTTTCGCCTGGCATTTCGTTGCTCTGTCCCGCGCTTGTATTCCTCTGGAATGAAACCGGAGGGAAGCGGTTTTTGCATCCGGACCGGCCTGCCGCTAAAGGCCGCCTTCACGCATGACACTTGCCCCCTTCATCCTCCTCGATGACGCCCGCGAACAGGGTGCAGGCCCGGCGCGGCTTTACACCGCGCCGCAGGACATCGTCGCCGCGCGCCGGGCAGGCGAGGTTGAGGCCGCGCTTGCCCGCATAGGCGCCGCGCCCGGCCATTGGGCGGGCATGATCGCCTACGAAGCCGGGCTCGCGCTTGAACCGCGCCTTGCCTCACGCTTGCCCGCGCGCACCGGCGCGGCGGGGCCGCTGGTCTGGTTCGCCCGCTTTGGCGAGATGCACGAAATGACCGGCGATGAGGTCGAACGCTGGATCGATGGCGCGATCTCGGCATCCGGCCGGCTCGGCCCGCTTGATCCGCAAGTATCGATCGGCGGTTACGCGCAGGGCTATGAAACGCTCAAGGCCGCGATCGCCGCGGGCGATATCTATCAGGCGAACTACACCTTCCAGATCGGCGGATCCTGGTCTGGCGACCCGCTCGCGATCTACCGCGATCTCAGGCGCGATGCCCGCGCGGGCTATGGCGCGGTGGTGTGGGACGGCGCGCACTGGTACCTTTCGGTTTCGCCCGAGTTGTTTTTTACCCTGGAGGAGGGCCGCGCCGAAGTCCGCCCGATGAAGGGCACCGCGCCGCGTGGCCGGACCCCGGAGGAAGACGCACGGTTCAAGGCGCAGCTTGAGGCAAGCGTCAAGGACCTCGCGGAAAACCTGATGATCGTCGATCTTATGCGCAACGATCTGGCGCGGGTGGCGCAGCCCGGGAGCGTGCGGGTGGCCGAACCCTTCGCGGTCGAGAGCTATCCAACCGTCCACCAGATGGTGACGACGGTGCATGCGAAACTGCTGCCCGGCGCGGGCGCGCGCGACCTCATTCGCGCGATCTTTCCGTGCGGCTCGATCACGGGAGCACCCAAGATTCGCGCGATGGAGTTGATTGACGAGACAGAACGCGATGCGCGCGGGCTCTATTGCGGCGCGATCGGGCGGATCGATGTGCCTGATGGCCAAGGCCCTCAGAACGATGGGTCTGGCGAGGCTGCCTTCAATGTGGCAATCCGCACGGTGCGACTTTCGCCCGATTATCCGGGGGCGGGCCGCGGCCGTGCCACCATGGGGGCGGGATCGGCGGTCGTGGCCGATTCGGAGGCCATGGATGAATGGCGCGAATGCCTCGTGAAAGGGAACTTCTTGCGTTTGGGGGCCAGCAGCGCCGATCTGATCGAGACGATGGCCTTCGATCCGGCGCAGGGCATTGCGCTGCTTGAACTTCATCTCGAGCGCCTGAAGACCAGCGCAGGCGAACTTGGGTTCGCCTTCGATCGCCATGCGGTGCGCAATGCCATCCACGCGCTGTGCTTCGATTTGGAGGCGCCTGCGCGCGTGCGGCTGGTGGTCTCGCGCAGCGGTGCCCATGCGCTCGATGCCGCGCCGCTCCCCGATCCCATGCCGTCTCCCGCGATCTGCGCGGTGCTGCCGCTGCCTGTGGCCGAGGGCGACTGGCGGTTGCGCCACAAGACCAGCGACCGCCACTTCTATGAAGACGCGCTCCGCGCAGCGCGCG
>JBJXEK010000334.1:0-11319 GCA_046155055.1 Novosphingobium sp. | reverse complement strand
CCGATTCCTTCGCGCTGGCCAGCAAGGCTGCCGATGCCGCCGCGATCAAGGCGAGCGGCAAGCGTGTGGTCTATCTCTCGATCGAGAACGCCTGGCCGCTGGGCGAGGACCCAACGCTGCTGCGCGCGTTCTACGCGATGGGCGTGCGCATTTCGGGTTTTGCCCATTTCAAGACCAATCAGTTTGCCGACAGCTCGACCGACGCGGCGCGCTGGGATGGGCTCAGCCCGCTTGGTGTGCAGCTGCTGGCCGAGATGAACCGGCTCGGCGTCGTGCCCGATCTTTCGCACAGCTCGGACCGCGCGCTGGATGATGTGCTGCGCTTGTCCAAGGCCCCGATCGTGCTCACCCATTCGGGCTGCAAGGCGCTGTTCGATCATCCGCGCAATATCGACGACGCGCATCTCAAGGCGCTGGCGGCAGCGGGCGGGGTTATCCAGATCAACTCGGTTTACGTTAAAAACCTGAAACAGAGCCCCGAGCGCGAGGTGGCGCTCAAGGCGCTGGAAACGAAGTATGCGGAAGACAGGGTGCTGACGGCGGCCGAGCGCAAGGACATGCTGGCTGCGCGCCATGCGCTCGACACCCAGTATCCCGAAGCGCGCGCCAGCTTCGAGGACGTGATGGCCAATCTCACCCATGCGATCCAGGTCGCCGGGATCGATCACGTCGGCATTGGGCTCGATTGGGATGGCGGCGGCGGGGTGACGGGCCTCGAGGACATTCTCGATCTGCCCAAGCTGACTGCGGCTCTGCTGAAAGCGGGGTACAGCGAGGCGGATGTCGCCAAGATCTGGTCAGGCAATGTGCTGCGCGTGCTGGCGGCAGCCGAAGCGGAGGCTGCGAAGGAGAAAGCCGCCGGAAGCTGAGCGGCGCCTAGCGCACTTCAGGCTTGAGCCCGAGAACCGCCGCCAGCGCCTTGAGATCGCGCTCAACTCCCTCGTTGACCAGCACCGCGATCTGCGGTTGCACCTCCAGCACGAGGCTTGCCCCTTCGACCCGCAGTGTGCTGCCGCTGATGCCTTGCGCGGTGTTGCCGCTGAAGCGCCGGCACAGGCGCACGGCAAAGCCCCAGATTTGCGCCTCGCGGAGCATGTCCGGCGGGGCGAGTGCCCCCAGTTCGGCGGGCAGGTCCTGACGCCCGGTGTTGGCGAACATGGCGGCGGCGAGCATGGCGCGGTCGGCCGGGTTTGCGCCGATCCAGCGTTTGCGCAAGGCCCAGTCCCGCGCGAGATCGCCGCGCAAGTTGGGCTCGACCATCGCAGTTGCCAGGCACAGCATGGTGGCTGCCAGCCGCAAGCGCTCGCTGCCGGAACGCGGCTCGCCGGGCATGGCGTCGTGGAGACTGGCCCCGGCTGTCCAACTCGCAACCATCTCCGCAGTGCTGGCGGAAATGCCGTATTCATCGGTAAACGCTGCCGCGCCGGCGACCAGCGGGTCCTGCATCCGCACGCTCGGTGCCATGCTGTCCCACAAGATCCCCTCGCGCAGCCCCCACGAGGAGAACACGAGCCGGCCCGGCTGCAGCGAGCGGATCAGCACGGCCAGCAGCGCTGCGGTATCGGGCAGGGCAGCCAGGCGGGCGCTTGCAATGCCGGGGATCGGGGCGAGCGTTTCGGGCGTCTTGCGCGCCAGCGTTTTCGCGATCGCCTGCGCGGTCGGCGCGTCGATTTCAAAACCGTGCGGATCGTCGATCGGCCAGGCTTTCACCACCATGGCGTGGCGGGCAAAGGCGCGGAGCGAACCGCCGACCAGATAGAGCGTCGAACCGGGCGCCGCGCGCCACGACGCGCGCTTGAGCGCCTTGGCGATGGTCTGGCCGAACGCGCGCTCGCCCCCGGCGCGCAAACCGGGCAGCCGCAGCGTGCCCAGCGGCATCGAAATGCCGTGGCGGCACCCGGCGGGATCGACATCGATCAGCTCGAGACTGCCGCCGCCAAGATCGCCGACCACGCCCTGAGTCGCCGGAAACGCCCCGATCACGCCGTGTGCGCTCGTTACAGCTTCCTCCTCACCGGTCAGCAGACGCGGCGAAAGGCCGAGCGCCCTGATTTCCGCCAGAAACGCTTGGCCCTTGTCCGCATCGCGCACGGCGGCAGTCGCCACGACATCGACTTGCGTGATGCCCTTCAGGTCCAGCAACGTGCGATAGCGTGCTAGCGAGGCCAGCGCGGCTGCTCTGGCCCGCCCGCCCAGCCTGCCGTTTTCCGCAACACCTTTGCCCAGCCGCGCCGTGATCTTCTCGTTGTGAAGCACATCGGGCGCGCGCGCCGGCCCGCCATAGATGACCAGACGCACGGTGTTCGAACCGATATCGATGATCGCCCGGGTCGGGGTGTAGGGGGAATTCCTGTTCATTCAGTTCAGGGCCCAATTCAGGCTGGGGGCGTGCCGCCGCGGCGCAACGCGAGCTTGGGCACCTTGCGGCCCTTGGTCAGCGCGGCACCGCGCCCGGACAGCGAGGGGTTGGTCATGAAATAGCGGTGCACGTTGAACGGGCGCGGGCCCGGATCGGCGCGGTGATAGGTGCCATCGGCATCGAGAAGCCAGCTTTGCTCGGTATCGAGCAAATTGGCGAGCATGACTTGATCGAGAACCTGATCGTGCACGGTGGGATTGCGGATCGGCACCAGCACTTCGACCCGCCGGTCGAGATTGCGGGTCATCCCGTCGGCCGAGGAGATGAACACGCGTGCGCGCCGGTTGGGCAGGGTAGCGCCGTTGCCGAACGCCCAGATCCGGCTGTGCTCGAGGAAGCGTCCGATCACTGACTTGACCTTGATCCGCTCCGACAGCCCCGGCACCTCCGGGCGCAGGCAGCAGATGCCGCGCACGATCAGGTTGATGTTCACCCCGGCATCGCTCGCGGTGTAAAGCCGGTTGATGAGCTGGCTGTCGGTGAGCGAATTGAGCTTGGCCCAGATCGCGGCCGGTTTGCCCGAGGCCGCCAGCGCGATTTCGCGGTCGATGCATTCATAAAGCTTGCGGCGCACCCCGATGGGCGCGATTGCCAGCATCTCGGTCGCCTTGGGCTCGATATAGCCGGTGATGAAATTGAACAGCAGTCCCGCGTCGCGGCCGAACTTGGGATCGGCGGTGAAGAAGCTGAGGTCGGTGTAGATCCGCGCGGTGAACGGGTGATAGTTGCCTGTGCCGAAGTGGCAGTAGGTACGGTAGGCATCGCCCTCGCGCCGCACGACCATCGAGACCTTGGCGTGGGTCTTCCAGTCGACGAACCCGTAGATCACCTGCACTCCGGCTCGTTCCAGCTGGCTCGCCCAATGCAGGTTCTGCTCCTCGTCGAACCGGGCCTTTAGCTCGACCACAGCGGTAACCGACTTGCCCGCCTCGGCCGCCGCGATCAGCGCGGCGATGACCGCCGATTGCTTGCCCGCGCGGTAGAGCGTCTGCTTGATCGCAACCACGTCGGGGTCGGACGCGGCCTGCCGCAGGAAATCCACGACGACGTCGAAGCTTTCAAACGGGTGCTGGATGACCAGATCCTTGGCGCGGATCGCGGCAAAGCAATCGCCGTCATGCTCGCGCACCCGCTCGGGATAGCGCGGGTTGTAGGGTTCGAACTTCAGCTCGGGACGGTCGGTGTCAACGATTGCAGACAGCCCGTTCATCGCCAGAAGCCCGCCTGCCTTGATCACCAGCGCGTGATCGAGCCGCAACTTCTCGCGCAGCAATTGCTCGGCGGCGGGATCGAAGTTCTCCTGCAATTGCAGAAGGATCACCTTGCCGCGGCGGCGGCGCTGGATCGCGGTGCGGAAATAGCGCACCAGATCCTCGGCATCTTCCTCCACTTCGATATCGCTGTCCCGCAGCACGCGAAATGTGCCGTGGCCGTTTACCCTGAAGCCCGGAAACAGCTTCATCGCATTGCGTAGGATCAGCTCCTCGATGCTGATCCAGCAAACCTTCACGCCCGGCAGCCGCACGAAGCGGGGCAGGGCGGGCGGGATCAGGATCATCTCGTTGACAGCCTCGCCGTCCGCGATCCGCACCAGCGTAAAGAGGATGCCGGTGCCCTGGTTGTTGATGAACGGGAAGGGGTGGGCCGGGTCGATGGCCTGCGGGGTCAGTGCAGGAAACACATGTTCCTGAAAATAGTGCGCCAGCCAATCCGTCTGCGCGCGGTCGAGCTTGCGGGTTCCGACAAGGTGGATGCCGGCCTCGTCGAGCAAGCCGGTGAGATCCTCAAGGATCGCCTGCTGGGCGTGAACCAGTTTTTCGACCCCCACATAGGCCGCGTGCAACTGTTGCGTGGGCGTCAGTCCGTCGATCGAAACTTCGTCGATACGCTGGCGGATCTGGGCTGCAAGGCCCGCCACGCGCACCATCATGAACTCGTCCAGGTTGCTGCCGGAGATCGAGAGGAAGCGGAGCCGTTCCAGAACGGGATAGTTGGTGTTCTGCGCCTCGGCCAGCACGCGCCGGTTGAACGCCAGCCAACTAAGCTCGCGGTTGAAGAACCGGTAAGCGGGGGCGGGCGGCGTTTCGTTGGCCGGACCGAGCGCGCTTTCCTGCGCTTCTAGGTCTGCGCTCATGCCGCCAGACGGCTGCCCCTGCTGATCCCCAAAATCAATCATTGCCATGTCCCCGACGCGCGTCCGCTGCCCTGCGGCCGTTCGCGCCTTGCCATGATGGCCCATTGCTACTGTGAGGTGACATGCCTGTGTCGCATAGCACGATGCGGGGCCGACTGCACAAGGGGCGGGTCGGGGTTTTACCCCGCGGACAAACGTTCGCAGCGCGGCTTGATCGGCGTATCTGCACAGGTGCCGATCAGTTCCGTCACCCGCTCCATCCCCCGCACCATGCCAATGTCTACTCATTTTGTCGACATTATACCTCGCTTGGTCGCGTGCCTATTCTCTACGTAATGAGTTGAGATAAATTCACCAGCGAAGGGCTGAGGCCGATTCGGGGAACCAAGGATGCACCGGGCGCGTTCTGCGCGGTGCTGCTGCAAAACCCGGCTTGGTGGCAGCGAAGCAAAACTATAATGTCTATTTATTCGATTGAGTTTATGAACGACCCCACACGAACGGGAGTGCATTCGATGATCCGCCCAATGAGTAAGCGCGCATTCATGACCGGTACGCTCACCCTCGCTCTCGCGCTTGGCGCCTGCTCGGGGAATTCCGCCAAGCCGGGTGCAACCGAGTTGACCAATGTTTCATACGATCCGACGCGCGAACTTTATCAGGCGATCAATCCGGCCTTTGCCGCGTATTGGAAGCAGAAGACCGGCAAGGACGTAACCTTCCGCATGAGCCACGGCGGCTCGGGTAAGCAAAGCCGCGCGATTATCGACGGGCTGGAAGCCGACGTCGCCACGCTGGGCCTCGCCTATGACATCGATGCGATCGCCGACAAGGGCAAGCTGCTGGCGGCCGGCTGGCAGCAGGCACTGCCCGACAACAGCGCGCCTTACACCTCTACGATCGTGTTTCTGGTCCGCAAGGGCAATCCTATGGGGATCAAGGACTGGGGCGATCTGGTGAAGCCGGGAGTCGAAGTGATCACGCCCAACCCCAAGACGAGCGGCGGCGCGCGCTGGAACTTCCTCGCAGCCTGGGCTTATGGCCGGAAGGCTGGCGGGTCGGACGCAGCCGCCGAAGTCTTCGTCCGCAAGCTTTACTCGCAGGTCCCTGTGCTCGACAGCGGCGCGCGCGGCTCCACCACGACCTTCGTCGAGCGCGGGATCGGCGATGTGCTGATTTCGTGGGAAAACGAAGCGTTTCTTGCGGAAAAGAAGCTCGGAAAAGGCAAGTTCGAGATTGTCGCGCCCTCGCTCTCGATCCTCGCCGAGCCTTCGGTCGCAGTCGTTACCGCCAACGCCAAGAAGCATGGCACAAGCGAAGTGGCCGAGGCCTATCTGCGCTACCTTTACACGCCAGAGGCGCAGACCGCGATCGCGCACAACTTCTACCGCCCGCGCGATGCCAAGATTGCCGAGCAGTTCAAGGCGCAGTTCGCCGCGATTCCCATGGTGACCATCGACAAGGACTTCGGCGGCTGGCGCAAGGCGCAGAAGACCTTCTTCGACGATGGCGGCGTGTTCGACCGCATCACGACCAAGAAGTAAGCGTTCGTCGCCGCACGCCCTCTCATTCGAGCAGACCACTGCAGATGCCCGCAATCACCCCCCGCACCACAATCCGCCCGGCGCGCTGGCGACAGCCGTCCGTCCTGCCCGGTTTCGGCCTCAGCTTCGGCTTCACGCTCGCGTGGCTGGCGCTGATCGTGCTGATCCCGCTTTCGACGATCTTTCTCAAGGCAGCGGGCATGGGCTGGCAGGAGTTCGTCGCGGTCGGCTTTTCGCCGCGCGCGATGGCGGCCTATCGGCTGAGCTTTGGCACGGCGGCGATGGCGGGCCTGGTCAATGCGGTGTTCGGCCTGCTCGTGGCGTGGGTGCTGGTGCGCTATGCGTTCCCGGGCAAGAAGGTGATCTCGGCGCTGGTCGATCTGCCCTTCGCATTGCCGACGGCGGTTGCCGGTATCGCGCTAACGGCGCTTTATGCCCCAAGCGGCTGGATCGGCCAGTATCTTGAGCCCATGGGCATCAAGGTTGCATTCACCCCCATCGGCATCACCATCGCGCTCGTGTTCATCGGCCTTCCGTTCGTGGTGCGTTCGGTCGAACCGGTGCTGGAAGACCTCGGGCGGGAGGTGGAGGAAGCCGCGGCCACGCTCGGTGCGACCCGCTGGCAGACCTTCATCCGCGTGATCTTCCCGGCCATCGGCCCTGCGCTCCTCACCGGCTTTGCGCTGGCTTTCGCCCGCGGCGTCGGGGAATACGGCTCGGTCATCTTCATTTCGGGCAATATGCCGGGCCGCACCGAAATCGCCCCGCTGCTGATCGTCACCCAGCTTGAACAATATGCCTATGCCGGCGCGACCGCTATCGCGACGGTCATGATGCTTGCTTCGTTTGCGGTGCTGCTGCTGATCAACCTGATCCAGGCCGCCAGCCGCCGGAGGATGGGCACATGACGGCGCGCGCTACAACGGAAGGCCGTTTCACGCGTATCCTGCTCATCAGCCTTGCGCTGCTGTTCCTCGGCTTTTTCCTGCTGTTGCCGCTCGTTGCGGTGTTCAGCGAAGCGCTCAAGATGGGGCTGGGGCCGTTTCTCGATGCGATCCACACCCCCGATGCGCTGGCCGCCATCCGCCTCACCCTGCTGATCGCCGCGATCTCGGTGCCGATCAACATGGTCTTCGGGATTGCCGCGAGCTGGGCAATCACCAAGTTCCAGTTCCCCGGCAAGGCGCTGCTGATCACGCTGATCGATCTGCCGTTCTCGGTCTCGCCGGTCGTCTCGGGCCTGATCTTCGTGCTGCTGTTCGGCGCCAACGGCGTGTTCGGCGCATGGCTGGCCGCACACGATCTCAAGATCATCTTTGCGGTGCCTGGTATCGTGCTCGCCACGGTGTTCATCACGTTCCCGTTCGTCGCGCGCGAGCTGATCCCGCTGATGCTGGAGCAGGGCAAGGACGACGAGGAAGCCGCAATCTCGCTTGGCGCGAGCGGTTGGCAGACGTTCTGGCGCGTGACTTTGCCCAATATCCGCTGGGCGCTGCTGTATGGCGTGCTGCTGTGCAACGCGCGTGCCATGGGCGAGTTCGGCGCGGTCTCGGTCGTCTCGGGCCATATCCGGGGCGAGACAAACACGATGCCGCTCCATGTCGAGATTCTCTACAACGAGTACGATTTCGTCGGGGCCTTTGCGGTGGCCTCGCTCCTCGCCCTCCTCGCACTGGTGACACTTCTCGCCAAAACGGTGCTCGAGTGGCGCTTCGATCTTCATGCAGGAGCAAGCCATTGATCAGCCTGCGCGGCATCACCAAGCGCTTCGGTTCCTACGCTGCTCTTCACGGCATCGATCTCGACGTGCAGCCCGGCGAGTTCATCGCGCTGCTTGGCCCTTCCGGCTCGGGCAAGACGACCTTGCTGCGGATCATCGCCGGGCTGGAATTCCAGGACAGCGGCGAGGTCCTGTTCAATGGCGAGGATGTTTCCAGCCTGCGCGTGGCCGAGCGCCATGTCGGCTTCGTGTTCCAGCACTATGCGTTGTTTCGTCACATGACCGTGGCCGAAAACGTCGCGTTCGGGCTGAACGTGCGCAAGGGCAAGGCCCGTCTGACCAAGTCAGCCATACGCGCACGGGCCGAGGAATTGCTTCGCCTTGTGCAGCTTGAAGGGCTGGGCGCGCGCTATCCAGGGCAGCTGTCGGGCGGCCAGCGCCAGCGGGTTGCTTTGGCCCGTGCGCTCGCGATCGAACCGCAGCTGCTGTTGCTCGATGAGCCGTTCGGCGCGCTCGATGCGCAAGTGCGCAAGGACTTGCGCCGCTGGCTGCGCGATCTGCACAAGGCGATGGGGCTGACTTCGATTTTCGTGACCCACGATCAGGAAGAGGCGCTCGAACTCGCCGACCGCGTCGTGGTCATGGATCACGGCCGGATCGAGCAGATCGGCACCCCCGACGAGATCTACATGAACCCGCAGACGCCCTTTGTCTCGCACTTCGTGGGAGAGACCAACCGCATTCCGGCTCCCACCGGCGAGGTCCACTTTCGGCCGCACGATATCGAACTGGCAGCGGATGGCAGCGAGGCGGTGCTGGTGGACAACGTGTTCCGCAAGGGCGGGGTTTGGCGCGTCGAGGGTCTGCTAGAAGGCAGCGGTCTGTTCGTCGAGCTCGACATCGATACCGCGCATGATCAGCCCGCGCTGGGCGAGACAATCCGGTTCCGCCCGCACCGCGCCCGAATTTTCAATGCAGACGGAGTACGTCCCGAAGGAGAAAGATCATGACAACACCGCCCGCGCCCCAGCCCAAGGACCTGCCCAGGGACATGAATGACGCGGAACGCCACCTTGAAGAAAGCCTGGCCAGCGTGCGCGAGGCGCTCACCGGCCTGCGCTTCGGCATGGTCGCGCTGACCGTGCACGAAGGCCGCGTCGTGCAGATCGACGTGACCGAAAAGAAGCGCCTCAAACCCAACTGACATTCCAGACAGACCCCTTCATCACATCGCCAACCGGACCACCGGAGGCATCGTGAGCCCTCAACAAAGGATCAACGATGACTTTGCGTGTTCTCCTCCTCGCGGGGGCGGCCAGCCTGCCCCTGTTCGCGCTCCCCGCATTTGCCGCGGAGCCTGCCCCTCAAGACGTCGCCGCGCCGCAGTCCGACCAGACCACCTCGGTCGGCACCGGCCAGTCCGATAGCGACACCATCGTTGTGACCGCGCGTCGCCGCGCCGAAACCGCACAGGATGTGCCGCTTGCGATTTCGGTGATCGGCGGCGATCATATCGACAGCACCGGCAGCTTCAACGTCGGCCGCCTCCAGCAGCTGACCCCGACGCTGCAATATTACTCGTCCAACCCGCGCAACACCGCGATCAACATCCGCGGCATCGGCGCACCGCTCGGCCTTACCAACGACGGCATCGAGCAAGGCGTGGGCGTCTATATCGACGATGTCTATTATGCGCGCGTCGCCTCCAGTACGCTCGATTTCCTCGATGTGAAGCAGATCGAAGTGCTGCGCGGGCCGCAGGGCACGCTCTATGGCAAGAACACCACGGCCGGCGCGATCAACATTACCACGCGCCAGCCGACCTTCGATTTCGAAGGCAGGGCAGAGGCGACAGTCGGCAATCTCGGCTATACGCAGTTCAAGGCGGCCGTTTCCGGCCCGCTTACGGACAAGCTCGCGGTGCGCCTCGCGGGCTCCTACACCAATCGTGGCGGCACGATCTATAACGTGACCACCAAGCGCAATGTCAACGAGCAGAACAATTTCGGCCTGCGCGGACAGGTCCTGTTCAAGCCGGCCGCCAATCTGGAATTCACGCTGGCAGGCGATTACAACCGCCAGAACCCAGAATGCTGCGTGCAGGTCTACGTGCGCACCGGAGCCACCCAGCGCTCGCTCGACCGGCAGTATGCCGCACTCACCGCTGCGCAGAACTATGCCGTGCCGAGCACCAATCCCTATGATCGGCTGACCGATGTCGACGTGCCGCTCAAAGCCCGCAACGGGGTTGGCGGCGCGTCGCTGCGCGCCAAGTTCGATACCGGTCTCGGCACGCTGACCTCGATCACGGCATGGCGCTACTGGTCGTGGGACCCGTCGAACGACCGCGATTTCCTCGGCCTGCCGATCACCAGCAAGTCGAACAACCCCTCGCATCAGGATCAGTATTCGCAGGAGCTGCGCCTGTCGGGGGAGAAGGGCCGTCTGGGTTATGTCCTCGGAGCGTTCGGTTTTTATCAGAAGATCGGCATCAACGGCATTCAGGAGCAAGGCCCGGCCGCCAGCAAGTTCCTGATTAACCCGACAAACAGCCTCTCGGCCGATCCCACCGTGCTTGATGGCCTCACCGCCAAAAACGACGTGCTGTTCAAGAACACCAGCGCGGCGATCTTCGGCAAGCTGACGTGGAAACTGGCCGATGGCGTCTCGATCCAGCCCGGCTTCCGCCTGAACTATGACAAGAAGGAGGGCGATTATCGTTCCGTCGTCACCGATGGCGCGGGCGCCCTCTTAGTGTTCAAGACCGACGCCAGAGGCGCGAACATCAACAGCAAGCGCGAACTCGCCCAGCTCGGCGTGCTCACCCCCCAGTCCTTCAAGGCCAAGTTCAGCGACTGGAATTTCTCTGGCGATATCACTGCGGCGTGGGACGTGACGCGCGATGTCCACGCTTATGCGACCTATGCCAAGAGCTTCAAGACCGGCGGTATCAACCTCAACGGCGTGCCGGCAGACGCTGTCACAGGGGTGCCGCTGACCGAGCTCGCCACGATCAAGCCTGAATCGGTCAATCACTACGAAGTGGGCATCAAGACCCAGTTCCTCGACCGGAAGGCCACGCTCAACCTCGCGATCTTCCGCACCGACATTTCAAACTATCAGGCGCAGGTTTCGAACTATGCGGTTGGCGCGCTGCGCGGCTATCTGGCCAATGCCGACAAGGCGCGCACGCAGGGCGTCGAAGTGGATGCATCGTTCCGGCCGAGCGAACGCTTCAACATCTACGGCAACGGTGCTTACACCGATGCCAAGTACGTGAAGTTCACCAATGCGCCGTGCCCGCCCGAGCTCTCCGGCGGCAAGGCACAGCCACTGGATGCGAGTGGCGTGCCGATCGGCAGCGCCGATCTGCCGGGCACCCCCGGCGGGGTCAGTCCGCCGTCGTGCAACATTTCGGGCGCGCGTCTGCCGGGCGTTTCCAAGTGGTCGTTCTCGTATGGCGCGGAAGCAAACCTGCCAGTCAAGGCGTTCGGCCGCGACG
>JBJXEK010000333.1:0-5333 GCA_046155055.1 Novosphingobium sp. | reverse complement strand
GCCGAGGAATCGGGGGTGCGCGGCTGCATGGTGATCAAGCCGTGGGGCTATGGCATCTGGGAACGCATCCAGAAGCTGATGGACGAACGCATCAAGGATGCGGGCGTCGACAATTGCTATTTCCCGCTGTTCATCCCGCTTTCCTATTTCACGCGCGAAGCCGCGCATGTGGAAGGCTTTGCCAAGGAAATGGCCGTCGTCACGCATCACCGGCTGATCGGCGATGGGAAGGGCGGGCTGATCCCTGATCCCGAGGCAAAGCTGGAGGAGCCGCTGATCGTGCGCCCGACCTCCGAGACGGTGATCGGCGCGGCGATGGCGCGCTGGATTCAGTCGTGGCGCGACCTGCCGATGCTGACGAACCAGTGGGCCAATGTGGTGCGCTGGGAAATGCGAACGCGCATGTTCCTGCGCACGAGCGAGTTCCTCTGGCAGGAGGGCCATACCGCGCACGCCAATGAAGCCGATGCGATGGAAGAGACCCTGCGCGCGCTCGAGATGTATCGCAGCTTTGCCGAAGAAGTGCTGGCGATGCCGGTCGTGGCAGGGCCCAAGCCCGAGAACGAGCGCTTCCCCGGAGCGGTAGAAACCTTCTCGATCGAGGCCATGATGCAGGACGGCAAGGCGCTCCAGGCAGGCACCTCGCACTATCTGGGGACCACGTTCTCGGAAGCCGCCGGCATTCGCTATCAGGACAAGGAAGGCACGCAGACGCTGTGCCACACCACAAGCTGGGGCGTTTCGACGCGCATGATCGGCGGCGTGATCATGGTGCACGGCGATGATGACGGGCTGCGCACCCCCCCGCGCATCGCGCCGCAGCAGGTGGTGATTCTTCCTATGCTGCGCGACAACGACGGCGACGAGGCGCTGCTTGCCTATTGCAGCGCGCTGCGCGCGAACATCGCGCAGCACAGCGTTTTTGGCGAGAAGGTGCGCGTACTGCTCGACAAGCGGCCGGGCAAGGCGACTGCCAAGCGTTGGGCCTGGGTTAAGAAGGGTGTGCCCCTGATCCTCGAGATCGGCGGGCGCGATGCGGAGAACGGACAGGTTTCAGCGCTGCGGCGCGACCGGCTGTGGCGCGAGGATGGCAAAGCCAACTTTGTGGGAATGGCGCAGGATGCCTTTGCGGCTTCAGTGCCGAGCGAACTGGAAGCGATCCAGTCTGCTCTGTTCGAGGACGCGCGTGCGCGGCGCGATGCGCAGATCGTGCGCGATATCGACAGTTTGGCTGGGTTGGAGGCCTATTTTGCTGAGGACAAGGCCTTCCCGGGCTGGGTTGAGCTGGGTTGGTCGCGGCCGACGGGCGCGGCGCTCGACAAGGTGGTGGAGCAACTGAAAGCGCTCAAGCTGACGATCCGCAATACGCCGATGGACGCAGCAACGGCCTCGGGGACATGTCTGTTTACAGGCGAGCCGGTGGTAGAGCGGATTCTGGTGGCGCGCGCTTACTGAACCTTGCGCAGCAAGGCGATCCGCCGCTCGATCGTGACCGAGAGCGCGAGATGCGGTGCGGCGACAATCGACAACAGGCGGAACGCTTCGGCACTTGAACCGAGCGGGCTGACGACTTGCGCAAACCGCATCCACACGAGCCAGAGTGACAGTGTCAGGATCGTAAGCCATAGGCCTTCGTGGCCTGCAATGATTGCGCGGGCTCGCGGCAAGCCGCTTTGGAGCGACTGCCAATGGCGCGGGGCGTGAAGGCCCACGAAAAAGAGCGTGAATCCGGCAAGCGGGGGTAGCACCAGCAATCCCAGCAGACAGGCGCAGTATGCGGTGACCCATGCACGGTAGCCCATCCGCCAAGCTGCCCCGACGCCGACGAGCGTGACAAACCATGTGAGGGGAGCGGCTGCCTGGGCCCAGCGTGCGACAATGACCGCGTGCGGCGATCCGGTGAGCGCGACGAACAGGTCTGCGACGCGTTCCTGCTGGCCGAACGCGGCGGTGGTGATGATGGCCATCCCGGCCATCGTGCGTGAAGGACCGGAGGGCAGCATGGCCCAGTCTTCGCCGAAATGGATGCCGTAAAGGCCGAGGAATAATAGCAGGGCGGCAAGGGGTGAGAACCACCAGAACGCCGTCATTGCCGCAGCGACGAGAATGTAGAGGCCGACCAGCGGCAACAGTTCTCTGCGCTCACAGCGGAGTGCCGCAGCCGCGAGAGAGATATCACAGGCGCCGTGAGGCAATCCGCCGAACAGCATTGCGGCAATCGCGGGATAGAACAGCCATTCGGACCTGGTAGCGAGCCAGCCATGCCAAACGGCAAAACCTCCTGTTAACGCTGCAAAAGCAAGGGGCCAGAACACTGCTGGCACCCTGCCGTGGACAGCAGAGCCTTTCGGGCAGACCTCGCGCACGCTGACTTTACCAGGAGCAAAGCTGTGCGTGCGCGATGCTGGCATCATGCAGACTCAAGCGCGGATTTGCGCACCGCGATGTTGTAAATCAGCATGCCGACGACGGCCTTGGCGATCAGATCGGCCAGCGTATAGCCAAGCTGGATAATCGTCTCGGCATCTGGCCCGCTGATGTGCGCGTAGGGTGCCATGTAGACAATGGGATAGAAACCCCAGCTGGCGAAGGTAAGCAGGCGCGCCTGCTTGATCAGGCCTTTGGCACCTTCAGGCTGGCGCTCGATGGCGGCACCGAGACCGCTGAACAGCTGCCAGACAATGTAGACGAAAGGAATCGCGGACAGCGTGCCCCAGATTGCGCGGGTCGTGTTGTCGTCTGCGATTTCGCCCGGATAGCCCAGCACGATCATCAGCGCGGCGGCAAGGCCAAGCGTCAGGGACTTGTGTGCGGTTTCAGCCGGATCAAGCCGCATGACCAGTACCAGCTCGACGAGCAGCAGCGGCACCGTCAGTAGCCAATCGACATAGCGATAGGCATCGTTGAAGGCGTATCCAGTTGCCATGACAACGCCGCCATGGACATCATAGGCCGCTTCCCAGCTATTGAATATGCGCCAGTAGTGGTAGGCGGCGATGCCGGTGACAAGGCCGGAAATCGTAAGTGCTGTTTTGTAATTGGCCGAAACCTGTGAACGGCTTATCCATAAAAATAGAGTAGTTGCTGTCATGGCAGCCAATGTGAACGAGAAAGCATTGTATATAAGCGAGTATTGCAGCAATGATATAGCTTGCATTTGCGACCCCTATTTTTATGCAGACATGGCCTGAGGCATGAGGTTTGTTGCATGAATCCTCTTATTAAATGATTTTTCAGATAAGGTACGTGTCCTTTGAGGCGATATCTTTGCACTCAAGTGTCATTGATGCTGCACTGCAAAAAATGGGCAATCCTGCGGCAACTCTTGCGCAGCCATGGATCTTGCGCGAGGTATGCCACGACAGTGAGCGAGGACCGGGATCGTGCGTAACAGATTGAACCGCCATATTCTTTTCGCAGTGCTGGGTCTGGCGGGCGTGCCAGGCGTGGCTGCGGCTGCACCGGACGGCGCTGTGCCTGCCGATGCAGTTTCGCAAAACCGGCTTGAGGCTGATGTGGCGCGGCTTGTGGCGTTCGGCACGCGGCATACGCTCTCAACCCAGACCGATCCGAAGCGCGGGATCGGCGCGGCGCGAAGCTGGGCCGAGGCGGAGCTGCGCAAGGCGGGGCAGGCATGTGGCGGATGCTTGGAGATCGTGCTGCCCGAGACGACGGTGCAGGGCGAGCGGGTGCCATCGCCGACGCGGCTTGTCGATGTGGTGGCGATCCAGCGCGGAACTGGGCGGCCTAACGAGGTCGTGATCGTGCAGGGGCATATCGACAGCCGCAATTCCGATCCTCTGGATGCGGCGGGCATTGCGCCGGGGGCCAACGACGATGGTTCGGGTACAGCGCTTGTGTTGGAGGCCGCGCGGGTGCTTTCGAAGCAGAAGTTTGCGGGCACCATCGTCTATGCCGTGCTCTCGGGCGAGGAGCAGGGGCTCTATGGCGGCTCTTTGCTGGCGGACTATGCGAAGAAGCAGGGCTGGACCGTGAAGGCAGTGCTTAACAACGATATCGTGGGCAATTCGCGCGGGTCGGACGGGTTGGTCGATGCGGACCATGTGCGGGTGTTTTCGGAAGGCCCGCGCGGCGATGCGAGCGAAGGCGCACGCGATGCGCTGCGCGCTATCGGCGGAGAGAACGACAGCCCTTCGCGCAATCTTTCGCGCTGGATCGCGGGCCTCGGGACAGCGGAGCTGAGCGTACGGCAGGTGTGGCGTGCGGACCGGATGGGGCGCGGCGGGGATCATCTGCCGTTTCAGGAGGCAGGCTACCCAGCGGTGCGGTTTACCGTCGCGGTGGAGAATTACGAGCGCCAGCACCAGAACGTGCGGAGCGAGGCCGGACGGCCGTTTGGCGATACGATGGAGGCAATGGACTTTGCCTATCTTGCCAAAGTCACCGCGCTGAACGTGCGGGCGCTGGCTACGCTGGCGCAGACGCCGATGCCGCCCATGGCCAAGGTGACCGCAGCGGTGCAGACGTTCACTGACATTAACTGGACGCCGGTGGCGGGCGCGGCGCGCTATACCGTGTGGCAACGGCGCACCGATGCGCCGGGGTGGGAACCCAAGCCGGTGCTGAGCACGGCGGACACGCATGTGCGGCTTGACGGCGTGCGCGGCGATGACTGGTTTTTCGGGCTAAGCGCGGTGAGTGCGGACGGGGCGGAAAGCCCGGTGGCCTCGGCTGTGCCCGCCGGGGCGTTTGCTCCAGAGGCGGTAGAGAAGCGCTGACCTTGCTATCGCCGCCGCCAGCGGCCACAGGTTTGGGATGGTATTTCGCAAGCAGACACCGAACGGTCCCGACGGGCTCCCCACGCGCCAGCAGGTGCTCGATTTCATCGCCAATAGCGAGGAGCCGGCGGGCAAGAAGGAAATCGCGCGCGGGTTCGGGCTCCAAGGCACCGAGAAGATCGCCCTCAAGGCGCTGCTCAAGGACATGGCCGAGGAAGGCCTGATCGATGGCAATCGCAGCGCGTTCCACCGCATGGGCGGGGTGCCCAAGGTGACCGTGCTGCGCGTGCTCGAGATCGAGGACGGGCAGCCGATGGCGATACCGGACACTTGGCAGCCCGATGATGGTGCGCCTCCGCCGCGCGTGCGGATCATGGAGCCGCGCGGAAAGGGCCGTTCGGCGCAGGGCGCTCTCAAGGTGGGCGACAGGGTGCTGGCGCGCACCGAGCAGGCGGGCGGCGGGCTGATCGCGCATCCGATGAAGAAGCTGCCCACGCGCACCGAACAGGTGCTTGGCGTGGTCGAGTTCGATGGCTCCGGCAAACCGTGGCTCGCCCCTGTGGACAAACGTGTGCGTAACGCTGTGCCTATCTC
>JBJXEK010000332.1:0-6386 GCA_046155055.1 Novosphingobium sp. | reverse complement strand
GCATGGGGTTGGATTACGGCAAAATATCAACGTCCGCAATTGGGGCGACACCAGTCAACCAGCATCACCGTCATCGGCCAAAAGCCTCATCCACGCAGCCTAAAGCGCCAGCCAATCAAGCGGAAATCGACACAAGCTTCCCATACGCCGGAGCCAGCCCGCCTGCGGCCTGCACGCCATATGCTGCCGCTGCGCCCGATAGCGCGGCGGAATTGCGCGCCTTGTGCAGCGCTTCCATCGTGTCCTGCTGGCGCGCCTGTGCGGAAAAGTGGTTTTTCGCCGCGCCGCTCTTGCCGGTCTTGCTGTGGTCATTGATCCCGAACGGGCCGGCCGATGGGTTGGCCGGATCGATATTGCGCTTGGCCCGGTCCACATCCGAACAGTTGCGGCAGCTGAACCCGTTCACTGTAACCGGAGAGGAATATTCGCCGCTGATCGCCATGGCGTAAACTGCCATGCCGCGGTCGCCGTCTGGTGAACCGCTGGCTCCGTACTGACCGCAACAGCCGTGTCGGCATAGGCTCCCCGGCGCACCACTATGGCTGTTTTATGACGCTTTTGCCCGCTGGTGCGCGCGGCGCGATGCCATTAAGGGGACGCGCATGAAACAGCCTGTCTCCGCCCGCTCCGCTCTCGCCCGCATCCTGCCTGCCGCCGCGCTTGCGCTCGCCGCGCTGCCACTCGCCGCAGCCCCTCCGGCCGTTGCACCCGTTGCAGCCCCGGCGCAAGCCGCCCCCGCCGATGCGGTCAAGCCCGTCACGGGCCCCGGCGCGGAGGTCATCATGCTCCCGCTTGCGCCCGTCGTCGACGCCGCCCAGCGCGTATGCGCGACCAAGACCGCCTCGGGTCTCGGGTTTTCGCCGCTCAAGCTTGGCACCGGACCCAAGCCCGGAGCGACCGATTACGTGCTCGTAAACTACATCGGCTACCTGGAAAAAGACGGCGCGGTATTCGATCAGGGCGTACGCCAGACCTTCCAATCCGACGAAGTCATCCCCGGTTTTGCCGAAGGGCTGCACATGATGAATCGTGGCGGCGTATGGCGCTTTTGTATTCCTGCAGCGCTCGGATATGGCGAGCGGGCCACAGGCCAGATCCCGCCCAATTCTAATCTGGTGTTTCAGGTCGAACTCGCCGATTTCAAATCGTTAGCCGAAGTTGAGGCGATCCGCGCCGATCAGGCCCACCAGGCGGAAATTGCGGCCGCGCTTGCCGGCAAGGACCCCAAGGCTGCCGCTGAAACCAAGGACGCCAAGCCCAAAAAGTGATCGATCAGGCGCGGGCCGCGCGGACCCTATCGGCACGGACCAATTCACTGGTCCTTCATTTTTTGCCGCCCTATAGAGAGGCCATGCATGCCTCTTCCCGGTTCGCCCCGCGCCGCCCCCGCGCCGCTGTCCTGTTTCTTTCTGTGCTTTTGGCTGGCGTCGGGCCCATGGTCTCGCCGGCGTGGGCCAAGGCTCCGGCCAGGGCCGCCGCAGCCCGCACTGCACCAGCAGCCGTGCCGTGGCTCTACCGCGGCAGCGACGTGCCGCAGGACAAGGAATGGATCTTCGGCGTCCTGCCCAATGGCCTGCGCTATGCCGTGCGCCACAATGGTGTGCCGCCGGGCCAGGTCTCGGTGCGCGTGCTGGTCGATGCCGGTTCGCTCTATGAAACAGAGCCGCAGCGCGGCTATGCTCACCTGATCGAGCATCTCACTTTCCGCGATTCCAAGTACCTCAAGGCGGGCGAGGCGATCCCGGCGTGGCAGCGGCTCGGCGCCACGTTCGGCAGCGATACCAACGCGGAAACCAGCCCGACGCAGACGGTCTACAAGCTCGATATTCCCGATATCTCGCCCGCCAAGCTGGACGAAACGTTCCGTCTGCTCTCGGGCATGATCACCGCGCCGATTTTCACGCCTTTGGGCGTCAAGACCGAAGTGCCGATCGTGCTCGCCGAAATGCGCGAACGCACCGGGCCGCAGACGCGGATCGTCGATGGCACGCGCGCGCTGTTCTTTGCCGGCCAGCCGCTTGCCAGCCGCTCACCGATCGGGACCGAGGAGACGCTCAACGCCGCGACGCCTGAGCGGGTCAAGGCGTTCCACGACGCGTGGTACCGCCCGGACAACGCCGTGGTCGTGGTCGCCGGCGATGCCGATCCGGCGGAGATGGTCGCGCACATCAAGACCTGGTTCGGCGGCTGGAAGAACACCACCAAGCGCCCGCCCCAGCCCGATTTCGGCGCGCCCAAGGCGCCCGTCGGCGGCGATCCCGCCAACCCGGTGGGCGATGCCAAAGTCATGGTAGAGCCCGATCTGCCGCGGGTGTTCAACTATGCGATCCTCAGACCCTGGCATCAGGTGCACGATACCATCGTCTACAATCAGGGCCTGATGATCGACCGGCTGGGCCTCGCCATCATCAACCGCCGCCTTGAAGGCCGTGCGCGCGCAGGCGGCAGCTATCTTTCGGCCTCGGTCGAGCAGCAGCGCCTCAGTCGTTCAGCCGATGCCACGCTCGTCACGGTCACACCGTTGACGGATGACTGGAAGGCAGCGATCAAGGATGTGCGCGCGGTGATCGCCGATGCGCTCGCCACGCCGCCCACCGAAGAGGAAATCGCGCGCGAGATCGCCGAGTTCGATGTCGCCTTCAAGGTGCCGGTCGAAACGCAGGAGACGCTGGCCGGCTCCAAGGTGGCCGACGACATCACCGATGCGGTCGATATCCGCGAGACGGTCGCCAATCCCGATACGGTCTACAAGATCTTCCGCTCGTCGATCGCGCTGTTCAGCCCCGCAGCGGTGCTCGAGCACACGCGCAAGGAGTTTGCCGGAACGGTGATCCGCCCGGTGCTGATCACGCCCAATGCGGCGGACGGCAGCGCGGACGACGTGCGCGCCGCGCTCCTGGTGCCGGTCGCGCCCTCGGCGGGCAGCCGCCTTGCCGCCAGCTCGCTCAGCTTCAAGGACCTGCCCGCGATCGGCCAGCCCGGCACGCTGACCAATGCGGAAAATGCCGGCCTGCTCGGCATCGAGCGGATCGAGCTTTCGAACGGGGTCAAGGCGCTGCTCTGGTCGAACGAGGCCGAACCCGGGCGGATCATCGTGCGCGTCCATTTCGGCGGCGGCTATGCGGTGATCGATCCCAAGGATGCGGTCTATGGCCCGCTGGGCGAAACGGCGCTGATGGACAGCGGCTTCGGAAACGTGGGCCGCGAAGAGCTCGACCGGCTGGGGACGGGACGCAAACTCAGCCTCGACTTCGATATCGAGGACACCTCGTTCAAGATGTCGGCCGATACGCGGCCCGCAGACCTTGCTGATCAGCTCTATCTCTTTGCCGCAAAGCTGGCGATGCCGCGCTGGGATGCCAACCCGGTGATCCGCGCCATAGCCGCCGCGCGGTTGGCTTACGAATCGACCAATTCCTCCGCTGCCTCGGTGCTCCAGCGCGATGTGCCGTGGCTGCTCAAGGACGGCGATCCGCGCTATGCCACGCCAAATCCGGCCGAGCTGGCGAAAGTGACGCCCGATGGCTTCCGCCGGGTGTGGACGGCGCTGCTGCGGCAGGGGCCGGTCGAGGTCGATATCTTCGGTGATTTCAAGCGGGACGAGGCCGTTGCCGCGCTCGAGCGCACGTTCGGCGCGCTCAGCCCGCGCGATCCGCTGCCACAGACAGGGTTTGCCCCCAAGGTGCCTGCACCGGTCGGCGATCCGCTGGCCCTTACGCACCACGGCGATGCCAACACGGCAGCTGCGCTGGTCGCATGGCCCACCGGCGGCGGTAGCGCCGGTGTCCACGAATCGCGGCAGCTCGAATTGCTCGCGCAAGTCTTCAACAACCGCCTGTTCGATGCGATGCGCGAGAAGATCGGCGCGAGCTATGCGCCGCAGGTCGCCTCGACCTGGCCGCTCGATCTGCCGTCTGGCGGCTATGTCGCCGCCACCAC
Organism: Novosphingobium sp.; assembly: GCA_046155055.1. Taxonomy (GTDB): domain Bacteria; phylum Pseudomonadota; class Alphaproteobacteria; order Sphingomonadales; family Sphingomonadaceae; genus Novosphingobium. Next base: position 2,447 of record JBJXEK010000332.1, on the reverse strand, counting down.
GCAGCTGCGCCCGGGCGATCTGCCCGCGTTCTTCGCCGCGGCGGATACAATCGCCGCCGATCTTGCCGCCAGCCCGCCCACTGCCGACGAAATGGCCCGCGTGGTCGAGCCTATGAAGCAGCTGATCACCCGCGCCAGCACCGGCAACGGCTTCTACATGTACCAATTGGAAGGCGGGGCGCTGGCGCCGGGCAAGTTCACTGAAATCCGCTCGATTCTGAGCGATTACAGTCTGATTACCCCGCAGGGTATCCAGAGCCTTGCCCAGCGCTATCTCAAGCCCGCCAAGGCCTGGCGACTGAAAGTGGTGCCGGGGAAGTAGCTATTTCCTCCCCGAGCTCGTCTTGGGGGGGTGGCGGCCTGCAGGGCTGACGAAGGGGGAAATCCACATGACAACCCGAACCGCTACCTGCCGCTGCGGCCAACTCAGCGCCGCCTGCGCTGGAGAGCCAGTGCGCATCTCGGTGTGCCACTGCCATGCCTGCCAGAAGCGCAGCGGTAGCGCTTTTGCGGTGCAGGCGCGCTGGCCGCACGATCAGGTCGAGATCACCGGCACCTTCCACGAATGGACCCGCGTGGGGACAAGCGGCAAACCCACCACCTTCCGCTTCTGCCCCACTTGCGGCGCGACTCTCACGTTCGCATCGGCCAGCATGCCGGACTTCACCGCCGTCCCCGTCGGCGCCTTCGCCGACCCCAAGTTTCCGCCGCCGCGCTTCTCGGTGTTCGAAGCGCGCATGCACCCATGGACTGCGGTGATGGGCGAAGACGTGGACCACAGGGATTAGGCCGCCGCGCCTCCACGCCCCCTGTCTGCGCGTTAAATCCCGAATGCCAAAATTTTAGATTGACGGCTTTAGACGACCGGTCTAATTTTGCGGCGATGAAACGCTCCACCTCCGAAGAAATTGTCGAAGCGGCCACCGCCGGGCTGCTCAAAAAGGGCTTCAGCGGCTGCGGGATCAGCGAAATCCTGTCCGTTGCTAAAGTGCCCAAGGGTTCATTTTATCATCATTTCCCCAGCAAGGAGGCGTTGGTTGAAAAGGTCTTGCAGGTCTATGCCGATGAGGTTCGTGACCAGCTGGCCCTCAATCTCGATCAAACCTCACGGCATCCATTCGAAGCGATCCAGCTTGCGCTAACCAACGGACGCAATGGCCTGGTCGCGGCTGATTTCTTTGGCGGATGCCTGCTGGGCACGCTGGCACAGGAACTCGGCAGCCAGGAAACGCCCATGCTTGGCAAGCTGCGGGCGCACTTCCGGAGCTGGGAGTTGCTGTTTGAACAGGCGCTCGATCGCGCCAAAGTTGCCGGTGATCTTTCGGCCCAGATCGACAGCCGGGGTTTGGCGGGGTTCATCCTCAACGGCTGGGAGGGCGCTGTGCTCCGCGCAAAGCTTGAGAAGTCGGCGGCACCGCTCGATGATTATCTGGATCATATTCAACGCTACCTAAACGCGCTGCGCTGAAATCGGCGCACAGCAGCCCGTGCCCGCGCCCGAATACTAATAGACTGGTCTAATTAAATTCAACCAAGGAACACAGCAATGCCCAATTCTGAAACATCTCTCAATCCGGCCGCAACCGGCCACGCACCTCACCAGCCTGCCCGCCGGGTGGTGATCACCGGAGCCGCCAGCGGCTTCGGATTGCTCACAGCGCGAACCCTGCTTGAACAAGGGGACCATGTCGTTGCAACCATGCGCGATTGCAAAACCCGCAATGTGGATGTCGTTGCCGGTCTGGCGGCCTTCGCAAGCACCACGCGCGGGTCGCTTGAGGTGGTCGAACTTGATGTGACCGATGATCAGTCGGTCAGCACCGCTGCTGCCACCATCCTTGCCCACGGCCCGGTCGATGTGGTGATCAACAATGCCGGAGTCATGAACATCGGCGTCACCGAAGCCTATTCGATGGCGGAATTGCAGGCTCAGTTCGATGTTAACACGTTCGGCCCGGCGCGCGTGGCCAAGGCGTTTCTGCCGTCCATGCGGGCCCGCCAATCGGGCCTGCTAATCAACGTCTCCTCGCTGGCCGGCCGCCTCGTCTTTCCGTTCTTCGGTGCCTATTGCGCAAGCAAGTTTGCGCTCGAAGCCTTGTTTGAAGCGTACCGCTATGAACTGTCCAGCTTCGGCGTTGATTGCATTATCGTGCAGCCCGGCCCGTTCGATTCCGGCCTGTTGCCGCGCAGCCCGTCGCCCGCAGATCATGCGCTGGTCGCATCATACGGCGATGTTGCGCAGATTCCCGAAGCCATGAAGGCAGGCTTCCAGCAATCCTATGACGGGCCCGACGCGCCCCGCAGTCAGGATGTCGCCGATGCCATCGTCCGCCTGATCGAGATGGAAGGCCGCCGGCCGCTGCGGACTGTCGTGATGCCTGCCGGGCAGGATTTCGGGGTCGACCGGCTCAACCAGTCAGTCAGCGAAATTCAGAACGGCCTGCTGA
>JBJXEK010000331.1:0-5676 GCA_046155055.1 Novosphingobium sp. | reverse complement strand
GCTGTCGTAGTTGTCGATGACGAGGATCATGGGACGAGTACCTTGGTTTACAGCGTTATTGGCCGAAGCGGGGCTCGGCGGCGAGGCGCAAAGCCTCGCGCGCGGCCGCAAACAGCGCCCCGGCCTTGGCTTCGCATTCGCGCTGTTCGTATTCGGGGTTGCTGTCCGCCACGATGCCCGCGCCGGCCTGCACGTGGAGCACGCCGTCCTTGAGCACGCCGGTGCGCAGGACGATGCAGCTGTCGACCGAGCCGTCGGGGGCGAAATAGCCGACGCCGCCAGCATAAGCCCCGCGTGTTTCGGGTTCGAATTCGGCGATCACTTCGCAGGCCCGCACTTTGGGCGCGCCGCTGACGGTGCCGGCGGGAAAGCCTGCGAAGAGCGCATCGACCGAATCGGCGCGGGTGGTGTCGAGTTGGCCGACCACGTTCGAGACGATGTGCATTACGTGGCTGTAGCGCTCGACGGTGTAGCTCTCGGTGACTTTGACCGTGCCTGCCGCCGCCACGCGCCCCACATCGTTGCGGCCCAGATCGAGCAGCATGAGGTGCTCGGCGCGTTCCTTGGGATCGGCGAGGAGGCTGGCGGCGTTGGCGCGGTCCTCCGCTTCGTTCGCGCCGCGCGGGCGGGTGCCCGCGATGGGGCGGATCGTCACTTCGCCGTCGCGGATGCGCACGAGGATCTCGGGGCTGGAGCCGATCAGCGCGAAGCCGGGCAGATCGAGGAAATAGAGGAACGGCGAGGGGTTGATCCGGCGCAGCGCGCGGTAGAGCGCGGCGGGCGGCAGCGGGAACGGCGTGGTGAAGCGCTGGGCGAGCACGACCTGAAAGATGTCGCCCGCCTCGATGTAGTCCTTGGCACGCATGACCATGCGGGCATAGTCCGCCGGGGCCATGACATTGTGGCGTTCGGCAGGCAGCGGGGCTTCGAGCCGGGCATCGGGGGGCACGGGATCGGCGAGGCGGCTGAGCGCGGCGTCGATGCGGTCGGCGGCAGCGGCAACGAGCCGGGCAGCTTCGCCCGCACCCGGCCATACCGGCGCTACGGCGATCAATTCGTCAGACAGGCGGTCGAACACCAGCACGACGCTGGGGCGCACGAACAGCATGTCGGGCAATTCTAGCGCGCTGGCGGGCGCGCGGGGCAGTTTTTCGACAAGGCCGACGGTTTCGTAGCCGAAATACCCGACGAGACAGGCGAGCGATTTGGGTAGGCCTTCCGGCACGTCGATGCGGCATGCCTCAACCAGCGCGCGCAAGGCGGGAAGGCTGGAGTCGGCCAGTGGCGTGAAAGCCGCGCGGTCGAGCTGCCATGCGCGGTTGATCTCGGCCGCGCGGCCCTCGGCGCGGAACACCAGATCGGGATCGAGCCCGAGCAGGCTGTAGCGCCCGCGCACTTCGCCGCCTTCGACCGATTCGAGCAGGAAATCGCCGCGCCCGGGTTCCATCAGCTTGAGCGCTGCGCCCACCGGGGTTTCGGTATCGGCAATCAGCTTGCGCCAGACAAGCGCGGGCTTGCCTGCGGCCAGAGCGATGGCCGCTGCCCCACCATTTTCAGGAAGCAGACCGGCCTGTCCCGGCGCTTCCGCTGTGTCCGCTGCCGCTGCCATCGCGCCTATTGGCCGCCGAGAAGCTGGTTGCGGAGCGCCGCGATGGCTGCTTCGTTGCGCTTTACGCCCACAGCATCGCGCACCGCAGCGCGCAGCTGGTCGACATATTCGCGGCCCACGACTTCGCCGAGTTCGGTCCGGGCCTGCGCGAGGATCGGGTCATCGGCGGATACCTGTCCCGGCACGATCCGGCTCAGCGCAACGACGACGAATCCCCCCTTGCCGGGCGCTTCGAGCCGCTTGGCCGTGCCTTGTGCCATGGCAAACATCAGCGAGAGCGTGGCGGGAACCTTGGGCTGCATGGCGCTCAGCTGCTGGCGGTTCATCGTCACCGGCTGGGGCGGCGGCAAGGCTACGCCAAGCGTCTTGGCGGCTTCGGCCAGCGGTATCTTGCGCGCAAGGGCGGCAAGCAGTTTGTCCGAAGCGGCCTTGGCCGCGCTGTAGCCGCGTACCATGGCGAGATCGGCCATGACCTTTTCGCGCACTTCGGCCAGCGGCGGCGGCGCGGCGGGGGTGATCTGCCCGACGTCGAAAATGACATAGCGCGCCCCGGCCTGCAGTTCTGCCACTTGCGGCTGACCCTCGCGCTCCATTGCGAACGCGGTCTGGATCAGCGGCGTCACATCGGCATTGGGCTTGATGGTCGGTTTGCCGGGCACAGTGCCGTCGGCCTGCAGCGGATCAGTGACGATCAGCGTGAGGCCGATGCCCTTGGCCGCATCGGCAAGGCCTGTGCCGCTGCTGAACTGATCCTCGAGCTTGGCCGAGATATCGGCGAGCGCGGCGCGGCGCTTGTCTGCCGAAAGCGCGGTGACGATGTCGGCGCGTGCCTGGTCGAGCGTTTTACCCGGATTCTGGATTACCGCATCGAGGCGGATGACATACCAGCCAAGCGCGCCCTTGGCCGGTGCGGCCAGCTTGCCCTGCGCGGCGGCGAAGACCGCAGCCGAAACCGCCTGCGAGGCATCGCCTGCGAGCTTCTCGCGCGATGCGCCGGTCTGCTTGCTGGCCGAAAGGCCTTTGGCCGCAGCGGCCGCCTCGATCGACTTTCCGCCCGCGATTTCGGCGGCGAGCGCCTTGGCGGCAGGCTCGGTCGGCACGATGACCTGGGTGAACGAACGGGTTTCACTGGGCGCGTAAAGCGCGGTGTTCAGCTTGTAGCGCGCCTGCACTTCGGCATCGGTTGGGGCCGGAGCACTCTTTACCGCGCTTTCGTCGAAGATCGCATAGCGGATCGTGCGGCGCTCCGGGCGCTGGTAAAGCGCGGTGTTCGAGCGGTAGAAGGCGGTCACGTCCGCGTCGCTGGGCGGCTGCTTCGGTGCGAACGCGGCCGATGGAATGAGCTGGAGCGTCCCTTCGCGGCTTTCCTTGAGCACCGCTGTATAGCGCAGCGCCGCCGCGAGCGGGATGCGTGCACCCACTCCGGCGGGGATCAGCACCTGCCGGGTCATCAGCCCCTTGGTGAGGTCGTCGCGCAGCGCCGTGTCGGAAATGCCTCGTTGGGCGAGCAGGGACTTGTAGGCGGACTGGCTGAATTTGCCGTCGGGCCCCTGAAAGGCCGGGATCTTGACGATCTCGCTGTCGACCAGCCGGTCGCTGGCGCCAAGGCCAACCCCGCTCTGCCGTGCCCATTCCATCATCGCCGCCCGGTCTACCAGATTGCTGATGACCTGATCCATTGCACCTTGCGCGATGAGTTGCTTCATCGTGAGCGTTGGTGTTTGCGCGCGCGCATTCTCGAGCGCGTTGGTCATGGCCTTCTGCAGTTCGGCGGTGCTGATATGGGCGGAACCGACGGTGACCGCCCGGTCCGCGTTGCCCGCGCCACCAAACCGGGCGCCGGATACGTCGGCACCGGCAAACGAGAGCGCAATCAGGCCGAGAAAAACCAGCGCAAAGGCAACGCCGATGCGGGACTTGATAAGGGAGCGGATGAAACCGAGCATCGGGGCCAATCGTCAGCTGTGGGATGTTGCAAGGGGCGTACCGGGGCGCATTAGGCGGCAAACCACATTCTCGCAATGGGGCCCGCAATTCGCCCGGGAATCGGCGGCTGATCTGCGGGTTTTGCCCCGGGAATGGTATCGGCCAGCTTTGCATTCGCTCGCGCGGTTTGTTAGCGGCTGCCGCAAGAGGAGGAATCGCTCCGTGGGATACTGTTCAAGTCTATGACACATCGCCCCTACATCGTCGGTAACTGGAAGATGCACGGCAGCCGAGCCATGCTGGCCGAGGCGCGCGCGATCGACCGCGCTGCGCTGCGCTATCCCGACGTGCAGATCGCGCTCGCACCCCCGTATCCCTTCATCGGCCCGGTGCGCGAGGCGGTGAGCGCGATCGGCGTGGGCGGTCAGGATTGCCACACCGATGCCAAGGGCGCGCATACCGGCGATGTTTCCGCATCGATGCTGGCCGATATCGGCGCTGATTTCGTGATCCTGGGCCACAGCGAGCGCCGGCGGGACCACGGGGAAACCGATGCTCTGGTGCGCGCCAAGGCCGAGGCCGTGCTGGCGGCAGGGCTCGGCGTGATCATCTGCGTGGGCGAAACCTTGGCGGAGCGCGATGCGGGCAAGGCCGAGGCCATTGTAGCGCGCCAGATCGATGGTTCGGTGCCACCGGGCGAAGGCGCGGCGGCGGCGGCAGGCCGCCTTGCCGTTGCATATGAACCGGTCTGGGCGATCGGAACCGGCCGGGTCGCAGCGGTCGAGGACGTGATCGCGATGCATGCGGCCGTGCGGGTCCGGCTTGTTGCCATGTTCGGTGATGATGCGGCGCGGGTGCGCATTCTCTATGGCGGCTCGGTCAATGGCGAGAACGCAGCCGGGCTGCTGAGCGCGGACGGGGTTGGCGGCGCGCTGGTCGGCGGGGCGAGCCTGACGGCGGATGCCTTCCTGCCGATCGTGGCGGCAGCATCGCAGCCCGGCGCCTGACGGCCGACTCCTGACGCTGCGTGCCCAACGCCGGGTGCAAGGCGGCTCGATCAGACCGGCCTTGCACGCGGGCCCCTCGCGCCTTAGATGCGCCTCACTCGTTTCAGGCAGATCCCCATGTCGTTTTTCCTCTTCCTTACCGTTGTTCAGGCGCTTGTCGCAGCCGCACTGGTCGGCGTGATCCTTATTCAGAAGTCTGAAGGCGGCGGGCTCGGCGTTGGCGGCAGCCCTGCCGGCTTCATGTCGGCGCGCGGTGCAGCCGATTTTCTGACCCGCGCGACGACGGTTCTTGCCACGGCTTTCGTGGTGCTGAGCATCGTGCTTGCGGCGCTTGCGGTTCGCACCTCGACGAACCGCGAGATCGACTCGTCCCTGGAGCGCACCGCGCCAGTGTTGCCCGCTGACCCGCTTGCGGTTCCGGCAGCGGCTGCAGTCGGCCCTGCGCAGACGCAGCCAGCGGCTCCCGCCGCCGCGCTGAAGCCCCAGACCGCTCCGGGCCAAAATGCTTTGGTCCAGCGTATTCCGGCCCAGAGTGCCCCGACCAAAAATGTTCCGGCCAAAAATGTTCCGGCACAAAATGTTCCGGTCAAGAGCGCAGGCGAGGCCGACCCGCTGGCGGGTGCAGCGAAGCAGTAAGGTCGCAGCGTCATGGGGCGGTGACACGCCTCTGTTTGTGGTGCCGGACCTCGGCGCTGCACACGGTGGTTTGGCCCGGTTTCGCGGCGGTCTGAAACGCCCATTCGATTTCGCTTGTGGATTGCTCTCCGGATTCCGGTGGGTGACGCTTGCGCGTGTCCAGCATCTGACGGTAAGGCCCGGTTCCCATGGCGCGGTTCATTTTCATCACCGGCGGCGTGGTCTCCTCGCTCGGCAAAGGCCTCATGGCGGCAAGCCTCGCGGCGTTGCTGCAGGCGCGGGGCTTTCGTGTGCGGATCCGCAAGTTCGATCCCTCTCTCAACGTCGATCCGGGCACGATGAGCCCGTATCAGCACGGCGAAGTCTACGTGACCGACGACGGGGCGGAGACCGATCTCGATCTCGGGCACTACGAGCGCTTCACCGGCGTCTCGGCCCGCCAGTCGGACAACATCACCTCGGGCCGCATCTACCGCGATATCATCGCCAAGGAGCGGC
>JBJXEK010000330.1:0-18641 GCA_046155055.1 Novosphingobium sp. | reverse complement strand
ACATCCTTCATCGAATGGACCGCGAAGTCGATCGTGCCTTCCGCCAACGCGGCATCCAGTTCCTTGGTCCACAACGCTTTTCCGCCGATCTCGGCGAGCGGGCGGTCCTGGATGCGGTCCCCGCTCGCCACCACGGGGACAAGCTCGATCGCGGCGGGATCCCAGCCATGCGCCGCGCAAAGCCGCGCTCTGGTCTCCTCAGCCTGTGCGAGCGCCAGAGGCGAGCGGCGCGTGCCCAGCTTGAGCGGGGTTTCGGGAGAAGGCGACAGGGGCGTTATGCCGGGCGTTGTGGGCGTGTTCATGCGCGACTTGCCGTAAACGGGAATGTCTCTAAGGGAAAGTCTCCCATGGCCCTCATCCTCGGTATCGAATCTTCTTGCGACGAAACCGCCGTCGCCGTGATCGACGGGGCGGGGGCCACGCTCGCCGCGCGGATCGTTGCGCAACGCATTGCCTCGCAGGATGATGCGCACCGGCCTTATGGCGGCGTCGTTCCCGAAATCGCTGCACGCGCTCATGCCGAAACCCTGGCCCCGATGGTCGGCGCGGTGCTGGCGGATGCGGGCTTTTCGCTCGCCGATATGGACGCCGTCGCCGCCACCGCCGGACCGGGGCTGATCGGCGGCGTAATGGTCGGGCTGGTGACCGCCAAGGCGCTCGCCATGGCGGCAGACAAGCCGTTGATCGCGGTGAACCATCTTGAAGGCCACGCGCTCTCGGCGCGGCTTGCTGATCCGGCCTTGCGCTTTCCCTATCTCCTGCTGCTTGCATCTGGCGGGCATTGCCAGATTCTCGAAGTGCGCGGGCTTGGCCAGTATCGCCGCCTTGCCACCACGATCGACGACGCGCTGGGCGAGGCGTTCGACAAGACCGCCAAGATCCTCGGCCTGGGCGTTCCCGGCGGCCCCGCGGTGGAGCGGCTGGCGCTGAGCGGCGATCCGCGCGCGGTGCCCTTGCCGCGCCCGCTGCTCGGCAGTCCGGAGCCGCATTTCTCGTTTGCCGGGCTCAAAAGCGCGGTGATGCGCGCCAAGCAGGCCGGCCTTCACGCCGATGCCGATATCGCCGCCGCGTTCCAGCAGGCTGCGATCGACTGCGTGATCGACCGCACGCGCCGCGCGCTCGGCGCGGCGGGGCCCGTGACGGCGCTGGTGGTTGCTGGCGGGGTTGCAGCCAATGCTGCGCTGCGTTCGGCGCTTTCGGCCCTGGCAGCGGAAGCCGGCCTTGCGCTTGTCGCGCCGCCGCCTGCGCTGTGCACCGATAATGCTGCGATGATCGGCTGGGCCGGGGCGGAGCGCTTTGCCGCAGGCCTCACCGATTCGCTCGATGCCCTAGCGCGCCCGCGCTGGCCGCTCGATCCCACTGCCGAGCCGGTGCGCGGCGCGGGAGTGAAGGCATGAGCGCCCCGGCATCTGTAGGCGTTGTCGGCGGCGGGGCCTGGGGCACCGCGCTCGCGCAAATGCTCGCAAGCGATGGCCGCGCAGTGCTGCTCTGGGCGCGCGAGGCAGAGGTGATCGAAGCGGTCAACACCGTGCATCGCAACCTGCTGTTCCTTCCTTCGGCCGCGCTTCATCCCGCGATCCGCGCGACGGGCGACCTTGCCGACCTCGCTGCGCTGCCGGTCTTGCTGATGGTCACCCCTGCGCAGCATCTGGGCACATTGCTTGGTCAACTGGCCCCCCAAGGTTCGGATGTCGTGCTCTGCGCCAAGGGGATCGAAGCAGGCACTGGCCGCCTGATGAGCGATGTTGCGCGCGTCGTGGCGCCCGGTGCGGCGCTTGCGGTGCTGTCCGGCCCGACCTTTGCGCATGAAGTGGCAGAGGGCCTGCCCACCGCCGTCACGCTCGCCTGCACCGGCGGGGAGGCGCAGTGGGCACGGCTTTCCCCCGTGATCGCGCGGCCTTCGTTCCGGCCCTATTATTCCACCGACGTGATCGGGGCGTCGATCGGGGGCGCGGTGAAAAACGTGCTCGCGATAGCCTGCGGCGTGGTTGACGGGCTCGGCCTCGGCGCGAACGCGCGCGCCGCGCTGATCAGCCGGGGCTTTGCCGAAATGCAGCGCTTCGGCCTTGCACTCGGCGCAGAGGCGGAGACCTTGGCGGGGCTTTCGGGGCTGGGCGATCTGGTGCTGACCTGCACTTCGGACGACAGCCGCAACTACGCGCTGGGCATGGCGCTGGGCCGGCAGGGCGACACGCCCGGCGGCGCTGCCGCCTTGCTGGCTGAGCGGACCACCGTTGCCGAGGGCGCGTTTTCCGCGCCGGTGCTGGCCGATCTCGCTGGCACCATGGGCGTACCCATGCCCATCGCGTCCGGCGTGGCGGCGCTGCTCGCGGGCACGGTTTCGCCGCGGGAGCTGACCCGGCAATTGCTCGCCCGCCCGCTGCGCGCGGAAGCAGCGCTTGGCTGAAGCACCCGACCTTTCCGCCGAGCAGCAGGATATCGCCGCCCTCGCGAAAGGGGGGCGCACGAACTTCTTCGGCTTCCTGCTGCGACTGGCCGCGCGCATTCCCTTCCTGTTCATTGCCGGGCGGCTTTACGGCGCGGAAGACCTTGGCCGCTTTGCCTCGGCCACGATCGCTGTGGAACTGGCCGCGCAGCTCGCCACTCTGGGCCAGAAGCGCGGCCTTGCGCAGCAGCTCGCGCGGGAGGATCGGCCCGCCGCCTGTGTCATCGCCGATGCGCTGCTGCTGTCGGGCTTCGTCTCGGCGGTGCTGGCGGTGCTGCTTTACATGTTCCCCGCGCCGATGTTCCCGAGCGGGCATTTCACCCCGCTGCAGCGCTTGCTGCCACTCACCGTCGTCCCGCTGGCACTGGGCGATATTGCGCTCGCCGCGCTGGCATACCGGTTCGATGTCGCCGCCACAGTGCGCGCGCGCTCTGTCGTGGAGCCGTGGACGCTGTCGATCGTGGCGGGCGGGATATGGCTGGCCGGCGTGTTCATCGGGCCGCTGCGTGAGAGCGGGCTGATCCTCGCCTATGTCTCCTCCATCTTCGCCGCGACACTCACCGCGTTCGTTCCGCTGGGGCGCAGCTATGGTCTGCCGCGCCAATGGTCGCCGCGCCCGATCGATCTCTTGCGGCTGGCCGGTCGCAATCTGCCGCTGGCGGGAGCCGACGCGGTGGAATGGGGTACGCGCAAGCTCGATCTGTTCATGCTCGGCCTGTTCGCTGTGCCGCCGGCGATCATCGGCATCTATTACGTCGCCCAGCAGGTCGCGACCCTGCCGCAGAAGCTCAAGACCAGCTTCGAGCCCATTCTCGGCCCGGTCATCACGCGCAACTTGCGTGACAAGAACTTCCCCGCAATCGCGCGGCAGGTCTGCCAGGTGGGCTTCTGGATTACCGCGGCGCAGGCCGGGGTCGCGCTGGCGCTCGGCATTCCGGGCACGGCGGTCATGGGGCTGGTGGGGCCCGGCTTTGTTGCGGGCTCGGCGGCGCTGGCGCTGCTGCTGACCGCTGAGGTGGCCGCTGCGCCTGCCGTTGTGAGCGAGGCCGCGCTGATCTACGTGGCCCGCATGCGCAACTTCTGGATCAGCCTTGGCACGATCGTGCTGCAGGGGGTGCTGACCATCGGCTTCATGCTGGCGGCTCGGCGTGCCGGTTTCGATCCGCTTACCCAGGCGGCGGGTGCGGCAGGGGCGCTGGTCATTGCGCTCGCCGGCGCTTCGCTGGTCAAGTCGCGGCTCCTATCCGCCATCCTTGGCGAATCGATCACCAACTGGCGCTGGGCGCTCGTCTGGGCTGCTGCACCAGCCGTGATCGTGGGCGCGGCCATGAAGCTCATGCCGGAATGGGTCGAGCTTTCCATAGGTGTTCCAGCAATTCTCGGGGTTTACTGCCTTGTTATCTGGCGGCGCGGGTTCGGGCCGGAAGACCGTATCCTGTTCCGCAAAGTAAAGACCTGACCTTCGTTTCGCCGCACGTGCAGGGCGTTCAGTCGGCGTTCACGGCGAAAACGGTGTCTTGCGCATCGGGGGCTCAAACCACCGAGGGAGGACCGACCCATGGCCAAGAGGATGCTGATCGCCGCGCTGGCAACGCCAACACTATTAGCCGGGCTGCTCGCAGGCTGCGCTGAGAAGCCCGGTGAGATGGCGACAACCGGCGAAATTGTCGCCACTGCCCAAAGGGCGAAGACCGATTCCGGCAGCAATCAGGCCGAAGTGGACGCGGCAATGGCGAACAGTCCGCCGCAGCCCTATGCGCCGCCGCCGCCGCCTCCCGCGCCAATGGTCTCCCCCACCATGACTGCACCGATGATCGCCGGCAAAGCCGTGCAAGAGAGCCGCTACATGTGGGTGCCGCCCGTGATCGTGCCCGCCGATCCCGGTACCGAGCGCTACGACGGCAAGGAGGTCAGCCCCGTCCATCTCACGCGCGCCGAGCCGGTTTCGACCTTCTCCATCGACGTCGATACCGGGGCTTATGCCAATGCCCGCCGGTTCCTTACCTCGGGCCAGATGCCGCCCAAGGACGCGGTGCGCACCGAGGAGATGATCAACTACTTCCGCTATGCCTATCCGCTCCCGGAAAAGCGCGAAGCGCCGTTCAGCGTGACCACCGACATGGCCGTAACGCCGTGGAACCCCCAGACCCGCCTGCTGCGCGTTGGTCTGCGCGGCTATGATCTGCCGCGCGCCGCCCGTCCGCCCGCCAATCTCGTGTTCCTCGTCGACGTCTCGGGCTCGATGAACGAGCCGGACAAGCTGCCCTTGGTCAAGACGGCGCTGCAGGGGCTGGCGGAAGAGCTGAAACCGCAGGACCGCGTCTCTATCGTGGTCTACGCCGGCGCAGCGGGCCTCGTGCTGCCGCCGACAAACGACAAGGCAGAGATCCGCGCCGCGCTCGATCACCTGAATGCAGGCGGCTCGACCGCAGGCGGGGCAGGGCTGCAACTGGCCTACGAAGTCGCACGCGGCACGTTCATCAAGGAGGGCGTCAACCGCATCGTGCTGGCAACCGACGGTGATTTCAACGTCGGCGTCTCCGACACCAAGGCGCTGCTCGAAATGGTTGAAAAACAGCGCGACAGCGGCATTACATTGACCACGCTGGGCTTCGGCCAAGGCAACTACAACGAAGCCATGATGGAGCAGATCGCCGACCACGGGAACGGCAACTACGCCTATATCGATACCGCACTGGAGGCGCGGAAGGTACTCGCCGAGCAGATGTCGTCCACCCTGTTCACCATCGCCGGCGATGTGAAGATCCAGGTTGAATTCAATCCGGCGGCGGTCTCTCAGTACCGCCTCGTCGGCTATGAAAACCGCGCGCTGCGTGAGGAGGATTTCAACAACGACAAGGTCGATGCGGGCGAGATCGGCGCAGGCCATCAGGTTACCGCGATCTACGAGGTAGTGCCCACCGGTGCGCCCGGCTGGATCGGCCCGCGCCGCTATGATGATCCGCTGGCCGGCAATGGCGCGGCCAGCAAGGAGATCGCCTTCGTGAAGCTGCGCTACAAGTTGCCGGGCGAGAGTACCTCGAAGCTGATCGAGCGCGCGGTGCCGGGCAGTCTGATCGCGGCGGCGGGTGCACCGAAGGGCGACATGGCCTTTGCCGTGGCGGTGGCGGCCTTCGGGCAGAAGCTGCGCGGCGATCCGATGCTGGCGGGCTACGACTGGAAGCGCGTTGCTGCGCTGGCGGGCGAACAGGGTGATTATTCGCGCGCCGAGTTCGTGAAGCTGGTGTCGCTGGCGGGATCGCTCGCCCAGCCTTGATGCGTCCTGCCCCTTGGCTTTCGGCGGCGCGCGTGGGAAAGGCCTGCGGATGTCCGGCGATGTTGAGGGTGGGCGATGATGGAATGGATTCAGGCTAACGCGGTTCTGGTCGGCGTTATCGCCGTGCTGGCGCTATTGGCACTGGTGCTGCTGCTGCGCCGGAGCAAGCCGCTGCCGCCGCCGCGTGAATACCGCGACGTGCTCTCCGAAGGCGCTGCCCCTGCGCAGCGCAACAGCGCGCTGATTGATGCACCGCCCGCCGCCGCGATCACGCCTCCGCCGGTGCTGGCTGAGGTAACAGATGCGGCGGCGGATGACGGTGATGATCTGACCCGGATCAAGGGTCTCGGCCCCAAGATCAGCACAGCGCTCCGGGCTCTGGGCGTGACCCGCTACGCGGAGATTGCCGCGTGGACCGAGGTGGATGTGGCAAGGATCGACGCCCAGCTGGGGGCTTTCGCGGGCCGCGCCACGCGCGATAACTGGATCGAGCAGGCCAAGCTGCTCGCCGCCCACGAAACAGCGGCCTACGAAGCGAAGTTCGGCAAGCTCTAGAGCAGAGTCCGATCCAAATGCATCGGCTCGTCTGCTCTAGGCTTTTGTTTTACCGCGTTTTCCGAGTCAGTAGGTGATTCCACCTGCTTCGAAAACGCTCTAGCCCGCGCCTTCGCAGCGCTGGATCACCGCGCGCGGCACATCGCTGGCGAGCACTTCGATATGGCCGCCGCCTGGCAGCGTGCCGTTGAATTTGCCTTCAAGGATAGCCAGCCGGTGATCATCGGCGGCAATCGTGCCCTGCCAGACATAGCCCCGCTGCCCCGGCATGGCGGTGGCGTCCACCGGCAGCCGCAGGATCAGCCCGCTGCCCTGCAACGCAAACAGCGCCTCGGCCCCGACCGGTGCGGCGACGTTGCGGGTCACCACCAGCGTGCCCGCACGGCATTCCAGGCTCAGCAGTGCCGGTTCGCCCGGATATCCGAACCGCGCCAAAGCCGCATCGGGCGAGGAAACCCATGCGCCCTCCACGCCGGCCGGGCGCGCCGTGGTGGCCGCAGCCTCGTCCGCCGGCATCGCCACGCGCACGGCATCGACAGGCCCGTCTGCGCGCTCACTTTCCGGTGTGGCGGCTGAGGGCGAGCAGGCGGCAAGGAGCAGAAGCAGGGCAGGCGCGACGCGCGTGATCACGTAATTCATCCTTCAAACGCCGCAGAGGTTTCGAGCAGCCTATCCGCTGCCATGGCGTTGCAGCCGATTTTTTCGCTCAAAACAAGATAGTTACAACACTTGCTGAGGAAATCGACCCATAGAAATCGGCCCAAGGCGATTGTCGAACCATCACTTCCCCCACTTCTTTTGGCTCTTCCCATACCGCGTCTTGCGCGTCCCCGGCTTACCCTCGTTGCTCCGCCCCACGATCGGCGCTTTCCGCTCACCCTCGGGCAAGCCCAACTCGTTCGCCTCCAACGCCCTGATCTCATCCCGCAACCGTCCGGCCGTCTCGAATTCCAGATCGGCCGCCGCCGCGCGCATCTTGCGTTCGAGCTCCTCGATATAGGCGCGAAGGTTGTGGCCGACGAGATTGTTGGCCCCGTCCGCATCTATCTCCACCAGCACGCCATCGCGGCTCGCCGTATCCGCCACGATGTTGTGGATGTCGCGCTTGATCGATTCCGGGGTGATGCCGTGTAGCTGGTTGAAGGCGTCCTGCCGCTCACGGCGGCGGTCGGTTTCGGCGATGGCGCGTTCCATGCTGCCGGTCATGCGGTCGGCATAAAGGATCACGCGGCCGTCGATATTGCGCGCCGCGCGGCCGATCGTCTGGATCAGCGAGGTCTCGCTGCGCAGGAACCCTTCCTTGTCTGCGTCCAGAATGGTCACCAGCCCGCATTCGGGAATATCGAGCCCCTCGCGCAGCAGGTTGATCCCCACCAGCACGTCATAGACCCCGAGCCGTAAGTCGCGGATCAGCTCGATGCGCTCCAGCGTCTCGACGTCGGAATGCATGTAGCGCACGCGCAGGCCTGCCTCGTGCATGAATTCCGTCAGGTCTTCGGCCATGCGCTTGGTCAAGGTGGTGACAAGCGTGCGATAGCCCGCCAGCGCGGTCTTGCGGCATTCCTCGATGCAGTCCTGCACCTGGTCCTCGACCGGGCGGATCTCGACCGGCGGGTCGATCAGCCCGGTCGGGCGGATCACCTGTTCGGCAAACACCCCGCCCGTTTGCTCCATCTCCCACTTGCCGGGGGTGGCCGAGACCGCAACGGTCTGCGGGCGCATCGCATCCCATTCGTTGAAGCGCAGCGGCCGGTTGTCGATGCAGCTCGGCAGGCGGAAGCCGTATTCGGCCAGCGTAATCTTGCGGCGGTGATCGCCTTTCGACATCGCACCGATCTGCGGCACGGTCTGGTGGCTTTCGTCGACAAACAGCAGCGCGTTGTCGGGCAGATATTCGAACAGCGTCGGCGGCGGCTCGCCCGGCATGCGGCCGGTGAGGAAGCGCGAATAGTTCTCGATTCCCGCGCAGCTGCCGGTGGCGGCGATCATTTCCAGATCAAAGTTGGTGCGCTGCTCCAGTCGCTGGGCTTCCAGCAGCTTGCCCTCGATTTCCAGTTCTTTCAGTCGCTCGGTAAGCTCAAAGCGGATTGCATCGGCCGCCTGCTTCATCGTCGGCCCCGGCGTCACATAGTGCGAATTGGCGTAAACGCGCACTTTGGAAAGCTTGGTGCCGGCCTTGCCGGTAAGCGGATCGAACTCGGAAATCGCCTCGATCTCGTCGCCGAAGAACGAGACGCGCCAGGCCATGTCCTCATAATGCGAGGGGTAGATTTCCAGATTGTCGCCCCGCACGCGGAAATTGCCGCGCTGGAACGCCGCATCGTTGCGTTTGTATTGCAAGGCCACCAGCTTGCGGATGATCTCGCCGTTGTCGACGCTTTCGCCCACTTTCAGATCGAAGATCATCGCCGAATAGGTCTCGACCGAGCCAATGCCGTAAAGGCATGAAACCGAGGCGACGATGATCACGTCGTCACGCTCTAGCAGCGCGCGCGTGGCCGAATGGCGCATCCGGTCGATCGCCTCGTTCACCGAGCTTTCCTTCTCGATGTAGGTATCAGAGCGCGGCACATAGGCTTCTGGCTGGTAGTAGTCGTAGTACGATACGAAGTATTCGACCGCGTTGTCCGGAAAGAAGCTCTTGAACTCGCCGTAGAGCTGCGCGGCGAGGATCTTGTTCGGCGCAAGGATCAGTGCAGGGCGCTGCAGTTCCTCGATTACCTTCGCCATCGTGAAGGTCTTGCCCGAGCCCGTCACGCCGAGCAGTACCTGAGTCGCCTCACCCGTCAGCGCGGTGCCGACCAGATCGGCGATCGCGGTGGGCTGGTCGCCCGCCGGCTGATACTCCGAAACCACGCGAAACGGCCGTCCGCCTTCCGATTTCTCGGGCCGCACCGGCTTGTGCGGCACGAAGTTTTCAGAGGTATCGGGCTCTTCCAAGCCCCTGCGGATCACGAGTTCAGCCATGGGGTTAATATGGGGAACAAACCGCGTCCATGCAATCACCCGCATGTGTGTGACGCGCATCATTGGAAATCGCTCGCCGGGGTGTTAGCCCTTGGCATCAAACGAGAGAGGATCACACCCATGCGCCAGCCGATTCTGCCCCTGATCGCTCAGGCTCTCGCCCTTTCTGCCGCGCTCGTGCTGGCGGGTTGCGGCAGCGGGAAGACCGTTACCGCCACCAATGAAAGCGTTTCGGGCGTGGCGAAGAAGGTTGCCGATGCGGGCCTGAAGTTCAATCCGGGCCGGTGGGAATCGACCATGAAGTTCGTCAAGCTCGATATGGAAGGTATGCCGCCCGAAGCGCAGGCGATGATGTCGAAGGTAATGGGCAAGGACCGCACCTTCGCCAGCTGCCTCAGCAAGGAGGAGGCGGAAAAGCCCGAGGCCAAGTTCTTTGGCCAGGCCGATGAACGCTGCAAATATGACAGCTTCTCGATGGGCGGCGGCAAGATCGACGCGAAGATGAGCTGCAAGTCGGAGCAGGGCGTGCAGGC
The DNA here is from genome assembly GCA_046155055.1 of Novosphingobium sp. Classification (GTDB taxonomy): domain Bacteria; phylum Pseudomonadota; class Alphaproteobacteria; order Sphingomonadales; family Sphingomonadaceae; genus Novosphingobium. Next base: position 8,863 of record JBJXEK010000330.1, on the reverse strand, counting down.
CATGACTATGGCCGGCACCTACACGCCAGATGCCTATGACATGACGATGGCGATCAATGGGCAGGGTCCGAATGGCAAGACCATGTCGATGACCATGGCGCTCAGTTCGAAGCACAACGGCGAATGCACGGGCAAGGAAGAGGGGAAATCGGGCGTCCCCGGTTAAGCCGCCGCCGGTTCCACCTCGACCAGCACGCCCGATAGCGCCGCGTTCCCCGATAGTGGATCGAGCGCATCCGATTCGGTCAGGGCATTGGCGCTGACCCCTGCGTGCGCCCGCGCGACCCGCATCGCCACGCCCGGAAGATCATGGCCCCAGCCGTGCGGGATCGAGACAGTGCCGGGAATCATGTCGTCGGTCACTTCAGCAGGCAGGGTGATCGCGCCGGAGGAGGACCGGACAGTAGCCTGCCCGCCATGTTCGATGCCCAGCGGCCCGGCGTCATCGGGATGGATCATCAGGGTGCAGCGGTTCGGCCCCTTGGTGAGGCGGCGGCTGTTGGCGAGCCACGAATTGTTGGTGCGGATGTGCCGGCGGCCGATCAGCGTGAACTTGCCCTCCCTTGGCTCGACTTGCGGCACTTCCAGCGCGGCGAGTACGTCCATGAACGAGGGTACTGCACAGGCAACGGTCTGGTCATCGCTGCGCAGCCGCTCCGGCAGCACGCCGGTTCTGGGCGCGCCGAAATCGAGGCCGGAGGGGGCGGCTTCCACCTCTGCCAGCGAGACCTTGTAAGGCCCGCTGCGCAGCAGGCCGTCGAGCGCCTCGCGCGGGGTGGGCTCCTGCACCGGCTTGCCGCTGATCGCCTGCGCCAGCGCGCGCAGGATTTCCCAATCGTGCAGCGCTTCCGGGTCTTCCTTGCTGAAAGTCGGCGGCGAATAGACCGCGACATTGCGCACCGCCATCGGCAGCAGAAACAGGCCGTAGTGATCGCGCTCCAGCGGCCCTGTCGGCGGCAGGATATAGTGGGCGCGGCGGCTGGTGGCGTTGCGGTACATATCGACCGAGACCATCAGCTCGAGGCTTTCCAGCGCCTTGTCCAGGCGCGGGCCATTGGGGGTGGAAAGCACCGGATTGCCCGCCACCACGAACAGCGCCTTGATCTGGCCCGGTCCTTCGGTCTCGATCTCCTCGGCAAGCGCGGCGGCGGGAAATTCGCCCAGCACCGATTTGTGGCCCGAGACGCGCGAGGTGTACTTGCCCAGCGATCCGCGCGGCAGCATCGAGGTCGTATCGAGCGCGGGGATCGGGAACACCGTGCCGCCCTCGCGGTCCAGTTGCCCGGCGGCGATGTTGATCAGCGCGATCAGCCAGGCGTTGAGCGTGCCGTGGCGCTGCGTTGCGATGCCGAGGCGGCCATAAAGCGCGCCAGGGCCGCTGGTAAGCCGGTCGGCGAGCCAGGCGATATCTTCACCGCTCACGCTGGTGGCGGCGCTGCAGGCCGTGTCGTCAAAACGGGCGAGTAGCGCAGCTACCTCATCGAGCCCGGTGATATAGTCTGCCAGGGGCTGCGCAGGCCCACGCGCCAGCACGGCTTTCAGCAACGCGATCAGGAAGAAGGCATCGCTCGCGGGCTGGATGAACACGTGCCGGTCTGCCACTTTCGCGGTCTCGGTGCGGCGCGGATCGATCACTACCAGCTGGCCGCCGCGCGCCTTCAATTCGCGCACCCGATTGCGGAAATCGGGCACGGTCCACACCGATCCGTTCGAGGCCATCGGATTGCCGCCGATGATCACCAGCGTCTGGGTGCGGTCGATATCGGGGATGCCGAACAGGCTGGCGTGGCCATAGAGCATCAGGTTTGCCACCTGGTGCGGCATCTGGTCGACCGTGCTGGCAGAAAACTGGTTCCTGGTGCCAAGCGCCTTGGTCAGGTGATGGGCATTCAGCGCATTACCATAGCTGTGCGCGTTGGGGTTGCCGATATAGGTCGCGGTGCAGGCCGGATCGCGCGCGAGGATCGCGCGGGTTCGCTCGCCGATCTCCTTCAGCGCCTGATCCCAGCTGATGGCGTGCCACGCATCGCCCACGCGCTTTTGCGGCGCGCGCAGCCGGTCGGGATCGTCCTGCAGATCCTGCAGCGCGGTCGCCTTGGGGCAGATATGCCCGCGCGAAAGAGGGTTTTCGGGGTCGCCCTTGATCGAGAGCACAGTACGGCCTTCGGTCTCCACCAGCACGCCGCAATTGGCTTCGCAGATATGGCAGGTGCGATAATGGGTCTGCGCCATGGCTTCTCTTCCCCCAATTCCGGTTTTGATGCCGGTCCTGACGCCGGTATTGCCAATGTCTCTTAGCCGGCCGGTTAAAGGTGTCACTCGAACGGGACCAAGGCAAGCAGGAAGCGGCGCTTGTCAGACGCGCCGATCACAAATTTATCTCGCATATGCAGCATGGCGCTTGGCAAAGCGTTCCGGCTGTGCAAGCCTTGCATTAACGGGATGAACGCATGAACAACGCCTTTTCTCCGGCTTCGGGGACGTCCTTTGACGAGATGCATGACGCCGATGGATCGGTGCGCGCGGCGTATAGCGGTTATTGCGAGTGGTTCGGGGATCAGCCCGCCGATCTGCTTCGCCGCAAGAGTACCGAGGCTGAAGCCTTTTTCCGCCGCACCGGCATCACCTTCAATGTCTATGGCAGCGAGGATGCCGAGGAACGGCTGATTCCGTTCGACATGGTGCCGCGCATCATAACCGCGCACCAGTGGCGCCGCCTTTCGCGCGGAATCGAACAGCGCGTGCGCGCCCTCAATGCGTTCCTGCACGATCTCTATCACCGGCAGGAGATTGTCCGCGCCGGGCGCCTGCCAGCGCGCCTTTTGGAGAAGAACCCGGCCTTCCTGCCGCAGATGGTCGGCTTCACCCCGCCCGGCGGCGTCTATACGCACATTGTCGGGATCGACCTTGTCCGCACGGGCGAGGACGATTTCATGGTGCTGGAGGACAATGCGCGCACGCCGTCAGGTGTCTCGTATATGTTCGAGAACCGCGAGACGATGATGGCGATGTTCCCCGAACTGTTCACCCGGGTGCGGGTGCGCGAGGTTTCGGACTATCCGCGCCGCCTTGCACGCAGCCTTGCCGCCTGCCTGCCGAGCTGCCTGCCGCCCGCAGCGCGCGGGCATCAGCCGGTGGTCGCGGTGCTGACCCCGGGCATCTACAACTCCGCCTATTTCGAACATGCGTTTCTGGCGGACCAGATGGGCGCAGAGCTCGTCGAGGGCAGCGACTTGCGCATCGAGAACGGGCGCATCGCGATGCGCACCACGCGCGGTTATGAACCGATCGATGTGCTCTATCGCCGCGTGGATGATGACTTTCTCGATCCATTGACCTTCAACCCTGACAGCAAGCTGGGGATATCGGGCATCATGGACGTGTACCGTGCGGGCGGCATCACCATTGCCAATGCGCCGGGCACCGGCATCGCCGATGACAAGGCGATCTACTCCTTCATGCCCGAAATCGTCGAGTTCTACACCGGCGAGAAGCCAATCCTGCCCAACGTGCCGACCTGGCGCTGTTCGGAGCCGGATTCGCTGAAGTATGTGCTCGAACACCTCTCCGAACTGGTCGTGAAGGAAGTTCACGGCTCGGGCGGCTATGGGATGCTGATCGGCCCGACTTCCTCCAAGAAGGAAATCGCCGCTTTCGCCGCCAAGCTCGCCGCACGCCCCGCGAACTACATCGCGCAGCCCACGCTCTCGCTTTCGACTGTGCCGATCCTTGGACGCAATGGGCTCACGCCCCGGCATGTGGACCTTCGGCCCTTTGTGCTGATGTCGCCGGGTGCGATCGACATTACCCCCGGCGGGCTGACGCGTGTGGCGCTGAAAAAAGGTTCGCTGGTGGTGAACTCGTCGCAAGGTGGGGGCACCAAGGACAGCTGGGTGCTGGATGACTGATATGTCCAGGGTCTTTCCCAAGGTACTGGTATGCTAGGCCGAAGCGCACACGGCATCTTCTGGCTGTTCCGCAATCTGGAACGCGCGGAAAACACCGCGCGTCTGGTCGAGGCGGGCTTCCGCATGGCGCTCACCCGCGATGCGCGCGACGCCAGCGACGAGTGGCGCTCGGTCATCGTCACGCTCGGCCTGCGCGGGCTGTACGAGGCAAAGTTCGGTACCGAGTATGTCGGCACCAATGTCATCAACTTCGTGCTGCGCGACCGGGACAATCCCGGGCATGTCCTCGCCATGTGCGAACTTGCGCGCACCAATGCGCGCATGGTCCGTGCCGGGATCACGCGTGAGGTGTGGGAATCTGTCAACGACAGCTGGCTGAAACTGCGCGAGCTGCTTGCCCGGCCTGTCACTGAAGCGCGGTTGGGCGCGGTGATCGATACCATCCGCCGTCAATCCACCCAGGTGCGCGGCGCGATGGAAGGCACCATGCTGCGCAACGAGATCTACAATTTCGCACGCATCGGCAGCTTCATCGAGCGGGCGGACAACACCGCGCGCATCCTCGATGTGAAATATTACGTGCTGCTGCCCTCGATTTCCTATGTCGGCTCCAGCCTCGACAATGTGCAGTGGGAAAACGTGCTGCGCTCGCTGGCCGGGGAGCGCGCCTATCGCTGGCTCAATGCGGGCCGGATGGACGCGCGCAGCATTGCCGAGTTCCTGATCCTTGATGGGCGGTTCCCGCGCAGTCTGGCGTTCTGCTACAGCAAGCTGCGCTCCAACCTGGCGCATCTGGCGCGCGAGTATGGCGAGGAGACTCCTGCGCACGCGATTGTGCGCGGGGACCAATGTGATTTCCAGAACCTTTCCATCGAGACGATTTTCGAGCAGGGGCTGCACCAGTTCATCGGCCAGTTCATCACCCGCAACACCCGGCTCGCGCAGCAGATCCAGCGCGATTACCGGTTCACCGAATAGAGGGGCAGGGCGCTTGCGGCTTTCGGTCGATCACACCACGCACTACCGGTTTTCCGCCCCCGTCTCGCGCGGTCTGCAACGGCTTCGGCTAACGCCCAAGATGAGCAACGGGCAGTCGATCGCCCACTGGTCGATCCAGCTCGAAGGCGCGCGGCGCGAAGTTGAGTATGACGACGAGAACGCCAACCACGTAACCCTGATCGCGTTCGAGCCGGGGGTGAACGAGGTCACGATCCGCTGCGAGGGCGTGGTCGATACCAATGACAAATCGGGCATCGTCGGGCACCATTCGGGCTACCTGCCGATCTGGCACTTCCGCCAGCAGACCGATCTCACCGCACCCGGCCCGCGTGTGCGCACGCTGCTCGCAAGTCTGACCTCCGGGCTGGGCGGGAAACAGGATACGCTTGAGCGGCTGCACACGCTGTCTGCGCTGGTGCGGGGCAGCGTGGCCTACGCGGCCGGCCACACGGATGCGACAACCACGGCCGAGGGCGTGCTCGCCGCAGGGCGCGGTGTCTGCCAGGATCATGCGCACGTGTTCATCAGCGCGGCGCGTGCGCTGGGGATTCCGGCACGCTATGTCAGCGGCTACCTGATGATGACCGACCGCACCGAGCAGGATGCGGGCCATGCCTGGGCCGAAGCCATGGTCGAAGGGCTCGGCTGGGTCGGCTTCGATGTTTCCAATGGTATCTCGCCCGATCCGCATTATGTGCGCGTGGCCACGGGGCGCGATTACCGCGATGCCGCGCCGATCACCGGCATCCGCTATGGCGCGCTCGATGAAACCATGCACGTGACGCTTGCCGTCGCCCAGCAGCGTGTGGAACAGTAGCTCCAGCGCGGGAGAATCATTCGGCGCGGGGAGCAAGTAATGACCTATTGCGTGGGGATGGTGCTCGACAAGGGCCTCGTGCTGATGAGCGACACGCGAACCAACTCGGGCGTCGACAATATATCCGTGTTCCGCAAGATGTTCTGCTGGTCGGAGCCGGGCGAACGGATCATCACGATCATGACCGCCGGCAATCTCGCCACCACGCAAGCGGTGATCAGCCAGATCGAGGAACGCACCAAGGCCCCGGGTGAGCGCCGGCCCTCGATCATGGAAGCGCCGACCATGTTCCAGATCGCCACGATCGTCGGCCGGATGCTGCGCGATGTGATCGAAGGGCGGCAGGACGCGGGCATGCAGGGAGAGGGCCCGCGCTTCACCGCCTCGATCATCGTGGCCGGGCAGATCCGCGACATGGAACCGCGCCTGTTCATGATCTATCCCGAAGGCAATTTCATCGAAGCCTCGTTCGACACGCCGTTTTTCCAGATCGGCGAGACCAAGTATGGCCGGCCGATCCTGATCCGCGGCTACGACAAAGGCATGAGTTTCGAGGATGCGGTCAAGCTGATGATGGTCTCGTTTGATTCCACGCTGGCGGCCAATCTCTCGGTCGGCCTGCCGTTCGATCTGATGGTGATCGAGCGCGACAGCTTCGCGCCGCTGCACCACAAGCGCATCCAGGCGGATGATGCTTATTTCAAGACGATCTCGTCGAGCTGGAGCGAAGCGCTGCGCCAGGCGTTCTATTCGCTGCCCGACTATTCGTTCGGTGAGCCACTGGACGTGGCTGCGCAGGATTAGCTGGCCTTACGACTAAGGGTTTATACTTATCCATATGGGTTATGTTTGGCGGTCAACTCAACCAGCCCTGAAACGCCGGCGTTTCCACCGAAATTGATCCGATTCTGAGCAAAAAGCCCTTAGGGAATAGGGTAGGTACTGCCCCCCCGCGCTTCTTGTCGGTTCAGAACGAAACTAACCCCGTTGGTGCTCTGAAGGCAGGCGTGGTCATGGTAAACCCATGATCGAACGCGTAACACTTCATGTCCTCGATAGCGACTCCGCCCGCCGCGCGCAGCTCGCCCGTCTCGCCTTTGCCGCAGGGCATCATGCGGAGATTTACGCGCATGCGGAAGAGCTGCTCAGCCATGCCCCATCTGGCGGGCTCGTGCTCGCGCAGGATGAGCCGGTGGGCAAAGGCATCACCGCGCTGGTCGCGGCGATGATGCGGGCAGGGCAGTGGCTGCCGGTGATTGCGATTGCCGAAGCGCCGACCATCTCGGCGGTCGTTTCCGCGATCAAGGCAGGTGCGCTCGACTATCTCACGGTGCCGGACGCAATTGCCCCGCTCAATGAAGCAATCGCGCGGTCGGCGCGTCAGGCCGATGCCCAGCGCCTCCAGCGCGCCCGCGCCGCCGAAGCGCGGCAGCGAATCAGCCGCCTCTCGACGCGCGAGCGCGAAGTGCTCGACCGGCTGGCCGAAGGCTGCAGCAACAAGGCGATCGCGCGCGATCTCGAAATCAGCCCGCGCACGGTCGAAATCCACCGCATGAAAATGATGGGTAAACTCGGCGCGCGCCATGCCGCCGAGGCCGTGCGCCTCAGCATCGAGGCAACCGGACTCGGCGAAATGGCTGCCTGATCTGGCGCAGCGCGCCGTTATGTGAGGCGCGATCGAGGCAGCATCGGGCCGCAGCCTGCGCGGGGCCCTATCGCTGCCGTTTCGAGCGGGCCGCGGGCGTTTGGCCCATAGATGCCGTGCACCTCACCTGCTTCATTTGGCGGCTTCATCTAGCCGCTTCATCAAACTGTCATCCAGAGCGTGGCACAGGCTTAAATGGTACGGTGCCTTCAGCGCCTGAGTGGACGGCGAGCGCATGACCATCACGAGCCGAGGGAGCCCAACCCCGTCCGAGGCCTCAGCGCCCGACAGCACCGCTTCCGACTTTGCAGCGCCCGAAGCCCCGTTGGCAGGGATCATCACGCCTGACGGCACCGGGCCTAACAGCACCGGGCCTAACCGCACTGGGCCTAACCGCACTGGGCCTAACAGCACTGGGCCGGAAGCTGACGTACCCGATGCCGAACTGGCCGGACTGGTTGCGCATTATCAGCAAGGGTCGTCCACAGCCGTCGCGGAGGCGGCGGCGGCGCTTTGTGCACGCTATCCTGCCGCGTTTGCGCTGCACCAGCTGGCCGGACTGCTGCTTGCCGCAGCGGGCGCTTATGCGCTGGCCGAACCATACCTTGCAAATGCTGCGCGGTTGCGGCCCGGCGATCCTGACATCCATCTGCTCCATGGCTCCGCATTGGGCGAGCTCGGCCAGGCGGACGCGGCTGCCCTGGCCTTTGCGCGCACCGTTGCGCTGGCACCGGATCATGCTGAGGCGCTGGGCCGTCTTGGCATGGCCCTGTTCGAAAACGGACAGCACGAGGGGGCGCTCGCCGCGCTTGACCGCGCGCTGGCGCGCACGCCGCACGATGTACAAATCCTCAACAATCGCGGCGTCGTGCTTCAGGATAGTGCGCGGCTTGATGAGGCAGCGGCCGATTATGTGGCTGCGCTGGATCTGGCCCGCGACCATGTCGATGCGCGCGCCAATCTCGGTGCGGTGCGCAAGGAGCAGGGCAGGACGGCTGAGGCGGTCATGCTGCTCGAGCAGGCGCTTGCGCTGGACCCTGCGCATTACGGGGCTTGGGACAATCTGGGCGCGGCGCTCGGCGATGCGGAGCGGTTTGCCGATGCGCTGGCCGCAAATGCCCGCGCGCTGGCGATCCGGCCGGGCAGCACGTCGCCGCTGGCCCGCAGCATCGCGATCAAGACCCGGATCTGCGATTGGAGCGGCCACGCCGATTTCGCTGCAGTTGCGACAACGCTGGGTATCGGTGGCGAGGCCGTGCCGCCCCACCCGATGCTGGCGCTGGATGACGACCCCGCGCGCCAGCGCCAGCGCGCTGAGTGTTATGCTGCGAAGACGTTCCGGGAGGTGACCAGTGCCGGGAAGTACATGCCGGCTCCGCGCGGCGCGGCGTCGCGCCGTCTGCGCATCGGCTATTTCTCGGCCGATTTTCACGATCATGCGACGATGTATCTGCTGGAAGGCCTGCTGCGCGTGCATGATCGCAGCCGGTTTGA
>JBJXEK010000329.1:0-11733 GCA_046155055.1 Novosphingobium sp. | reverse complement strand
GGGCGGGGAGCGCATCGAGAAGCGCAAGCTGATGAACGTGTCGATCAGCTGCGATCACCGGGTGGTGGATGGCTGGGATGCGGCGAGTTTTGTTCAGGCGCTCAAGCGGCTGATCGAAGCGCCGGTGCTGCTGCTGGCGGATTGAGGGTTTAACGCACCACGCCGCGATAGGTCATCTGCCCGGTGCCGAGCATCGCGAGCGGTGCCCCGACGCGCCAGCGCAAGTGGGTGACGTCTTCCGGCAAGGCCCGGCGCGGGCGGCCATCGGAGCCCCGCAACGTAAGTGCCTCCAGCACGCCCCATGTATGGCCGCCGTCAATCGAAACTTCCTCGGCTCCATCAGACGTACTTTCGAACGCGATGGTGCGCGGCAGGGGGTTGGTGACCGTGAAGGGCCCGTCGCGGCTGGCTTTCCAGTTGACGACGAAGATCACGCGGTCGCCCGTGCGAAGCTGATCGGCCCTCTCGAGCACGCGGGCCACGCGGCCGCCGGGTGCGGGCTGGAAGCGTTCGATGAATACATCGCTGGCAAACTGGACCGGGCCAGCCGCATGGACCGCAACGGGCAGTATGGCCGCGCCCGTTGCACCTGCGACCGCGAGGGTCGTCATGACTGTCTTATACATGCCCGAATGCCCCTGGCAGCGCCCCTGCGCCTGTCAGGGACTGTTTTGCACAGGGCCGGATAAAGTTTGGTTAATGGGGGCTTGCGGGCATTGCGCCGGGACCGCCATGGGCCGCATGCTGCAAGCAAAGAAAAAGGCACCCGAAGGTGCCTTGATCATTCTCGCTCTTGGCGATCCCAATGGCGCGAGTGACGGGACTTGAACCCGCGACCCTCGGCGTGACAGGCCGATACTCTAACCAACTGAGCTACACCCGCTCGCCCTTGGGAGCGCCGCATCTATGGCAGACATTGCGGGCTGTCAACGCCCTTGATCGGCAATTTTTGCGCGTCCGGATTTGCGTTTGTAATCAGCCCCAGCGGCCGGTTTCCATCCAGATCAGGAAGCGGCGTAGCGGCAGCAGCCACACTGTGCCGAGGATCACGTAGATCAGTGTTTGTGCCAGCACCGGCTGCGCGCCGATGACCCCGGCCAGTCCCGCGATGATCAGCGCATAGCCGAACAGCGCGAGCAGCAGTGCCAGAATGCCAACCGGCTTGCGCCAGGTCGGCTTATAGGTTTCGGGTTCGTCCATTGGGATCCGTTCAGAAGGGGCCATAAAGCCTAGTGGGCGTTACCACTGCGGTGAGCGGCCTGTCATGCGCCTCTGTGGGCAGAGCATCGGCCAGCTGGCAGTCCCATGCCATACCGATGGCTGGGACGGCAGAATGCGCGTCCAGCCAACGGTCATAGTGCCCGCCGCCCTGGCCGAGGCGCGCGCCCTGCGCGGTGAAACCGACCAGCGGCACGAACAGGAACCCGGGCACCAGCGGCTCTGCATCGGCGAGCGGCTGCGGGGCGCCATAGGGGCCGGGGGTGAGCAACTCGTCGAGATGGGGCGAGGCCCAGCGGCGAAACTGCATCGGCGCGCCGCGGTCTTCGAACCAGGGCATGGCAATGGGGTGGCCCGCTTCATGGAAGAAGCGCGCATAGGCGGTGGCAGGCGCTTCCTCAGGCCCGGCGCAGTAGAGGCCGATGACGGCCCCGGCGGGCACGAGCGCTGCTAGCGGCGAGGGCGGGCGCAGGAACATCAGCGCCTTCACGCGCGGGTCAAGCCCGGCAACATGCTCGCGGCGCGTCGTGCGCAGCGCCTTGCGCAAGGCGGCCTTGGCGAGGCCCGCATCGACGGTTTCCACAGCTGCTCTCCGCTGGTTGAGAATGGGGGGATCGAAAGGGGGGTGACGGGCCCACCATGGGTCGTTTCCAGGAGAATCCTCTGACGCGCTCACGTCAGGTGGGGACCATATACCAGGGCCAGGGCCCGAGCAGGGACAGCCCCCAAGGATTTGCTTATAGCCTCAGGGATTTCATGTGGCACGTGCCGGGCAGATCCCGTCACGACCTATCTAGGCCACCTGCTCGGCTTTCTCAAGGGGCCGGTTCTTCCAGGTGTGCGGCGAGCTTTTCGACCCGCGCGGCCAGAGTTTCAATCCGGGCAATCACCTCCGCTGCCGGCTGAACCTCAGGCTCGGGCGTGTCCGCCTGGGGGGGCGGCGACTGCCGGTGAAGCTCGTGCAGCTCGTCAGCCATCATGAGAGCGGCGAACAGCAACATGCGCGGCTCGCTTTGCCCCGGACCGCCGATCCCGCGCGCCACGCGATCGGCAATCATGCGGCCGAGCATCTCGATATGCGATTCCTCGCCGTCTGCCGCCGAGACGGTGTAGAGGCGGCCGCCGATGGTCAGCGTAACGTTGCTCATGTGCGAAATCCCGAAAAAGCTGGCCGGATCATTGCGGCAGATTGGCCAGAAGCAGATCGAGCTGCTGGAGTTCCTGCGTCACCGTGTCCTTGAGCTTGCGGTGACGGGCGCGCAGGGCCTGAACCTCGCCAGCTGGCGGAGCGGCCGCAACCGCTGTTTCAAGCCTGGCCAGTGCCTGCTCGATCCTGTCGAGCGCGTTATCGAGGGGGGTGTCCAAAGCTTCGGTTGCCATGGGCCTTGTCGCTACCACAAATGCCCGCGCCCGCAAGCACGCGATGCGCCGCCTTTCCCCAACCTTGACGCTATGGGGCAGCGCTTCCAAAGAGGGCCCGCACCCGAATCGGGGGTGCAGACACGGTTTTGTGCTGCTTCAAGCAAGGGTTTCTGGTCGAAATGACACGTGAAGTGACTGCACTGGCGCCAATGGCGAACGCGATTCGGGCGCTGGCCATGGACGCGGTTCAGGCCGCAAATTCTGGCCACCCGGGAATGCCGATGGGCATGGCCGATGTCGCCACCGTGCTGTGGTCGCAGTTCCTCAAGTTTGATCCCGCCGCGCCGAAATGGCCGGACCGCGACCGTTTCGTGCTTTCGGCGGGCCACGGTTCGATGCTGATCTACGCGTTGCTGCATCTCACGGGCTATGAAAGCCCGACGATGGATGACATCCGCAATTTCCGCCAGCTTGGCAGCCCTTGCGCCGGGCATCCGGAAAACTTCATGATCGAAGGCGTGGAATGCACCACGGGCCCGCTGGGTCAGGGCATTGCGATGGCGGTTGGCATGGCGATGGCCGAGCGACACCTCAATTCCACATTTGGCGATGAACTGGTCGACCACAAGACCTGGGTGATCGCGGGCGACGGCTGCCTGATGGAAGGCATGAACCACGAAGCCGTGGGCCTTGCGGGTACGATGAAGCTCGGCCGACTTAACGTACTTTGGGACGACAACAAGATCACAATCGACGGCGACACCTCGCTTTCGACGAGCGAGGACATTCTTGCCCGCTACGACGCGAGCGGCTGGCACACGGCAGCCTGCGACGGGCATGACTTTGCCGATATCGCGCGCGCGCTGGCCGAGGCCGCCGCCGATCCGCGCCCCTCGCTGGTCGCCTGCCGCACCGTGATCGGCAAGGGCGCGCCAAACAAGCAAGGCGGGCACAATGTCCATGGCTCGCCGCTCGGGGGTGACGAGGTTGCCGCTGCGCGCGCGTATCTTGGCTGGTCCTATGCGCCCTTCGATGTCCCGGCGGACATTCTCGGAAACTGGCGCACGACAGGCGAGGCCGGCAATGCGGCCCATGCCGCGTGGTCTGCGCGGTTTGCCGCATCGCCGGCGCGCAGTGAGTTCGAGAGCCGTCTTGCAGGCGTGGCCGATCTCGCATCGCCGGTGCTGGAAGGCCATATCAGGGCGCTGGCCGCCGCGCCGCAGAAGGTCGCGACCCGCAAAGCCTCGGAGATGGCGCTGGGACCGCTTACCGAGCAGCTTCCGCACCTCGTTGGCGGCAGCGCTGATTTGACCGGTTCAAACCTCACCAAGACCAAGTGGACTCCGCAGTTCAGCGCCGACTCTTACAGCGGCCGCCATGTCGCCTATGGCATCCGCGAGTTCGGGATGGCTGCGGCGATGAACGGAATGGCGCTGCACGGCGGCGTGGTGCCGTACGGCGGCACGTTCCTCGTGTTTTCCGACTATTGCCGCAACGCGATCCGCATGTCGGCGCTGCAGCATGCAGGGGTCGTCTATGTCATGACCCATGATTCCATCGGCCTGGGCGAAGATGGGCCGACTCACCAGCCGGTCGAGCATGTGATGTCGCTGCGGCTCATTCCCAACCTCAACGTCTATCGGCCCGCCGATGTGATCGAGACGGCGGAATGCTGGGCGCTGGCGCTGGAAACCCCGCAGACGCCCTCTGTGCTTGCGCTGTCGCGGCAGAACCTGCCGCAGCTGCGCGGGGCGGGCGATGAAGGCTGGAGCCGGGCAACCAACCGTTCGGCCAAAGGTGCCTACCGCCTCGTAGCCGCCAGCGCGCCGCGCAAGGTCGTGCTGATGTCGAGCGGTTCGGAAGTGATGCTGGCTACAGACGTAGCCAAGGCGCTCGAAGCGCAGGGCATTGGCGCGGATGTCGTTTCGGTGCCATGCTGGGAACTGTTCGATGCGCAGGACGCATCCTACCGGTCTGACATCCTGCCTGCAAACGCGCTCAAGGTCTCGATCGAGGCGGGCGTCACTGCAGGCTGGCAGAAGTATGTGTGTGATGGGCTCACCATCGGCATCGACAGCTTCGGCGCATCCGCCCCGGCGGACGTGCTCTATGACCACTTCGGCCTGACGGTCGAAAAAATCCTGCCGCGTGTTCTCGCGCGGCTTTCTTAAGCGCCAAGTTTCAGGCGGCATTCTCAGGAGATCAGTACCATGGCGACCAAGGTTGCAATCAACGGTTTCGGGCGCATCGGGCGCAATGTGGCCCGCGCCATTCTTGAGCGGCCCGATTGCGGGCTCGAGCTCGTGTCGATCAACGATCTTGCCAGTGCCAAGGCCAATGCGCTGCTGTTCAAGCGCGACAGCGTTCATGGTGCGTTTTCGGGAACCGTTGAAGTCGATGGCACCGATCTGGTGATCAATGGCAAGCGCATCCATGTGTCCGCCGAGCGCGATCCCGCAAACCTGCCGCACGGCGCGCAGGGCGTTGACATCGTGCTGGAATGCACCGGCTTCTTCACCGACCGTGCTTCGTGCGAAAAGCACATCGCGGCAGGTGCCAAGCGCGTGCTGATCTCGGCCCCGGGCAAGGGCGTGGACCTGACCGTTGTTTACGGCGTGAACCACGAGAAGCTGACAGCCGAACATACGATCGTCTCCAACGCTTCGTGCACCACCAACTGCCTTGCGCCGGTTGCCAAGGTGCTCAACGATGAGATCGGGATTGTGCGCGGGCTGATGACCACGGTGCACGCATACACCAACGACCAGAAGATGCTCGATCAGATCCATGACGACCCGCGCCGCGCGCGCGCTGCTGCGATGAGCATGATCCCGACCACCACGGGCGCAGCGCGCGCTGTGGGTGAGGTTTTGCCGGAACTGAAGGGCAAGCTTGATGGCTCGGCGATCCGCGTGCCGACCCCGAACGTCTCTGTGGTGGACCTGACCTTCCAGCCCGCGCGCGACACGACCAAGGAAGAGGTCAACGCGCTGCTCAAAGCCGCTGCGGAAGGCGCAATGAAGGGCGTGCTCGCGTTCAGCACCGAGCCGCTGGTGTCGATCGACTACAACCACGATGCACATTCCTCGACCATCGACAGCCTCGAAACCTCGGTGATCGACGGCAAGCTGGTGCGGGTGCTTTCGTGGTACGACAACGAGTGGGGCTTCTCGAACCGCATGGTCGATACGGCCGGCGTGATGGGCGGCCTGCTCTAAGGATCGATGCAATGCCGGTTTCTGGGGGTGCGGCGGGACAGCTTGGCGGAATTGCTCGGCACAAGGTGCCCCGCGGCACCATGGAGACTATGGACCGCGCTCTCGTGACCCCGGACAAGGGGCTTGAGGGCGATTGCCGGGGGCCGGTGCCAGAAGGCAAGAAAGGCAATCGCCAGATCACGGTGATCGAGGCTGAGAGCTGGGAAGCGGCGCTGCATGATCTTGGCGGCGCGGAAGAGCTGGTCTGGTCCGACCGCCGCGCCAACCTGCTGGTTTCCGGCATCCGCCTGCCGCGCGCGGTGGGCAAGGTGATCGCGATCGGGGATAGTCTGCGTATCGAAGTGCGCTGCGAATGTGACCCATGCAGCCGCATGGATGCATTGCGTTCGGGCCTTCGGGCTGCGCTCATGCCGAATTGGCGCGGCGGGATCTGCGGCCGGGTGCTGTCCGAAGGCACGATTGCCATTGGCGACGAAGTAAGGATTGAACCATGACCGCCTTCAAGACGCTGGATGATATCGCTGCCGATTTCGGGGATCTGCGAGGCAAGGTCGTGCTGGTGCGCGTGGACCTGAACCTGCCGATGCAGGACGGCGCAGTGACCGACAACACGCGCGTGCGCGCTTCGGCCCCGACGATCCTCGAACTCTCCGACGCCGGGGCCAAAGTCTTGCTGCTGGCGCATTTCGGCCGTCCCAAGGGCGAGCGGGTTTCGACCCAGTCGCTGAGCATGGTGATCGGCGCGGTGGAGAAAGTGCTGGGCCGCGAGGTCATGTTCGTTTCCGAGATTGCCGGGCCGGTGGTGAAGCAGGTTATCGGTATTCTGCCCGAGGGCGGCATCGCTTGCCTCGAAAACACCCGGTTCTGGAAGGGCGAGGAAGCCAACGATCCAGCGCTGGCCCAGGCGATTGCCGAGAACGCCGACATCTATGTCAATGACGCGTTCTCCGCTGCGCACCGCGCCCATGCGACGACCGAGGGGCTGGCGCACTTGCTCCCGTCCTATGCCGGACGTTCGATGCAAGCGGAACTGGAGGCGCTGGGCAAGGCGCTCGGGTCACCGGAGCATCCGGTGGCGGCAGTTGTCGGCGGGGCCAAGGTTTCCTCCAAGCTCGATGTGCTGCGCCATCTGGTTGGCAAGGTCGACCATTTGATCATCGGCGGTGGCATGGCCAACACTTTCCTTGCGGCGCGCGGCGTGGCGGTGGGCAAGTCGCTGTGCGAGCACGATCTGGCCTCCACCGCCGAGGATATCCTGGCAGCGGCTGACGCGGCAGGCTGCACTGTGCACTTGCCCTACGACGTGGTGGTGGCGAAGGAGTTTGCGGCCAATCCGCCGAGCCTGCGCACTTGCAACGTCCATGAAGTCGCCGCCGACGAGATGATCCTCGATATCGGCCCGGCGGCGACCGAGGCTCTCGCCGATGTGCTCAAGGTTTGCCGCACGCTGGTGTGGAACGGACCGCTCGGCGCGTTCGAGACGCCGCCGTTCGATACTGCAACCGTGGCGCTGGCGCGCACGGCGGCGGCGCTGACCAAGGAAGGCTCGCTGGTTTCAGTGGCAGGCGGCGGCGATACCGTCGCGGCGTTGAGCCATGCCGGCGCGGCGCAAGACTTCACGTACGTTTCGACAGCGGGCGGGGCGTTTCTCGAATGGATGGAAGGCCGCGAACTGCCAGGGGTTGCGGCACTTCAGCACTGAGCCTGCGATTTTAATCGCGTGATATCGCGCTGTGATGTTGCAGTGCGAAGAGCTGCTGACTATGAGCCCGTGCATTCGAATGCGCGACTTGAGGGGGCACCCATGCACTACGCGGACATGATGGCGAAAATCGCGGCCGGTGACGGCTTCATTGCGGCGCTGGACCAGAGCGGTGGTTCCACTCCCAAGGCGCTCAAGGGCTACGGCCTTGAGGAAGGCGCCTGGGGCTCGGACGACGAAATGTTCGGCCTGATCCATGATATGCGCTGCCGCATCATCCGCTCGGGCGCGTTCAACGGCGAGAAGGTCATCGGCGCGATCCTGTTCGAGCGCACGATGAACGGTGATGTTGATGGCAGGCCGGTGCCAACCGCGCTGATCGAGCAGGGCGTGGTGCCCTTCCTCAAGATCGACCAGGGGCTGGAGGCCGAGGCTGATGGCGTGCAGCTGATGAAGCCGATTGTGGGGCTGGATGCGCTGCTGACCCATGCCAGGTCGCTCGGCGTGTTCGGGACCAAGGAACGCTCGGTGATCAATTCGGCGAACCGCGCCGGCATTGCCGCTGTGGTGACGCAGCAGTTCGAACTGGCCATGCAGGTGCTGGCGCTTGGGCTGATGCCGATCATCGAACCAGAAGTGAACATCAAGAGCGAGACCCGCGGCCAGTGCGACGCTATCCTGCTGGACGAGTTGATCAAGGCACTGGATGCGCTGCCCGGCGGCACGCAGGTCATGCTCAAGCTGTCGCTGCCACTGCAGCCGGGCCTGTTTGAACCGCTCACCGCGCATCCGGCGGTGCTGCGCGTGGTCGCGCTTTCGGGCGGCTATAGCCGGGGCGATGCGGTCGTCGAGCTCTCGAAGAACCACGGGATCATCGCCAGCTTCAGCCGCGCGCTGCTGGAGGACTTGCGCCATCATATGAGCGACGACGAGTTCGACGCGGCGCTGGGCACGGCGATCCACGAGATCCACCATGGTTCGACCGTTAAGGCGGGCACCTGACAAATAGAGACAGTCCCTCTTTGTCTCGCATATTTGCGCTCAGGGCCCGTGCGGGCTAGGGGCAGGGCATGTCTGATCCGTCCTGCCAACTCTACCTGATCTCGCCGCTCGACGTTGGCGGCTCGTTTCCTGATCGTCTTTCCCGCGCGCTCGATGCATGTGAGGTGGCCGCGTTCCAGTTCCGCGTGAAGGACGTGCCCGAGCACGATGCCGCGCGTCTGGCCGAGCCGCTGCAGCGCATCTGCGCGGACCGTGAGGTGGCGTTCATTATCAACGATTCGATTGGCCTTGCCAAACGGCTCGGCGCTGATGGCGTGCATCTGGGGCAGGACGACGGCAGCGTCGCCGATGCACGTGCGCGTCTGGGGCGCGAGGTGCAGATTGGCGTGACGTGCCATGAGAGCCGGCATCTGGCGATGGAAGCCGGCGAGGCTGGGGCGGACTATGTCGCGTTCGGCGCGTTCTTTCCGAGCGCGACCAAGGACACGCGCCACGTGGCCGAACCAGACGTGCTGCAATGGTGGTCCATGCTGTTCGAGCTGCCCTGCGTGGCAATCGGCGGGATTACGGCGGAGAACTGCGCGCCGCTGGTGAAGGCGGGTGCGGATTTTCTGGCTGTCAGCAACGCAGTTTGGGGCGGTGATGAAGTGGCGGCGGTTCGAGCGCTGAGCGCTGCGATCAGCGGGGCACTTGCGGAGCGTTAGGGTGCGGCCGGCCCGTCTGCAAAATTCCCGTCCGCAAAATCATCGCGCACGGCGCCTGCGCGCACGCAGCGCAGAGACTCGCGCTGACCATCAGGGCCGAGCCGAACCAGTGTCGCGCCGCCGACCTTGACGAACCGGCGCCCGGCAAACGGGCCGGTCGTCATGGTCAACTTGTTGTCCAGCAGCAGATAGGCGCCGCGTCCGCCGCTGGCTGCGAGGTAACTGGAATCCGGGACAATGCTGAAGTTGCCTTCTGGTTGAGGTGTCGGCGGCACAATGGCATCGCCCGGCAGCTCGCACGTCCAGCGCCCCTGATTCACCGTCCACATCGCGCCGCCCGGCGCGGCAGCAGCGGGAGCGGCCAGAACGAGGGCTGAAGAGAAGGCAAAAGCAAGGCGCAAGATCATACCTGGAAGGCTAGCATGACGCGGCGGCTTGAAGCAATCGCCGCTTGGCGCTAAGGGCCGCGCTCTTCCCCATCAGGCAGGGCTCTTTCCATCATGAAGATCAGCGGCGTGGACATCCGTCCGGGCAATATCCTTGAATACGAAAAGGGCATCTGGAAAGTTGCCAAGACGCAGCACACGCAGCCCGGCAAGGGCGGCGCGTTCATGCAGGTCGAGATGAAGAACCTCATCGATGGCCGCAAGACCAACGTGCGCTTTCGCAGCCAGGATACCATCGCGCGCGTGCGGCTCGATACCAAGGACTTCCAGTTCCTCTACAAGGAGGGCGACGATCTGATCTTCATGGACGTGGAAACCTATGACCAGATCACCCTGCCCGGCGACCTGATCGGCGAGGCTGTCGCCTTCCTGACCGACGGCATGACCGTGCTGCTCGAAATGTATGACGAGCGGCCGATTTCGGTGCAGCTGCCTGAGCAGGTAGAAGCCATGATCGTCGAGGCTGATGCCGTGGTGAAGGGGCAGACCGCTTCCTCCAGCTTCAAGCCCGCAATCCTCGACAACGGCGTGCGCGTGATGGTGCCGCCGTTCATTGCGAGCGGCACGCGGATCGTGGTCGATGTCTACGAACGCACCTACGTCGGCAAGGTGGGCTGACCCGGTATGTCAGCCATTTCAGGCCTGATGCGGGTGATGGAGAAGGCGGCCCGCAAGGCCGGCCAGCGTCTGCGCCGCGATTTCGGCGAGGTCGAGCATCTTCAGGTTAGCCGCAAGGGCCCGGCCGACTTTGTTTCGAAGGCCGACCAGGCCTCTGAGCGCACGCTGTGGGACGAACTCAAGGTCGCGCGGCCAGGCTGGGGTTTTGAACTGGAAGAAGGCGGGCGGATCGAAGGCGAGCCGGGCAAGCCGCGCTTCATCATCGATCCCCTCGACGGCACCAGCAACTTCCTCCACGGCATTCCGCATTTTGCAATCTCGATCGCGGTGCAGGAACCGGCCTTGGACGGGAAGGGCCCTGATGGTTCGGGCTGGGGTGAGGTTACCGCCGGGATCGTTTACCAGCCAATCACTGACGAGAGCTTCTGGGCTGAAAAGAATCGCGGCGCGTGGCTGCAGGACCGGCGCCTTCGCGTTTCGGCGCGGCGCAATCTGGATGAGGCGCTGATCGCCACTGGTATGCCGTTCTCGGGCCGGGGCGATATGGGCGAATGGACGCGAATTTATCACGAGCTTGGTCCGCGCGTTGCAGGCATTCGCCGCTTTGGATCGGCCGCGCTCGATCTCGCCTGGGTCGCAGCCGGCCGTTACGACGGGTTCTGGGAAAGCGCGTTGCAGCCGTGGGATACAGCGGCGGGCTGCCTGCTGGTGCGCGAGGCGGGCGGGTTCGTGTCCGATTATCGCGGCCGTTCGCAGCCGATCTGCGACGAGACCGTGCTGGCAGGCAATGATGCCCTGCATTCAAAGCTGCACAAGTTGGTGGCAGGCGCGATCCGCGTGCCGAACGCTAAAGCTTGAAGGCCGATACTTGAAGCAAATCGCGCGGGCCGCTATCGCAGGTTCTGCGCGCAAGAGTGCCCCTGTGGTGGAATGGTAGACGCGACCGACTCAAAATCGGTTGTCGAGAGACGTGCCAGTTCGAGTCTGGCCAGGGGCACCAATTTCCGATGCAAGACGCCGCTGGGACTTGCGTTCTTGCTATGTTCGCATTACGCCATGCGGCATGGTCAAGCCCAAACGCCGATTTGTCTGTCAGTCCTGCGGAGGCGTTTCGCTGCGCTGGCAGGGACAGTGCCCCGATTGCGCGGAGTGGAGCACGCTGCAGGAAGACGCGCCGGAGACGGTGTTTTCCTCCAAGCATGATCTTTCGAGCGGCGGGCGCAATGTGGCCTTCGTCGCGCTCGATCAGCCGGTCAAGCTGCCGGAGCGGCGCAAGACAGGCCTCGCGGAATTCGACCGGGCGCTGGGCGGAGGGCTGGTACCGGGCTCGGCGATCCTGATGGGCGGCGATCCGGGCATCGGCAAATCGACCTTGCTGCTGCAGGCAGCGGCGCGGGTGGCGCAGGCGGGCGGCGCGGCGATCTATATCAGCGGTGAGGAAGCCTCGGACCAGGTGCGGCTGC
>JBJXEK010000328.1:0-18341 GCA_046155055.1 Novosphingobium sp. | reverse complement strand
TTCGATTTCGCCAAGGTGGTCGAAGCCTCGAAGGACAATCCGGTGTTCTATGTGCAGTATGCGCATGCGCGGATCTGCTCGACTCTGCGCAAGGCTGCGGCGGAGGGGCTGGCGCCCTCAGGCGATGATCTTGCGCCGCTCGGCGAGGAGGAACTCGCGCTGATCAAGCTCGCTGCGCAGTTCCCGCGGATCATCGAAAGCGCCGCCGTGGCCCGCGAGCCGCACCGTGTCGCGTTTTTCCTGGGGGAGCTGGCGGGTGCGTTCCACGCCTATTGGAACCTGGGGAATGACCGGCCCGACAAGCGGTTCATTGTGGGACACAATCCTGCCTTGACTGCGGCGCGTCTTTTCCTCGCCTTGCAAATCGGGCAAGTGATAAAAAATGGTTTGTCCCTGTTGGGGGTGGAAGCCGCCGAGGAGCTTTGAGACAATGGTTATCAGCGCAGCGGACGGGGGCCCTGAAGAGGGCCGGAATGAGGGGCAGAACGAAGGCCTTCCGATCAATCCGGAAAGCTGGCAGGATCATGCCGAGCATCAGGCCCACACCGCCGAAGACCGTGTGACCGAAGCCGGTCAGGCCATCGGCTCGACGTTCGAGGCTGCGCCGCAGACCGACCGGCTCGCGCTGGGCGACGAGGAGCGGCTGCCCTGGCTCGAAAGCGCGGACGACGTCGATTACGACGAACCGGCTTCGGACAGCGGGCGCATGCTCGGTTTCGTGATTTTCGCGGTGCTGCTGCTGTTTGCGCTTGTGGGCGGAATCTTCTGGGTGACGCATCGCAATTCCGCGCCTGCAGCGGCCGATGGCAGCCTGATTGCGGCGAGCACCGAGCCTTATAAGGTCGCGCCCAAAAATCCGGGCGGCAAGACCTTCGAAGGCACCGGCGATGCCAGCTTCAAGGTAAGCGAGGGCGAGAAGCCTGCCGCGAACCTTGCCGGCAGCGCCGCGCCTGCGGCCAAGCCTGCAACGCTTGCTCTGGCTGCGGCCGGGGCCAAGGTCGCCGCCCCTCCGGCTGGTCCGACCTCGGGCGTCGGCGTTCAGATCGGGGCGTTCTCGACCAATGCCGCGGCCGAAGCCGCGTGGAGCAAGCTCGCCGCCGCGCATGCGCCGCTGACAGGCCTTTCGCACCGGGTGATCGAGGGCAAGGCGGACATGGCCACCGTGTTCCGTCTGCAGGCGGTCGCAGGCGATCTCGCTTCGGCCAATGCGCTGTGCGGCAAGCTGCAGTCCGGCGGCTTGAAGTGCCAGGTGAAGCGCTGATTTGAAGAACCCCTCCGACTTGCCTCCGGCAGGCCACCTCCCCATTTGTGCTACGCAAAAATGGGGAGGATCAGGATAGTCCTCCCCATTTTCACGAAGTGCAAATGGGGATGTGGCAGTCCGGAGGACTGACGGAGGAGTGTTTTCCCCGCCCATCATGCTCAGCCGCCTTGCCAGCCCGGCGCATTTGGGCGAATCCACAGCCCATGCTCCCGGCGATTTTCGGCCTTTCGGACCTGACCCTCAGCGATGATGAGCGCGCGTTTTTTCGCGATGCCGATCCGGCGGGCTACATCCTGTTCGGCCGCAATGTGGAGAGCCGCGCGCAAGTGCGGACGCTGACCGATGATCTGCGCGCGCTGCATGGGCGGGAGCGGACGTTCATCTGCATCGATCAGGAAGGCGGGCGGGTCGCGCGGATGAAGCCGCCAGTCTGGGCGGCCTATCCGCCGGGCGATGCGTTCGACCGGCTTTACGAGACCGCCCCGATCAGTGCGATTGAAGCCGCACGTGCGCATGCCGAGGCGCTGGGGCTCGATCTGGCCGAGGCCGGGATCAGCGTCGATGGCCTGCCGCTGCTCGATGTGCGGCAGGCCGGCGCGCATGATGTGATCGGCGACCGCGCACTGGGACACGAGCCGCTGCGGGTGGCGGCCATGGGTAAGGCTATGCTCGAAGGGCTTGCGCGAGCGGGCGTGGCGGGCGTGATCAAGCATATGCCAGGGCACGGCCGCGCGGCAGTCGATAGCCACAAGGAGCTGCCGACTGTCACCGCAAGCGCGGAGGAACTGGAAACCGACCTCGCGCCGTTCCGGAGGCTTAGGGACAGCGCGATCGGGATGACCGGCCACGTGCGCTACATGGCATGGGACGCTGAGAACCCGGCGACGCTTTCGGCTACTGTGATCCGCGATGTGATCCGCGGGGCCATTGGCTTCGATGGCCTGCTACTGACTGACGATCTCGATATGCAGGCGCTGGGCGGCGCGGTGCCGGATCGGGCAGCGCGGGCCCTGGCAGCGGGCTGCGACATTGCGCTCAATTGCTGGGCGAAGATGGATGACATGATCGGGATCGCCGAGGCGCTGGCGCCGATGTCGGCGAAGACCACCGCACGGCTGGAGCGTGCACTCGACCCGACCAGCGATTTCACCGCGCCGGTTGATCTGGCGCGGCAGGCCGAGCGGGTGTCGACGCGCGACCGGCTGCTGGCCCTCACGGCGTCCGGTCGCGCCTGATGGAACAGGCCGCCGCGCCGGTGCTGGAGGCCGCCGACGATGCGGCATGGGAAGACACGCCGCCTGATGGCCCCCCGCGCAAAGGCGATACCCTCACGCTGACCATCGACGGTTGGGAAGGGCCGCTGCACCTGCTGCTCGATCTTGCGCGACGGCAGAAGGTGGACCTGCGGCGGATTTCGATCCTCGCGCTGGTTGATCAGTACCTCGAGTTCGTCGCGCGGGCCGGGGCGCAGCGGCTGGAATTGGCGGCGGACTACCTCGTCATGGCGGCGTGGCTGGCGTGGCTCAAATCGCTGCTGCTGCTGCCGCGTGATCCTGAAGTGCAGCCGAGCCCCGAAGAACTGGCGCTGCGGCTGCAGCTTCGGCTTCAGCGGCTGAGCGCAATGCGTGAGGCGGGCGCACGGCTCATGGGGCGCGACCGGCTGGGCCGTGATGTGTTCGCGCGCGGCGCGCCCGAGGGGCTGCGCACCGACCGCCGCATGGTGTGGAACTGCGATCTGTTCGCGTTGATCCAGGCTTTCGGCGTGATCAAGCAGCGCACCGCGCCGGTGGTCCACATGGTGCGCGCGCGGCCGGTGATGACGCTGGAGACCGCCATCGCGCGGGTCGAGGCGATGATCGGCGCGGTGATCGAGTGGACCGACCTCTCTCGCTTCCTGCCCGTGCATGAGGCGGGGAGCGATCCGCGGCTGGCCCGCTCGGCGCTGGCGTCCAGCTTTGTCGCCGCGCTGGAGCTGGCCAAGCAAGGCAAGGTGGAGCTGGCGCAGGCGGGCACGTATGCGCCGCTGATGCTGCGCAGGGGGCGGGCCAGGGACCAAGGATGAGCGCGCCGGACGACCTTGAGCGCGCAGTCGAGGCGACTCTGTTTGCCGCCGAGGCGCCGCTGACGTCGGAGGAGATCGCGCGGCATCTGGGCTTCAGTGCAGGAGACGGCGCCGCGGTGGAAGGCGCGCTGGAGGCGCTGGTGGCGCAGTATGCCGGGCGCGGCGTCGAAATCGTTGAGCGCGGCGGACGTTGGCATTTCCAAACTGCGCCGGATCTGGCGCACCTGCTTCGGCGCGAGCGCGAGGATGTGCGCCGTCTTTCGCGCGCGGCGACCGAGGCACTGGCGATCATCGCCTATCACGAGCCGGTGAGCCGCGCGGAAATCGAGGCGATCCGCGGCGTGCAGACCGCCAAGGGCACGCTCGACGTGCTGATGGAGGCGGGCTGGGTGCGTGTGGCCGGGCGGCGCGAGGGGCCGGGTCGGCCCACGATCTATGCGACGACGCCTGCGTTTCTGGCGCATTTCGGCCTCGAATCGCGCCGTGAGCTGCCGGGAATCGACGAACTGCGTGCCGCCGGGCTGCTCGATCCAGTCGAGGCGGTGTTTGCCGGACTGATGGACGATGAGGCGCCAGAAACACCGGAGCTTGACGAATCTTCCTGAGCTTGCTGGCAGTTTGCGCAATGATGCCCTATCTTAGGACCATCAAGGAGATTTACCGATGGGTGGCTTGTCCCTTCCGCATCTGATCATTGTTGCTCTGGTTGTCCTCGTGCTGTTCGGTCGCGGCCGGATTTCCGAGATGATGGGCGATTTTGGCAAAGGCATCAAAAGCTTCAAGCAGGGCATGAATGAGGAAACCGACCGTCCGGTGACCGCACCGCCGGCCCAGCTGCAGCAACAAGTGCCGCCTGCCAGCCCCGCGCCCGCCCAGTCTTCGGCCCCGGCCGAGCAGACCGGTCCCGGCGGCACCGCCTGATCACAAGACCAGATCAGGGCTGATCCATGTTCGGCATTGCGCCAGACGAGTTTCTGCTCGTCATCATTGTGGCGATCATCGTGATCGGCCCCAAGGATCTGCCGCTCGCGCTGCGCACGGCGGGGCGCTGGATGGGCCAGATTCGCCGGGTATCCGGCCACTTCCGCACCGGGATCGAGACCATGATCCGCGAGGCGGAAATGGAGGAGATGGAGCGCAAGTGGAAGGAACAGAACGCCGCGATCATGGCGGCGAGTCCGGTTGCTGATCCAGCCGAGGGGCAGACCACCGAAGCCGCTGCCGACCAGAACGATCCCCAGACTCCTTTGCCGATGATGCAGGCGCTGCCGCCGCCCCCCCTTTCGGCTGATGTGTCGCCTAATGCGTTGCCTGACGTGATCGACCCGGCAATCGCCGCCGTCGCTCCGCCGGAAACGCTGGGCGCACTGCTGCCCATCGCCGAGCGTCCGGAACGTCCCCGGGGGCAAGGGGGAAGCGTGGCATGATCGTAAAGGACATCGACGAAAGCCAGGCGCCGCTGCTCGATCACCTGCTCGAGCTGCGCACGCGCCTGCTGCGCTGTGTCTATGCGATCGCGATTGCGTTCGTGGTTTGCTTCTATTTTGCCGATGCGATCCTGGGCATTCTTGTCCAACCGCTGACCCATGCGTTTCCGCCGGGGCAGGGCAAGCTGATCTACACCAAGCTCTACTCGGCGTTCTTCGTGAACCTCAAGGTCTCGCTGTTCGCCGCGTTTCTGGTGAGCTTTCCGGTGATCGCCAACCAGCTCTGGGCGTTTATCGCACCAGGGCTCTACGCGAAGGAAAAGAAGGCTTTTCTGCCATTCCTGATCGCGACGCCGGTGCTGTTCACGATGGGGGCGAGCCTCGCCTACTTCGTGGTGATGCCGACCGCGTTCAAATGGTTCATCGGGTTCCAGGGCAATCGCGGCGGGCTGCAGCTGGAAGCGCTGCCGGGGATCGAGGAATACCTCAATCTTGTGATGCAGTTCATTTTCGCGTTCGGCATCAGCTTCCTGCTGCCGGTGCTGCTGATGTTGCTGAACCGCGCCGGGATCGTGACGCGCGCGCAGCTGGTGGCGGCACGGCGCTATGTGATCGTTGGTATCACCGCGCTGGCCGCCGTGATTACCCCGCCGGACGTGCTCAGCCAGCTGATGCTGGCAATCCCGCTGCTGATCCTGTTCGAGGGTACGCTGATCGTGATGCGCTTTGTCGAGCGGCGCGATGCGGCGGAGAAGGCCAAGGCTGAGGCGGAAGCGGCGACAGCCGAAGCAGGCGGCACAGCGAGCGTCTGAGCGCATTTGTGACCCGAGGCGACGCGTGCACGTTGCCCTGCGGCGCAGTCCCTGTGTAGCCTTTAGTTTCCGTCAGGTTGGGGGCGATGCATGCTGCGCTGTGGTTTTGTCTTGCTTGCCGCTGCACTCGCCGCCGCTCCCGCGCTTGCCGCAGAAACCCCGCTCCCGGTGGCCAATCCCGGCTTCGAGGGCACCTATAACGCGCTCCCCTCCGCCGGCCCAGTCACGGGTGAGACCGCGCCGGGGTGGGATCACAACAGCGGCTATGGCGATACGACCACGGTCTATGCGCGCGAGACGAGCAATCCGCATGGGGGTGCCGCGTGCCAGGCGATCACGGTCAAGGCGGTGCGGGACGGCAATCTCCAGCTGCTTCAGGGGCTTGCGGTCAAGGCCGATACGATCGTGACGATCGGGGCCTGGCTGCGCGGGGCGAAGGGCACGGTGGCCAGCCTTGCCGTGCAGGGCGGCGCGCCGCGTTATCCGCAGATCGCCGGGACCAGCCATCCGGTGCAGACCGGCTGGCGCCGCGTGACGGCACAGGGCTATGTCACGCAGGACGACGCCGCTGTGATCGTGATCAGCCTGAATGCCCCGGGTACGATCTGCATCGACGATCTGACGGTGACGACCCGGCCGGGCAAGCTCGTGCGGCAGCTTGCGTTCGGGAAGGTGCCCGCCAGCTTCTTCGGCATCCATGTCTCCAACTTTCAGCACACCAGACTGCGCAATCCGCAGTTCGCGCCGCCGTTCGTGACGGTGGGGCAGAGCCCCGGTACGATCACCGGGACCATGGCCTATGACTGGGAGGACAATTCTGCCTGGGCGGATGTCGATGTGGCCTATCACCCCGATACCACGCCGGTTCCCGGAGGAGGGGGCGCGCAGGCCGTTGCTATCGCCGCGATCCGTAGCGGTCGGCAGCAGTTTGCCCAGCAGCTCGCGGTGCTGCCGGGTCGGGAGTACATTTTCACCGCGCGGTTGCGCGGCACGCCCGGCTTGCCGGTCGAGATGTATATCCAGAATTCGCGGCCGCCCTATCAGGGCTATGCCTCGCAGTGGATCAGCAATCTGGAGCCTGAGTGGAAGACCTATACCGTGCGCGGCGGGGTCGGCGCGACGGGGCTGGTGAACCTGACGTTCGCCTCCGATCAGCTAGGCAGCTATTCGGTTGCGGACGTGCATTTCACCACGGCGGATGGCAAGACCGCGCCGCCGGGCGTGCGCTTTCCGCCCGCCGGCTTTGGCACCCTGCGGCTGTGGGACAGCGATACGACTTGGGCGCGCATGGAGCCGGAGCCGGGCAAAAGGGCAGTTCGGCCTGCTCGACCGGTTCGTCGCCGCCGCCACGCCGGGACAGGCGATCATCCTGACGCTCGGCCAATCGCCGACGTGGGCCTCGTCCGATCCGGCGCGGGAGACGTTCTATGGCGCGGGCGCGACGGCGCCGCCCAAGAACCTTGCGGACTGGACCAACTACATCAAGGTGGTGGCCAAGCGCTACAAGGGGCGGATCCAGTATTACGAGGTGTGGAACGAGCCCAATGATCCGACGTTCTATTCAGGCACCGTCGCCCAGATCGCCGCACTGACCAAGGCGGCGCGCGCGGCGCTGAAAGCGGTCGATCCCGCTGCCAAGGTGATCACCGCGCCGGCCTATTCGCCGGGCTATCTCGATCAGTACCTTGCCACCGGCGCGGCGAAGTATGCCGATATCATCGGCTATCACGTTTATGCGACCCCGCCAGAGGAGGCTGCGCGGCAATTGGGCAATGTGCGGCTGGTGCTTGCCAGGCATCGATTGACCGGGATGCCGCTGTGGGACACCGAAGGCGGCAGCGGCGATTCCTCCACCCCGCCCGCGCTCGCCCGGACGTATATAGCGCGCAAGTATCTGGCCGACCTCGCTTCGGGTGCGGCCAATTTCGGCTGGTATGGCTGGGGGCCCGCGACGCCCTATGCCGTGGGCACGACCGAATACGACACCCGCGTTCAGACCCCTGCGGCCAAGGCTTTCGCCGTGGTGCGCGGCTGGTTGGTGGACGCCACCGTGGTATCGGGGCGCGTCGATGCGGCGGGAACGTGGCGGCTGGCGCTCACGCTGCCGGGGGGCGGCAAGGCGCTGGTGCTGTGGAACCCGGATGCGACCACGCGCTTTGTGCTACCTGCGTCCTTCCGGGGCGGGACACTGCACGATCTCGATGGCAAGATGCGCGCGCTCACCGCCGATACGTTCGACCTGACTTATGCGCCGGTGATGATTTCTGCGCCGTAAGGCCGCACGGGCGGGGACCTCATGGGTGGCGACATTTGGGGGGATCAGCGCTTGGCTGGCTCTGGGCTCGCCGCTCCGCCCTCCGGCTTTGCCGCATCCCACACCTTGCCGCCGCCGACCCAGGTTTCGAGCACTTTGGTCGCACGGATCTGGGCGGGGGTGGCGGTCATCGGATCGGTATCGACAAAGATGAAATCGGCGCGCTGGCCGGGGGCGAGGCGGCCGAAGCGGGTTTCGGCGAAGCCTGCATAGGCGGCGGCGGTCGTGTATCCGGCCAACGCCGTCTCGCGGCTGACGCGCTCCTGCGGCTGCCAGCCGCCCACGGGCTCGCCGCCCGCATCCTCGCGGCTGATCGCGGCGGCGATTCCGGCCCAAGGGTCGGGCGCTTCGACCGGGCTGTCCGAGCCGAACGCCAGCACCCCGCCCTGCGCCTTGAGCGAGGCCCAGGCATAGGCGCCCTTCAGCCGGTCCGGGCCAAGCCGCGCTTCGGCCATCAGCCGGTCCGAGGTCTGGTGCACCGGCTGCATCGAGGTGACCAGATTGCCATTTGGCCCGCCGTTCGCCGCGATCCGCGCCATGACCGGCCAATCGGCAGGATCGACGATCTGCGCATGCTCGATCCGCCAGCGCCGATCGCCCTTGTAGGTCCCGGTCAGATCGTCGATCGCGCCGAGCAGCACGCCATTGGCCTGATCGCCGATGGCGTGGACAGCGATCTGGAAGTTGTCCATTGCCGCGCGGCTCATCAGATTGCCAAGTTGGGTCTGCGTAAGGCGCGGCAGCCCGCGGGTTCCGGGTTTATCGGCATAAGGCGTTTTGAGCCACGCTCCGCGCGATCCGAGCGCGCCGTCCAATAACAGCTTCACCCCGTTCAGCCGTAGCCGGTCGGCATAGAGCCACGGCGAGGGGCCGGGGCCGCCGATCAGCAGGGTGTTATCCAGGCCCGCGCCATAGGCCATTATCCGGACATAGAGCTGGTTGGCATCGCCGGCGCGGCGGAAGGCCTGCCAGTCTTGCATCGTGGTACCCATATCCGCAACAGCGGTCAGACCGCGGGTGAAGAACAGGCGCTGCGCGGTGGCGAGCGCCAGATCGTGATCGCGCGGAGAGGGCGGGGGCACATGGCCGCTGACGAGCGCCTGTGCGGTGTCGATCAGCACGCCCGAAGGTGTTCCATCTGCGTTGCGTTCGATTTGCCCGCCGACGGGAGCCGTGGCGGCAGCAGTGACCCCTGCGGCCTTGAGTGCGGCGTTGTTGGCCCAGCCGGCATGGCCATCGACGCGTTCGAGCCACACCGGCCGTCCTGGCAACACGGCATCGAGTTCGGCGGCGGTGGGGAAACGCCCGAGGTGCCAGCGCTCCTGATTCCAGCCGCCCCCGATCAGCCAGCCCCGGTCGGGGTGCGCCGCGGCATAAGCGCCGATCTTCGACAGCGCTTCGGCGAGGCTGTTCGTCTCCGACAGATCGAGCGTCAGCGCGGCAAAGCCGGTGCCCATCACATGGACATGCGCGTCGATCATCCCGGGCAGCATGATCCGGCCCTTGCCATCGAGCCGGTACTGGAAACCCTTCCTGGGGGCTTTCTCGCCCTCATGGATCACCGCCTTGATGATCCCGGCATCGTCATAGAGCAGAGCCTTGAAGCGCTCGATCCGGCCGCCTGCGCCGATGGTCTGGCCCTGCACATTGTCGATCAGAGTGTCGGCCCATGCTTGTTCGGGGAGGGCCAGGGCGGGCGAGAGGAGCAGGGCGGCAAGGGCGGCACGGGCAGCAAAGCCCAACCGGTTCATCATGCGCTGCCCTTGCGGGGCAGGCGGCGGATAAGGGCGCTGGTATCCTGACGGCCGCCGCCCAGCGCCTGCACATCGGCATAGAACTGGTCCATCAACGCGGTGACCGGCACGCTCGCGCCAAGCCCGCGCGCTTCCTCGATCGCGAGACCGAGATCCTTGCGCATCCAGTCGACCGCGAAGCCGAAGTCGAACTCGTCCTTGGCCATGGTGTGCCAGCGGTTGTCCATCTGCCACGATTGCGCCGCGCCGCCCGAGATCGCCTCAAACACTTTGTCCAGATCGAGCCGCGCAGCCTGGGCAAAGCGCATGGCTTCGGAGAGGCCCGCGATCGCGCCGGCGATGCACATCTGGTTGGCCATCTTGGCGGTCTGTCCCGCGCCGGGCTTGCCGACATGGACGACACGCTTGGCATAGGCGGCGAGCACGGAGCGCGCCGCATCGACCGCCTTGGCGCTGCCGCCGCACATGATCGAAAGCGTGCCCGCCTCGGCGCCCGATTGCCCGCCTGTGACGGGGGCGTCGACGCAGAGCAGTTCCTTGTCACGCCCCTCGACCGCGATCTGCCGGGCAATCCGCGCCGAAACGGTGGTATGATCGATAAACACTGCGCCGCGCCGCAGCGTGGAGAACGCACCCGTCGGGCTCAGCACGACATCGGCGAGGTCATCGTCGTTGCCGACGCAGGTGATCACGACATCCGCGCCCTCGGCTGCTTCCGCCGGGCTGGTGGCGACGCGCGCGGCAAGGCCCGGGTGGGCCGCCTGCCAGGCCTCGGCGCGGGCGGCTGTGCGATTGTAGATGGTGAGGGTATGCCCGGCGCTACCGAGATGGCGGGCCATGGCCCCGCCCATCACGCCAAGGCCCAGGAACGATACGGCGAGCGGCTTGCCCAGGGGCGATGAAGTCGGTTCGGTCATGGCCCCGAGTTCTAGCCGCTTTGCCGCCCCGCGCCAGCCCCTGTTCGCACCATTCGCGCCCAATGAGCGCTTGTGCGCGATAGGGCAGGCGGGCTAGCGCAAGGTCCATGCTGCACCGCAACGGACTCTCGGCTTACGCCTTCCCTGCCTTCTGGCTCTGCCTCGTTGGTGCTGTCACGCTCGCGCTGCTGCGCCACCCGCCGCAGTTCCCGGAGGTTGACGACAAGGTCCAGCACATGTTCGCTTTCGGCACGCTGGCGCTGCTGGGCAGCTTCGCCTTGCCGCACATGCCCAAGGCGCGGCTGGGCGAGCGGCTCTCGTTCCTCGGCGCTCTGGTCGAAGTGGCGCAATCGATCCCCATGCTGCAACGTGACTGCGACATCCGCGACTGGTTCGCCGATACGGCCGCGATCGTCGTGGTGCTGATAGTGCTGCATATGCTTGGCCAGCCGCGCAAACCGGACTGAATGCTACATGGTTCCCATGACGCGGGCTTTCGATTAGGGCGCTGGCCATGGACAAGCCCGCAACCGCCTCGCTCGCACCATCACCAACCACCGGGGCACCGACTGCCCTGTTGACGCTGGATGACATTCGCGCCGCTGCCGCGCGGATTGCGGGCCAGGTGGTGCGCACGCCCACGCTCGTCAGCAAGACGCTGAGCGAGATCACCGGCGCGGAAATCTGGCTGAAGTTTGAGAACCTCCAGTTCACCGCAGCCTACAAGGAGCGCGGCGCGCTCAATGCGCTGCTCCAGCTTTCGGAAGAGCAGCGCGCACGCGGCGTGATTGCGGCTTCGGCCGGCAATCACGCGCAAGGCCTGTCATATCACGGCACGCGGCTCGGCATGCCCGTGACCATTGTGATGCCGCGCACCACGCCGACGGTGAAGATCATGCAGACCGAAAGCGTCGGCGGCAATGTCGTGCTTGAGGGCGAGACGTTCGACGAGGCCTATGCCCACGCGCGGCTGCTCGAGGCGGAACGCGGGCTAACGTTCGTGCATCCCTTCGATGATCCGCATGTGGCAGCCGGGCAAGGCACGGTTGCGCTCGAAATGCTGGAGGATGCGCCGCAGATCGATACGCTGGTCGTGCCGATCGGCGGGGGCGGGCTTCTTTCGGGCATGGGCACCGCCGCGCGCGCGCTCAAGCCGTCGATCGGGCTGATCGGCGTGCAGGCGACGCTGTTCCCCTCGATGTACGCCAAGCTCAAGGGGCTCGATCTGCCCTGCGGCGGCGATACGCTTGCCGAGGGTATCGCGGTGAAGGAACCCGGCAAGTTCACGTCGGCGGTGCTGGCGAAGATTGTCGACGATATCGTGCTGGTGGGCGAACCGGCGCTGGAGACGGCGGTGGCGCTGCTGCTTCAGATCGAAAAGACCGTGGTCGAGGGTGCGGGCGCGGCGGGGCTGGCCGCGGTGATGACACACCGCAAGCGCTTTGCCGGGCGCAAGATCGGGCTGGTGCTTTGCGGCGGCAATATCGACACACGCCTGCTCGCCAACGTGCTGCTGCGCGATCTCGCGCGATCGGGCCGCCTCGCGCGGCTGCGCCTGACCTTGCAGGATCGGCCAGGCGCGCTGTTTCGCGTGATGCGCGAATTCGATGCCTGCCAGGTCAACATCATCGAGATTTACCACCAGCGCATTTTTACCCATCTGCCCGCCAAGGGCCTCATCACCGATATTGAGTGCGAGGCGCGCGACCGCGAGCAGATCGACCTGCTCGTCGCCGCGCTGCGCGCCAAGGGCTATGATGTGACGCAGGTGGAGCTTGGGTAGGGCGGGGCCGGGTTAAGCCTGTTCCTAAAGGGTATTGGTTCACATCCCGGCACCCATGCATCCCGAATCGAGACGCCGCGGGCCCGGTGGAAGCATCCAGCGAAGAATCCGCCGCCATTACCGACTAATGGTGGTTAATGGCTCTTTCACCAAACGTCCGGGTGAGGCATGTTCCTCTCAAGCGCTGCCGAACTGTCTGGCGGCCAAGAGGATACTGCACCGCCCGTGACCGCGCCCGTCCGCTTTCCCCGCTTTTTCGTGACGAGTCCGATGCCTTGCCCCTATCTTCCGGGCAAGACCGAGCGGAAGGTGTTTACCGAGCTCAAGGGGCCAGGTGCAGACGAGCTGAATGACGCGCTCGGCCGCATCGGCTTCCGTCGCAGCCAGACGGTGGCCTATCGCCCCAGCTGCATCGAATGTTCGGCCTGCATTTCCGTGCGCGTGGTCGCGGACCAGTTTGTCCCATCCGCCACCCAGCGCAAGAATCAGCGGCGCAACAGCGATCTCGTCGTGACCGCCTGCAAGCCGTGGTCGACCCCGGAGCAGTTCGAGCTGCTGCAGCGCTATCTCGCTGCCCGCCATCCCGGCGGCGGCATGGCGACCATGGACGAGATGGATTTCGCCGACATGGTGGAACATACGCCCGTCCAAAGCTTTGTTATGGAGTACCGCGAGCCGGGTGTGGACGGCAAACCGGGGAAGCTGGTGGGAGCATGTCTGACAGACCGGCAAGGTGACGGTCTTTCCATGATCTACAGCTTTTATGAGCCAGATCACGGAGCGCGCCAGGGTCTTGGCAATTTCATCATTCTCGATCACATCCTCCATGCCGCGAGGATCGGATTGCCCTATGTCTATCTCGGATATTGGGTCGAAGGATCGGCGCGGATGCAGTATAAGGTTCGCTATCGCCCTCTTGAACGTCTGGGCCGTGAAGGATGGGAACGCTTTGAACCCGACGAGCAGGCCCGCGCGATCGATCGCGCTGCGACCGCCACGGGTGCGGACCGGCGGATTGCCGACGATACCGGCAAGGACGGCCTTGCCGCCGCGCAGCAACAGTATCGCCACGTCTGATTTGCGCTTGCGGGCGATTGTTGCGGTGCTGTTCGTGCTGGCGGCGCTGCCTGGCGGCGGCACAGCCCGCGCGCAATCGCGCGAGGCGGATCAGGCGCTGGAAGATCTGATCCCCGATGCCGCGCTCGACGACCCGGGAGCGTGGGTGCGCGATACCGAGGCGGCGAAGGCCTCCGTTCCCGATGCAGCGGCCTTGCTGGCACCCGAGGCCATCGCGCCCTTGACCGATATTCCGGCGATCACGCTCGCGTGGCCCGATGCGGCCGAACTGCCGCCGATCACCCCGCTGACCCCCGATCCCGATATCGCGCAGGCGCAAGAGCAGGCCAAAGCGGCCGGCGAGGCGCTGGGGCCAGACAGTGACCGGGCCTCGGGCCAGATTCCCGGTGCCAGCCTGATTTCGGTAACCCCGCAACTCACGCTCGCCTTTCCATCCGACCTTGCGGCCCTGCCCGAACGCGATGCGGTGACGGAGCGGTTCGGCGCGCTCGCTGCCTTGCGCAAGTTCGGCAACGAGGAGGACAATCTCGCGCAGCTGACCCGGCGCGCACGGCAGGATATCGACCTGCTGCAGCGCGTGCTCAGGATTTATGGCTATTTCGATGCCGAGGTGACGCAAAGCACCACCGGCTATGCCGCCGCAGCCGAAGGCAGCGGCTCGGCCCCCGCCATCGATCTCAAGAAGGTGGGCGTGCGCTTCGATGTGCTGCCCGGGCCGCGCTATACGCTCGCCAGGATTGCTCTGGGCGATATCGCGGGGGCGCCGGATGGCGCCGCGCTCACCCGCGCATTCGCGCTTGCGCCCGGCGATCCGGCGAACAGCGACCGCATCGAGGCGGAGCGCGACCACCTGCTGACCGCGCTGGGCGAGAGCGGGCATGCCTTTGCCGAAATCGGCCAGCCCGATCTGGTGATCGATCATGCGGTGCGGACCGGCGATCTGACGCTGCCCGTGACCAGCGGCGGCCAGTATGTCATCGGCCAGATCACCAGCTCGCTGCCGGGCTATCTTTCTGCCCGGCATCTCGGGCGGATCGCCCGGTTCCATCCGGGCGATTCCTACCGCCGCTCGCTGATTGATGATCTGCGGCAGGCCGTTCTCGCCACCGGCCTGGTTTCGGCCGTCACCGTCACGCCGCGCGAGGCGGCCCTGCCGTCAAATGGGCCGGGCGGGCAAGGACTAGACGGGACAGCGGCCAGCGCAAAGCCGGGTATCGCGGATATCGACGTGACTCTGGTCAAGGCGCCGCAGCGCACGGTCGCCGGCCTCATCGGCTATTCGAGCGGCGAGGGCGTGCGGCTGGAGGCAAGCTGGGAAAACCGCAACTTCTTCCCGCCTGAAGGCCTCGTGCGCTTCCGCGGCGTGATCGGCACGCGCGAGCAGCTTGCCGGGGCGACCTATCGCCGCAACAACTTCTTCCGCCGCGATCAGGTCCTGACCGCCGATCTCTATGCGCAGACCCGCCGCACCGACGCCTACAACGCCCGCACAGTCTCTTTCCTGACGACCTTCGAGAAGCAGACCACGCTGATCTTCCAGAAGGCCTGGGTCTATTCGGGCGGAATCGAAGTGCTGGCTACAAGTGAGCTGCCCGCGACTCCGGGTGCGACGCGCACGACCTATTTTATCGGAGCGCTGCCCGTTCGCGGAGCCTATGACGGCAGCGACGACCTGCTCGATCCCAAGCGGGGTTTCCGTGTCTCGCTGCGCCTCTCGCCCGAGCTTTCGGTGCAGAACGGGACACGTTCAAGCTATCTGCGCGCCCAGTTCGACGCGAGTGCTTACAAGCCGGTCAGTTCCCGTGTGATCGTGGCCGGGCGAGTCCGCCTCGGCAGCATTACCGGCGCCGATGTGTCCAGCATCGCGCCTTCGCGGCGGTTCTATGCGGGCGGCGGCGCTTCGGTGCGCGGCTTTACTTATCAGGCGGTGGGCCCGCGCGATGCGCTGGGCAATCCCAGCGGCGGGCGCAGCCTGACCGAATTCTCGCTTGAGGCGCGGGTCAAGACCGGGCTGCTCGGCGGCGCGGTCAGCCTCGTGCCGTTCGTCGATGCGGGCACGGTGGGCACGACCGCCTCGCCGACCATCAACGGCGCCAAGATCGGCGTCGGCATCGGCCTGCGTTACCAGACCAACTTCGGCCCGATCCGCGTCGATCTCGGCACGCCGGTCAATCCGGCCAAAGGCGACAGCCGGATCGGCGTCTATGTCTCGCTCGGGCAGGCGTTCTGATGGTGAACACGCCCACTCCCGATGCGCCACCCGGCTCAGGTGTAAGCCCGGGCTGGCGGGTGCTGGGGTGGAGCCGCGGACTCATCCTCGCGGCGCTGCTGTTTCTGATTGCGGCCGGCGGGGCGGCGGTGGTGCTCGATTCTCCGCTTGGCCACCGCTTTGTCGCCGATCGCATCGCTGCCCTGGTGCCGAAATCGGGCCTGCGCATCCGTATCGGCCGGATCGACGGCTCGCTGCTCGGTGTGATGAGCCTGCACGAGATGGTGCTGAGCGATGCCGAAGGCCGCTTCATGATCGTGCCCGAAGCGTCGCTGGATTGGCGGCCGCTGGCGTGGCTGGGCTTGGATAGGCGCAGGGGTCTCGATATCCGCAGTCTGGTGCTCAAGCGCGGCACCTTGCTGCGCGCGCCAAAGCTCAACCCCGGCGATCCAGATGCGCCGATCCTGCCCGATTACGATATCGGCATCGACCGACTGGCGGTGGAGAACCTGACGGTCGAGCGCAGCGTGTTCGGTCAGCGGCGGCGGATCGATCTGGCCGCGAAGGCCGATATCCGCGGCGGCCGCGCGCTGATCGATCTGGGCGGACAGCTTGGCGGGCGGGACCGGCTGCGACTGCATCTCGACAGCGAACCCGATCGCGACAAATTCGAGCTCGGCCTGCTCTACAATGCGCCGCGTGACGGGCTGCTCGCTGCGCTTTCGGGCGTAAAACGCGATCTCAGCGCGCGGGTCTCCGGCAGCGGCCGGTTCAGCGCGTGGCGCGGCTGGGGTGTGGCGCGGGAGGGCAACCAGCAGCTCGCGGCCTTCCTGCTCGATAACCGCGCGGGGCAATACCGGCTCGCCGGGCAACTGTTTCCGCATGATCTGCTGGCGGGCGGCGCGCGCCAGGCGATCGGCGAAAAGCTCTCGCTGGTCGCCGCGGGTACTGCGACGCGCACCGAACTCAAGGGCAGCCTCTATGCCGGCGGTGCCGCGTTCAGGAGCACGGCGCAAGGCGGGGTCGATCTTGCCAACAACCGGGCTGATGCGGCCAAAATCCGGGCCGTGCTGACCCAGCCTGCGCTCCTGCTCGGGGGCCCGTCGGTCGATGGCCCGTCG
Source organism: Novosphingobium sp. (assembly GCA_046155055.1). Lineage (GTDB taxonomy): Bacteria > Pseudomonadota > Alphaproteobacteria > Sphingomonadales > Sphingomonadaceae > Novosphingobium. The sequence continues at coordinate 1,601 of JBJXEK010000328.1, read as the reverse complement.
GTCGATGGAGCGGTGCTCGATGCCACGGTCGACGGCCGGTTTTCCGCGCTGACGATCATCCACGATCTGCAGGTTGCGCGGATCAGGAGCGGGACGATCGTAGCTGAGGGGCTGCGCACTGCGGGCACCGCCCATTGGGATGGCAAGCGCCTGCGCCTGCCGCTGGCGATCACCGCCGCGCGGGTGGTAACCGGCAATCCGCAAGTCGATCCGCGCTTGCCCGGCGGGCGCATCAGCGGTGATCTGCTGATCGATGGCCAGAGCATTTCCTCCGAACGGATCGATGTTACGCTGAAGGGCCTTGCGGCGCGGCTGGTGCTGCGCGGAGACCTCAAGCGCGGCGGCTTTGCGCTTGCCGGGCCGGTTGCGGCCAAGGGGCTGGCATTGCCGAACCTCGGGCTTGCCGATGTAGACGCGAAAGTGCTGGTGAAGTTCGGCGCGGGTATGCCCTGGTCGCTCCAGGCCAATACCGCCGGACGCCTGGCGCGGATCGACAACGGCACGCTGGCCACGCTGACTGGCGGCAATGTGCGCGTGCGCGCGGCAGTAATACTCGGTGAACGGCTCCCGCTGGTGGTCCAGCGCGCCGAGCTCAGTTCGGTCAAGCTCGCGATGGCGCTCCACGCCTGGGCTTTGCCGGGGGGCGGAACCTCGCTCGCCGGGCAGGGCCACCATCTGGATTACGGCCCCTTCACCTTCGAAGCGGCGCTGGCCAAGGACGGTCCGCGCGCGAGTCTGGTGCTGGCAAATCCGCTCCCTGCCGCCAGCCTGCGGGATGTCCATGTCATGCTGAGCCCGGTGGGCGATGGCTTCCGGATCGAGACCAAGGGCGACTCCCGCCTCGGGCCGTTCAGCGGCCTGCTTGGCCTCACCGCGCCCAAGGACGCGCCGCTGCGCCTCGCGATCGAGCGGTTCACCGTCTATCAGACCGAAGTAACTGGCACCCTCGCGCTGGCCAAGGACGGCGTGACGGGAGGGCTGGCGATTGCAGGCGGCGGGGTGACCGGCACGATCGATCTGGCCCCCCGAGTGGGCGGGCAGGGACTCAAGGCGGCTCTGATCGCCCGCGGAGCCCGGTTCGGCGGAGACCGGCCGATCGCGGTCGGTAACGCCACCGTCGATGTCGACGGGCTATTCGCGGCGGGCAACACCTCGCTCGAAGCCTCGGTCAAGGCTGAAGGGATCAGCAGCGGCAAGCTGTTCATCGGGCGGCTAGCTGCCGATGCTGCGCTGGTAAACGGTTCGGGCAGCATCACCGCCTCGCTCGCCGGGCGCCGGGGGACCGACTTTGCGCTCCAGGGGACCGCCGCGTTCTCGCCCGACCGGATCATCGCCTTCGTGGCGGGCAACTATGCCGGACGGTCGATCTCCATGCCGCGCCGCGCGGTGCTCGACAAGGAACTGGCCGAGAACGGCGACGGCTGGCGGCTGCAGCCAACGCAGGTCGATTTCGGGCGGGGCTCGGTGATCGCCGGCGGGCTTCTGCTTGGTGCGCGGACCGAGCTCAAGCTCATGCTTTCGCGCATGCCGCTGTCGGTGCTTGATATCGTTCTGCCCGATCTGGGGCTGGGCGGACTCGCCTCGGGCGTGGTCGAATTTCG
>JBJXEK010000327.1:0-3073 GCA_046155055.1 Novosphingobium sp. | reverse complement strand
GCTATCACATGCAGGAAGCCGGCGCGACGCAGGTGCAGGAGCTGGCCTTCACCATCGCCGACGGCATGGAATATGTGAAGTACGGCGTGGCGAGCGGGCTGGACATCGACAAGTTTGCCGGGCGGCTGTCGTTCTTCTTCGCCATCGGCATGAACTTCTTCATGGAAGTGGCCAAGCTGCGCGCCGCGCGCGTGCTGTGGCACCGGGTGATGACGCAGCTGGGCGCACAGGACGAGCGGAGCAAGATGCTGCGCACGCACTGCCAGACATCGGGCGTTTCGCTGCAGGAGCAAGACCCCTACAACAACGTGATCCGCACCACGATCGAGGCGATGGCCGCGATGCTGGGCGGCACACAGAGCCTGCACACCAACGCGCTTGATGAAGCCATCGCGCTGCCCACCGACTTTTCCGCGCGCATCGCCCGCAACACGCAGATCGTGATCCAGGAAGAGACCGGCATGTGCAACGTGGTCGATCCGCTGGGCGGGTCGTACTACATTGAGGCGCTGACGCAGGAACTGGTCGACAAGGCGTGGGCGATCATCGAGCGGGTGGAAAGCGAAGGCGGCATGGCGAAAGCGGTGGCGGCAGGCTGGCCCAAGGCGATGATCGAGGAAGCCGCCGCTGGCCGTCAGGCGCGGGTGGACAAGGGCGATGACGTGATCGTCGGCGTCAACAAGTACCGGCTGGCGAGCGAAGATCAGCTCGATACGCTGAGCATCGACAATATGGCCGTGCGAGAAGGCCAGATCGCCCGGCTGAAGTGGGTGCGCGAGAACCGCGATGAGACCAAGTGCCGCGATGCTTTGAACGCGCTGACCGAGGGCGCGAAGACCGGCAGCAATTTGCTCGAACTCGCAGTGGAGGCGGCGCGCTGGCGTGCGACTTTGGGCGAGATTTCAGATGCGATGGAGCTGGTGTTCGGCCGTTATGGTACGTTTCCAACCCCAGTCAGGGGCGTATATAGCGCCTATTACGCAGGCGATGCGCGCTACACGCAAGTTACCGACGGGGTCGAGGCCGTGACGCGCCGTCTGGGCCGCGCGCCACGGATGCTCGTCTCCAAGATGGGGCAGGATGGGCATGATCGCGGCGCGAACGTGATCGCCTCGGCATTTGGCGACATGGGCTTTGACGTTACCAGCAGCCCGCTGTTCCAGACGCCCGAGGAAGCGGTGAAGCTGGCGCTGGAGAACGATGTCGATGCGGTGGGCGCATCCTCGCTGGCAGCAGGCCACAAAACGCTGATCCCCGAACTGATCCAGCGCCTGCGCGATGCGGGCCGAAGCGATATCAAGGTCGTCGCGGGCGGCGTGATCCCGCCGCAAGACTACGAGTTCCTGCGCGAGGCCGGGGTGCAGGGCATCTATGGCCCGGGCACCAATGTGGTCGAAGCGGCGGCGGATATGCTGCGGCTGCTGGGGCACAATATGCCGCCTGCGGGCGAAGAACTGGCGGCGGCGGAGTAGGGCATGACGAGAACACCCAAAGGCTATGTCATCGCCGAAGTCGATGTGCACGATCCCGCAGAGTTCGCGGCCTATCGCGCTGGGGTTCCGGCAGTGGTTGCCCAATTCGGCGGGCGCTACGTAGCGCGGGGCGGCGCGATAATCGGCGTTGAGGGCGAGACGCCGACCGGGCGCATCGTCATGGTGGAGTTTCCGAGCATGGCGCAGGCCGAAGCCTTTGTGCGTTCTGCTGAATATGCTCCGGTCGCGGCGATCCGCCACCGGACAAGTTCCTCGCGCCTCTTCGTTGTTGAAGGTGTAAATCTCTGATGTTCAAGAAAATCCTCATTGCCAACCGTGGCGAAATTGCCTGCCGCGTGATCAAGACCGCGCGCCGGATGGGTATCCAGACCGTGGCGGTCTATTCGGATGCCGATGCGCGTGCGCCGTTTGTGAAGATGGCGGATGAGGCGGTGCATATCGGGCCTTCGCCCGCTGCGCAGAGCTACCTTATCGCGGACAAGATCATCGCAGCGTGCAAGCAGACCGGCGCGGACGCGGTGCATCCGGGGTATGGGTTCCTTTCGGAGCGCACGAGCTTTGCGGAAGCGCTGGCGGCGGAAGGCATCGCCTTTGTCGGCCCGCCGGTGAACGCGATTGCCGCAATGGGCGACAAGATCGAGTCCAAGAAGCTCGCGCTGAAGGCCGGGGTCAATGTCGTCCCCGGCTTTGTGGGGGAGATCGAGGATACCGAGCATGCCGTGCGCATCGCCAGCGAGATCGGCTATCCGGTGATGATGAAGGCCAGCGCGGGCGGCGGCGGCAAGGGCATGCGGCTGGCGCATAGCGAGCAGGACGTGCGCGAAGGGTTCGAAGCCACCAAGCGCGAGGGGCTGAACTCGTTCGGTGATGACCGCGTGTTCATCGAGAAGTTCATCCTCAATCCGCGCCACATCGAGATCCAGATCCTCGGCGATCAGCACGGCAATATCCTCTATCTCAACGAGCGCGAATGCTCGATCCAGCGCCGCCACCAGAAGGTGGTGGAGGAAGCGCCCTCGCCCTTCGTGACGCCGAAGATGCGCAAGGCGATGGGCGAGCAGTGCGTCGCGCTCTCCCGCGCGGTGGGCTATTACTCGGCGGGCACTGTGGAACTGATCGTCAGCGGCGCGGACCCCACGGGCGAGAGCTTCTACTTCCTCGAAATGAACACCCGTCTGCAGGTGGAGCACCCGGTTACCGAGGCGATCACCGGGATCGATCTGGTCGAGCAGATGATCCGCGTCGCGGCGGGCGAAAGCCTCGCCTTCACGCAGGACGATATCGGTATCGACGGCTGGGCGATCGAAAACCGCGTCTATGCCGAAGACCCCTATCGCGGGTTCCCGCCCAGCACCGGGCGGCTGGTGCGCTATGATCCGCCGGTCGAAGGCTGGACCGACGACGGCGAGGCCAACGGGCGGCGCGGCGTGGACGGGGTGCGCGTGGACGACGGCGTTTATGAGGGCGGCGAAGTTTCCATGTTCTATGATCCGATGATCGCCAAGCTGGTGACGTGGGGCGCGACGCGCGATGCAGCGGCGGACAAGCAGATCGAGGCGCTGGATGCGTTCGAGATCGAG
>JBJXEK010000326.1:0-11396 GCA_046155055.1 Novosphingobium sp. | reverse complement strand
TCCTGTCAGGCTCGTCAGAACTTGTAGACGACCGAGGCTTGCCAGTTGCGCGGACGCTCGGGCAGGGCAATCGTAGCGCCGAACAACTCGGTGAAGTTGGCACGGAAGTACGAGGCATTCGTGGCATTCTTTACCACGGCGCGGAACAGCCACGGCCCGGTGGTGTAAGAAGCGCTCACGTCTACCAGCGTATAGGCCGGGAGCCTGACCACCTGAGACTGGCCCGAGAAAACGGACGGCACGTGCGAAACGCTGCCCGAGAACGCAAGACCATTGTCGAACGAGTACGTGGCCGTCGCCGAGTAGAGATCCTCAGGAATACCGGCACGACGCGAGGCATTGGCATTGGGGATCGGCACCAGACCAATCGGCTGGCCACCAAGGTACAGCGCTGGGTTGAGGCCCTTCAAATCCTCGATGCCGAAGAAGCTGAACAGCACACCATCGCCGATGGCCGTCAGGTTCTCGACCTTGGTCTTGGTGTAGTTGGCCGAAAGCAGGAAGTGCTTGTCGACCGACCAGCGCAGTTCGGCCTCGATACCCTTGGTCTGCACCGCCTGATTGGTCACGATCGCCTGTGAATTCCGGTCGGTGCGGGTCTGCTTGTAGACCGAGACCGCCGCATAGAGCCGGTTGTTGAGGAAGCTGCCCTTGATGCCGCCCTCGTAGAGCTTCGAAGCGCTGATGAACGCGCCCGAAAGCGCATCGCCTGCGGTGACCTCAGCGCCCTGACCGGCAATGATCGTCGACTGGCGCGAAATGGTGACATAGGGGATCAGACCGAAGGGCAGGCGGTAGTTGGCGCTAGCCGACCACGACCATCCGCCCTTGGACGTTTTGGCGGAGCGCGCGTTTGCCGGATCTTCCAGCTTGGATGCAAGATCAGCCGTCACGACCTTGACGTGGTCGTAGCGCGCGCCAAGCGTTACATCGAGACCGAAATTGAAGTCCAGATTGGCAAGGCCCGCCATGCCAAGGTCCGTATAGTGACCAACGTTATAGCTGGCGTAGTTGCAGTCGCACTCAGTCGAGAGCAGACGATCGGACAAGGCATTGTAGCCCTTGGTCAGGTCGACACGGTTGAAATATTCGTAGTTGAAATCGTCACCGTGCTTGAAGTTGGTGTAGCGGATCGATGGTGAAACCTGGAAGGAAAACTTTCCGACATCGTTCTTGAACACCTTCGCTATGACGATCCGGTCTTCGATTACGTAGGAATCGTGGAATTGCGAGAAACCGTACTGGTTCTCGTTCTGGTTCGAATAACCATCATAGAACAGCTGGTTCTTGATCTCGAGATCGTTACCTGCATCGAAGACAAGATCGAGATAGGCGGTCTTGGCGACGTTGTTGAGCTTGTCGTTCTGAGCAGTAAGCGTGTTGCGCCGGTCCAGCTTCGCCGTGCCCACGCCGGTCAGGCCGGAATCGGGGTAGAGCGTGGCAAGGCAGTCGTTGTTGAGGCCACCGAACGGATTGGAAAACGGCGGCGTGGAGCAGAATGCGCTGCCGAACGGATTGAGACCGAACCCGCCGTTGGCCACTTTGGCTTCTGCATGCGAAATCTGGCCGTCACCGTTGGTGTCGAGCGGCTTCGCTTGACCGGTGATGTAGTTGCCGTTGTCGACCAGGTCCTGCGTCAGGCGATTCCAGCCGCCGTTCTGCTGGCCTTTGTATTTGTGGTACATGCCGCCGAACTCAAGCCGCAGGTTGGGCGCAAGGTCAGTGTCGAAGGCGGCTTGCACGATCGACTGGCGGGTCGACATGTTGCGGTAGTAGCTGCCCGAATCTTCGATCTGGCCGTAGAGACTGAAGCCGAATTCCTGGCTGCCGATCTTGCCCGGACCGCGCACCTGCGCGCTCAGCACGTTGCGGGCCCAGCTGCCGCTTGTATACGAAATCTGCCCCTCGGGCTTGTCGAGGAGCTTGCCGCCTGCGGCGCGGGCCGTCAGCGGCACGAAGTTCATGTAGCCGCCGGTCTTCGAAGGTCCGTAGATCGGCGAGGCCGGGCCACGAACGATGTCGATGCGGTCCGAGGCACCGATCGGGGTCGGGTAGTTGCCGGGGTTGTCGAGGCGGCGAAGCCCGCGGAAATAAACTTCGCCGGGAGTACCACGAATATCGAGCGCGCCGCCGACGCCGAAGAACGAGTTGGTGAACACACCCGGCGACTGCGAAACAAGATCATAGATCTCGGTGATGCCGAAGCGTTCGATCTGCTCCTTGGAGACGGTCGAGGCCGAGCGCGGGGTCTCCACAAGGTTCTTGTCGAAGCCGAAGATCGAGCCGACATCCTTGACCGGAAGCGCGCCGAGCGAGCCGATGACGACGATTTCGTCCTTCGCGGGCGCTTCGTCGGCCGGAGCCTCCTGTGCGAAAGCGGGCGCGGTGAGCGCGGTGCAGCCCATCAGAACGACAAGGCCCTGCATGAACCTGCGCGATGAGATACGGCGTGCTGAACTGTTCGGGTATTGCATTGTGGTAACCCCCCTGGACGCTTGTGCGGGCCGGCCCTTCCTTCGAAAGCCGACAACCGCTTGGTTGAACTGCGCCTCTCCTGCGTTGTCCTGTGCTGCTGCCCCGAACGTTCATACCGCACTGCGGCAATTGTGTGGCGAGGCGCGCACTTTTGTTATCATTCGCCTATATGGCGATGCATCAAATCAGCTTATGACACCTTTCTTTCACGCGCCAGACGCGCTGCTTCAAATTGTGCAAAACGCTGTTCAAGATCCGCCTCGAGCCGGGCCTTTTCGTTTGCGGCCAGATATTTGCCGCAAGCAGGTGTTGCAATATCAGCACAGGCAGTCACCGGCACCAGCTTGACCGGATCGGCCCAGAGCGTTGCGCCCGGCAGAAAGGCATAGTGCAGGCCGGCCCGCGCGATGGTCTTTAGCGCGCCGTAGTTTAGACCCTGCTCATGCACCGCGCGCACATATTCGTTGGTCATGTCCGAGCGCAGCACGCCCTCGTCATCGGTCGAAAGCACCACCGGCACCCCGTGCGCGCGGTAGAGGTTGAGCGGATGGTCCGCGCCCTTCACGCCGAGAATCACCGCATTGCTGGTCAGGTTGATCTCGACCGCGATGCCCTGCTTCGCCATGCGCGCCATGGTGTCTTCGGCTTGGTCCTCAAAGGCGATGCCGGTGCCATGTCCGATGCGCCTGGCACCCGCGTCCACCGCCTGCGCGATATGATCCTTGAGATCCTCGGGCGGCACCTGACCCAGCGTCACTTCGCCCGCATGCAAGGTCAGCTGCACCTTGGGATGCCTGGCCGCCAGAAAGCGGATCATCGCCATGTGCAGCCGGTAATCTCGCCGCGCCAGATACGCGTCCTCGGGCATCACGATATTGACGCCGACAAAGCGCGGATCGGCATCGACCATCATGAAACCGAGGATCAGCGAGCGATAAACCTGTGCGGGCGGCAGTGCGCGCAGCGCCTGGAACAGATAGTGCACCGCGACCTTGCAGCCTGGCTCCGCCGCCGGCGTATTGCAGGCCATCGCCTTGGCCGCAGCGGCCTCGTCTCCATCCAGCTCGGCGCGCGCCTTGGGGATCAGCGCGGCGAAGGCCTTGGAATCGGCGGCATACTGGACCTGCAGATCGGCCTCGCTGACAGGCGCCTCGCCCGCTGCGCGCACCACCGAGGTCAGCGCTGCCGTGTTGTGATCAAGCTCGAGGTATAAAACGTTGTCCCCCGCCGCGATGCGCCGCGTGGCGGTCAGCATCTGCGCCGTCTCGCCAGACATCTTGCCGAACCGCTCGAACGAGCGGAAGAACTGGGTGTGGCCGGAAACGTCGTTTTGCCCCACCCCGCGCTGAAAGCCGCGCGTCGACATCGCATCGACCAATCTGTCGAAACCGAACTCATCCGCACCTGCAAAGCGCTCGATCGCGCGCTCGGCCGGGCACGGCGGCGGCTCGACGCTAAGGCCCGTCCTATCGACGCAAAACCCCTTCGCGGCCGCCCACTGGAGAAAATCCTCGGCATAGATCGCGCCGGCTAGGTGATTGTGCAGATCGCCGCCCTTGGGCATCCCGCGCAGAAGAACACGCAGCGCCGGCGGGCTGGCCTTGGCTTGGTCGATCAGCGCCGCGACCGCAGCCTCACGCGCCGGATCGAGCGGCAGTGGACCGGCCAGCGCAGCAACAGGAGCGACGAAAGGAGCCACCAGAAGACCAACGACAGCTGCGCAGCGCACGCGCCAGCCTGCTGCCGAACTGCCCCCTGCCATTGTGTTCTGCTCCGACCCGAAAATTACGATTCAGTGTAACTATGGCCTTGACCTGTTTCGTGCAAATGCAATGAATCGGGCGCAGCGTTGCAAAAATTAGGTAGGTGTCTTTGCCAGCATTTTCCCGCTTTCTGCGTTATTTCATCGCCGTCGGCCGTCTCGGCTCGATCCGCAAGGCGGCGGACGAGCTCAATGTTTCGGCCTCCGCGATCGATCGCCAGATCCTCAATGTCGAGGCCGAAATCGGCATGCCGCTGTTCGAGCGCCTGCCCACTGGCCTGCGCCTGACCGCCGCTGGCGAAATCATGATGGCCGCCGGCGCGCGCTGGCAAAAGAGCCTTTACGAAGTGCGCGCACAGATCGAGGACTTGCGCGGGCTCAAGCGCGGCCATGTCGAGATCGCGGTAATCGATGCGCTGGCCAAGGGCGTGATCCCGGCGGCGATCCAGTCGCTGCAGAGCCGCTATCCCGGCATCACCGTCGATGTGAAAGTCACTGGCAACGACCAGGTGCGCCGCATGATCGCCGGCAACGAGGTTGATTTCGGGATCTTCTTCAGCCCGGAATCCTACCGAGATATCACCGTTCGCGCCTTCGTCGATGTGCACCTTGGCTTCATCACGCCGGCTGGGCACCCGTTCGGACAGCAAAGCGAAGCGCGCTTTTCGGCCTGCATCGGCTCGCCCGTGGTGGTCCCGTCTGCGCCGCTTGCGGTACATCAGCAGATCGCGGTGCTTGAGGGCACCACCCGCGCGGTGCTCGACCGGACAGCGACGAGCAACAATATCCAGATGATCACCTCGCTGGTCTTGCAAGGTGTGGGGATCGGCATTCTCACCTCGCTCGATGTCGTCACCGAGGTGAAAGCGGGCCTGCTCTCCTTCACCCGCATTTCCGATCCCGTGCTGCGCCCGATGACTCTCGCGCTGTGCACCGCCGCCGCTCGCCCGCCGACCTATGCCGCCGACATCGTGCTCGGCGAAATCCAGAGCGCATTCGGCCAGTTGGCCTATCCGGCCGCGACCACTCCGCCGCCCTGAGCGCAATTCCGGTTGAAAAGCGCAGCCATGCGCAATTGCCGAGCGGCCGGGGAATCGGTAACCGCTGTTTTTTGACGACGAACGGACCCTACCGGACATGACCGATACCGCCGCCCCCGTGCTGAACTACATCGTCTACGAGGATTTCCTCGCCAATGTGCGCAGCCTCTCGCGGCTACTGGCGGCGGACAGCTGGAAAGCGGATTTCATCATCGGCATCGGGCGCGGCGGGCTCGTGCCTGCGGTCTACATCAGCCACGAGCTGCAAGTGCCGATGCTCTCGATCGACCATTCTTCCAAAGTGCCGGGCTTTGCCGACGAGCTGCTACGCAAAGTGGCCGACAAATCCGCCACCGGCACGCGCCTGCTGTTCGTCGACGATATCAACGACAGCGGCGGCACCATCGTCTATATCCGCAATCTGCTGGCCGATAACGGCTGCACCCCGGAAAACTTGCGCTTTGCCGTACTGATGGACAATTGCCGCTCCAAGGCGCGGGTCGATTATGCCGCCGAAGTGCTAGATCGCGACGAGGACAAGCGCTGGTTCGTGTTTCCGTGGGAAGCAGTGATGACCGCCGAAACTTTGGCCGAAGAAGCGCTCGCCGTACCCGAACGGCTGGGCTGAGGTCTCAGCCGCCCCCGCCGAAAAAGCGGAAACCCGACATCACCGCCCAGGTCACCGCAGCCACCCCAGCCATCCCGCCCAGCGCCATTATCGGTGACCAGCGCACATCGGCTGCTGCATCGTCCGGGCCGCGCGCGCGCCTGCCGGTGATCATCGGTATAATCAGATTCTGGCCGATCAGCATCTGGTAGAAAAGAATGGCAGAGATGTGCAGGCCAATTAGCGCCAGCGCGCCCTTGAAAATGCTCTCATGCCATTCGGCGGACACGCGGCCCTGATCGAAGCTTACCCAATCGGCAAGCGGCCCGGATTCGAACCCATCGACATCGACCGCAAACAGTCCTGTCGCCGTGATCGCCAGCAACACCGCAAGCAGCGCGACCACACTCCACCCGCCGAGCGGATTGTGCCCGTCCGAAGGCGTGTCATCCATCAATTTGCCGGAATAGGCGCGAATGCCCACCGGACCTTTGAGGAACTGGGCGAAGCGCGCGGTGCGCGAACCTGCAAAACCCCAGAACAACCGGAACAGCAATAGCGCGAGAATGGCGTAGCCCGCCTGACGGTGGCGATCCATCTCGTGGTTCTCGCCGGTCCACCAGGCGAGCGCGAAGAGCGCGATCAGACTCCAGTGGAACACGCGCACGAACGGGTCCCACACGCGGACGGTTTCAGTTCCGGTGCTCATTGCAACAGGCCTTCCCCTCACTCATCCGCGCGGAACTGACGGTGGCAGGCGGCGCAACTGCCGCCCACCGCCTTGAACTGCGCTAAAACCGTCGCGGCATCCGCCGTGCCCGCCACACCGGCAAGCTTGTCCGCCTCGGCCACAAGCTTGGCGGCCGCCGCGTCGAACACCGGGCGCTGCGTCCAGATCGCGGGGAGTGCGTCGGTCTTGACGCCCGCACCTGAACCCGTCCCAGCCGGAAATAGCCCCTGCTGCTGACGCGCAGTGGCCGCGATGGTCCGCGCGGCGGTAAGCATCTTGGCCTTTTCGGCTCCGCCTGCCAGCTCTTCCTTGAGCAGTTTCATCGCGCCGCCCATCTTCTTGAAATTGGCCTGACGCGCGGCAATCGTCTCGGCCGGCGAGGCGGCGCTGGCGATCGCGCCGCCAGCGAGCAGCGCAGCGATTGCAACGGTGAGGATCAGCGGTTTGCGGGTCATCATGGGCTCTCGTCCTGTCTCGTGTGGTGCGTCAACGGGATAGCGCCAGCCCCACCGGCGGCTTGCCGGAAGGTTGGGCTGGAAACACATCATGAAATGCTGCCTGCACCGTGGCAAGCCCGTCGGTGAGCACCTGCAGTGCGCTCTTGCCCTTGGCATCGGCCAGATCGGTGCGAGCGCCGCGGGTGGCCAATAGCTGCAGCATGGCGGGCAGATCGGAGAAAAATGGGCCGCCCGCCAGCATGTGCAGCGCAGTATTCCTTTGCTTGTCTGCCACATTGGCATCGGGCGAAAGATCGAGCGCCACGGCCAGCGCCGCCGCGCTCCGGCTGCCCGCTGCGGCGAGCACGACATTGATCCCGGCGCCATCGACAAAACGCTTGTCCGCCCCCGCCGCGACCAGCCGCTGCATGGCATCGGCGCGCCCGGCCTTTGCTGCCATAATCAGCGCCGTCGTCGGCTGCACCGGCGGCGGGGCCATGCCGAAATTCGCTTCGGTCACCCAGGTGATGCGCGAGGGGCCGGTCAGCGCATCAGGTTGCGCGCCCTTTGCGAGCAGCGCCGCGATCAGTGCGCCCTGCCCAGCCGCCGCCGCCACATGCAACGGGCGGTGCCCTTCACGGTCCAGCTCAGCCAGATCCGCGCCCAGCCCCACAAGCTGCTCCGCGGCGCCCCAATTCTTCTGATAGAGCGCCATCTGCAGCGTGCTGGTGTTCTCTGGCCCACGGCGGTGTACGTCCGCCCCCGCCGCGACTGCGATCGAAACAATGTCAGACTTGCCGCTCGCGAGCGCGAAAAACAGCGGAGTAAAGCCGTTCGTGGTGACACGGTTCACTGCCGCTCCGGCCTTGATCAGCGCTCCAAACGCCTCCACCCGGCCCGCCGATGCCGCCCACATCAGGGCCGTCTGCCCGCGCACATCGACGGCCTCGACCGGCACCCCGCGCGCGATCATCGCGCTGACCGCCGACGCATCGGAAAACCGCGCGCACATCGCCAGCGGCGTCACGCCATCAGCGCCCGCCCTGCCCGCAACTGCGCCCGCCGCCAGCAGCGCCCGCACGATCGCGCCGTTGCCGCGCTCGCAGCCCAGTAGCAGCGGCGTCAGCCCCAGCACATCGGCACGGTCCGGCTTCGCGCCCGCTTTCAGCAGTGCGGCAACCAGCGCCGGGTCCTGCGTTTCCACCGCCCGGGCGAGCGGCGTTTCGCCATATTCGAGCACAGCGTTCGCGTCGGCCCCCTTGGCCAGCGCAGCGCGCAAAGCGTCGGCATCGTCGGCAGCAATCGCAAGTGCCAGCGCCGCTTCCTGCGCCGCTGCAGGAAGCGGCAGCAACAGCGCCAGCATGAGCATCGGGGCCAGCAGCGCCTTACGCATCGGCCAGTCCCGCGAGCGGCGCGGTGCTGTCGCCAAAGGCCCTGGCCGGAACGCCCAGCAGATTGAGTCCCGCCAGCATCAGGTTCGACATAGGAGTGCCCTTTTCCGCGACCAGATGCCGTCCGCCTTTTACGAGGCCCCCTGCAACGACCACCGGCAAGTCCATGAAATCGTGCTCGTTCGAATCGCCGAACGCCGATCCGCGGATCACCAGCGTACTGTCGAGCAGCGAGCCGGACCCGTCGCGCGTCTCCTTCAGCCGCTTCAGCGCATAGGCAAAAAACTCCATGTGATATCGGTTGATCTTCGCCAGCTGCGCCATCTTCTGCGGGTTCTTGCCGTGGTGGCTCAGCATATGGTGCGAATCGGGCACGCCGATTTCGGGATAGGTGCGGTTCGAAATCTCGCGCCCGGTCATGAACGTGGCGACGCGCGTGAGATCGGCCTGCATCGCCAAGACCTCAAGGTCGATCATCAGCCGCACATGCTCGGCAAAATCGCCCGGAATGCCTGCGGGCTGCACAAGGCCCCCGGCATCCGCAACGGGCCCCGCCGCCGTGCGCTGAATGCGCTTCTCGATGGCCCGCGTTGCATCGAGATATTCGTTCAGCTTGTGGCGGTCCTCCATGCCCAAAGCGCCAGAAAGACGCAGCGCATCCTCGCGCACAAAATCGAGGATCGAGCTTTGCCGCCGCGCCTGCGCCAGCCGGCTTGTGGCGTCCAGAGCCTCGCCATCGCCGAACAGGCGCTCGAACACATCGCGCGGATTGGCCGTCACCGGCAGCGGAACGGTCGGCGTCAGCCACGAGATGCCGTTGGTATAGGCGCACGAATAATTGATATCGCAGCTGCCGAGCAGGCTCGCCTGATCGATCCCCAGTTCCAGCGAGGGAATCTGCGCCGCGTCTCCCAGATGCGCGGCAAACACCTGGTCCATCGAGACGCCGCAGCGGATATCCGGCCCCTCGGTCTGCCGTGCATGCGCGCCGGTCAGGAACGCCGGGCAAGAGCGGCCATGCCCCGCCGGCCGGTCGCCCATTGCGGCGGCCTGCGGATGTCCCAGCCCGCTGACCACCACGATGTCCTCGCGGAACGGCGCCAATGGCGCCATCGTCGGGGAAAGCGCGAAATCCCTTCCCGCCCCGGCCGGGCGAAAGGCGTCCATGGTCATGCCGTTGGGCGTGTAGAACACCGAAAGACGCTTGGGCCGCGCGCCAATATCCGCCGCGCGCGCCGAAGGCATCATGGCTTCAAGAAACGGCAGCGCCAGAGTGGTGCCAAGCCCGCGCAGCGCGGTGCGGCGACTGAGCGCAGCGCGTTTCAAGATCATCGGCCTGCTCCTGCCAGCGCTACGGTCGTAGGTGCCGGAATGCGGCGCATCGTGAAACCAGGGCTTGTCACGATCCCCCGGATGATCGTCTGCACGCGGTAACCATCCGCCGCCGCATTCCGCGCAATCGCGCGCACCGCCGGCATGTCCTGCGGCCCGACGCCGCGCGCCAAGGCATAGGTCATCAGCCGTTCGGTGAAGGCGCGGGCGAACTCATCGCGGCGATCCAGCAGGATCTGCTGCAGCCCGGTGAACCCGGCGAACTGCGTGCCATCAGGCAGCACCGCGCCGGCATCGATGACTTGCCCCGCGTCCATCTTGCGCCATGTGCCCACGGCGTCGAAATTCTCCAGCGCAAAGCCCAGCGGGTCCATCCGCACGTGGCACGAGGCGCAGGCCGGATTGGCGCGGTGCAATTCCAGCTGTTCGCGCGCGGTCAGCATACGTCCGTCATGCTCGGTCTTGAGCGCGGGAACATCGGCGGGCGGCGGCGGCGGCGGCGAGGCGAGCAGGTTTTCCATCACCCACTTGCCGCGCTTCACCACCGAAGTGCGGTTGCCATAAGACGTCACAGTCAGAATACTCGCTTGCCCCAGGAGACCACCGCGCGGCGTGCCGGGTTCCAGCATGACCTTGCGAAACGCCGGGCCGCGCACGCCGGAAATGCCGTAATGCTGCGCCAGCCGCTCGTTGAGGAACGTATAGTCGGCTCGCAGGAAGTCCGTGACCGGCCGGTTATCGCGCAGCACATGCGTGAAAAACATCTTGGTCTCGGTCGCCATCGCCGCGCGCAGCGGCACGTCGAACCGAGGAAACTCCGTGATGTCCGGCCGCTGCTGATCGAGGTTGCGCAAGTATAGCCACTGGCCCGCGAAGTTCTCGGTCAGCGCTTCCGCTTTGGGATCGGCCAGCATCCGCGCGATCTCGCCGTCGAGCACGCCCGCGTTGTGCAACTTGCCCTGCTCGGCCAGCGACAAAAGCCGTTCGTCCGGAATCGAGCTCCATAGAAACAGCGCCAGCCGCGTCGCAAGATCGAAATCGGAGACGGGATAGGCTGGTTCCGCGAGCCGCACCGGCGGCGGCGATTCGACCACGAACAGGAACCGCGGCGAAACGAGAATGGCCTCGACCGCTGCTTCCACGCCGCTTTCAAAGCCGGCTGCCACCTGCTCTCCGGCATAGACGCGCATCAGCGGCGCGATCTCCGCGCTGCTTACCGAATGCCGCCAAGCCCGCCGCGCCAGCGCCGAGATGATCCGCCGCGCGCAAGGTTCCTCTTCGCCAACGCGCTTCGGCTGGCACTGGAATATCGCGCGGCGGCTGGGCGTATCGGCAATGCCCTTGGCCTCGAACGGCCCTGCCACATCCAGTTGCAATACATCGCGCGGAAAATTGCGTTGCGAATAGCGCGGGTGCACGCGGAACGATGCCACCTGCATCGTGCTCGCCAGCGTGCCATCCACCCACACATCCAGCGGCAGCATTACCGGCTTGTCGAGCGGCAGCGGCACATAGTCGGTGCTGTTGCGCAGCGTCTGCACCGTCTCGTCCGGCCACGTCTGACGGCGCAGCGATACGCCGATGCGGTGCGGCCCTGCCTTGAGCGGCACGCGCACGCTGGT
>JBJXEK010000325.1:0-6996 GCA_046155055.1 Novosphingobium sp. | reverse complement strand
TCTCGCCGATAAAGGTCGAATTACCGCGGTTGTGATACAACTGAGGATCATTGAGCCAATCTGGCACCTTGCTGTGCCGCTCCGCGTCCGGGATGAATGGCGTGTAGGCGAAAGCCGGATCGGTGAGGTGCGCGAAGTTGGCGGCTGTGGAATCCGCATCGCCGGCAAAACCTGGGTTGATCGCTGCCCCGCCCAGGCCGCCGCCCCGCGAATAGGGATAATCCGCACGGCTTCGATAGGGAAAGGGCACCGGTCCGCCCTGTTCGCGGTACTGGATCACATCGGCGGTGTGGTTGGCGATGATGTCCATATAGACCTTCATCCCCCGCGCATGCGCTGCATCGACGAAGGCCTTGAAATCGGCGTTGCTGCCGAAATGTGGATCGACCCGGGTGAAATCGGTGATCCAGTAGCCGTGAAAGCCCGCACTTTCCTGCCCCGGCGGGCCCTGCACCGGCTTGTTCTTGAACACCGGCCCGACCCAGACTGCGGTCGCCCCAAGGCCCTTCACATAGTCGAGCCGCTGGATCAGCCCCTTGAGATCGCCGCCATGATAGAAGCCCTTGGCGGCCGGATCGAACCCGGTGGTCAGGCGGTCGCCCTTGAGATCGCCGCGATCGTTGGCGGCATCGCCGTTCTCGAACCGATCGGGCAGCAGGAAGTAGATCGTCTCACCCGCCGCCGTGCGCGCGCGGTAATCCTGTGCCTGCGCGAAAGGTGCGGTCGCCGCGAGCAGCAGCGGCAGCACAAGTGAGCGCAGTTTCATGCGGGCACCTTTTGCGGCCGCAGGGCTGCGCAGTGCCGTGCTATGAAATCGGCGTGGCGGGGGTAGCGTTCCGCCTCACGCCGATAGAGCGCATTGATCGTGTCAAGATAGTCCTTGAGGTCTGCTTCGTCGATCGTCTCGGCCAAGGCATGGCTCCCGGCAGGGAGGATCCCCTGCCCGGCCATAACCTGAAACCAGCCCACTTCGCCGAACAGTTCATCGCCGTGGCGGAAGATGTGACCGTTCGCGCGGAACAGGTCGATCCGCGCGGAAAGGCTGTCGGGCAAAGCCATCTCGCGGCAGGCGCGCCAAAACGGCTCCTCGCGGCCATTCACGTGGTAGTGCAGGATGATGAAGTCGCGGATGCGCTCCATCTCGAAGGTGAACTGGCGGTTGTATTCGTCGCGGTCGCGCTGGTCCTGCACTTTGCCGGGCATGAACTTCAGGATGCGCGAAATCGCCGACTGGATCAGGTGGATGCTGGTCGATTCCAGCGGTTCCAGAAACCCGCTCGCAAGGCCGACCGCAATGACATTGCCGCGCCACGCTTCTTCGCGGCGACCGGTGGTAAAGCGGATGGGCTTGGGATCGGCCAGTGCAGGTGCATCAAGATGGGCCAGCAGGCTTTCCGCCGCCTCGTCGTCGCTGGTGAAAGCACTGCAATAGACCCGGCCATTGCCGGTGCGATGCTGCAGCGGAATGCGCCACTGCCAGCCTGCTGTGTGCGCTGTCGCGCGGGTATAGGGCGTGAAATCGGTAACCCGTTCGCTCGGCACCGCCAGTGCGCGGTCGCAGGGAAGCCAGTGCGTCCAATCGACATAGCCGCTGCCCAGCGTCTCGCCGATAAGGAGAGCCCGGAAGCCGGTGCAATCGATGAACAGATCGCCTTCAATCACTTCGCCTGAGGCAAGACGCAGCGCGCTGATATCGCCGCTCTCGTCGCTGCGTTGCACTTCGGCGATCACGCCCTCGTGTCTCACGACGCCGCGCGTTTCGGCAAAGCGGCGCAGGAATGCGGCATAGAGCCCCGCATCGAAGTGGAACGCATGCGGCATTTCGGGAATGTTGGCGCTGGTCAGCGGTCCGCCCCGATGCATCCGGCCCGCATGCGCAGCGATATCGTTGAGCGCGTAGTTGCCCGGCATGCCTGCGATGCCGAGACGCCGCGCGCGCGACCAGTAGTGCTGGAAGGCGCAGAGGCCGATATCGCGCCCGACATCGCCAAAGGCATGCATGTAGCGGCTGCCCGGCTCCGACCAGCCGACAAATTCGATGGCGAGTTTGAAGGTCGCCTGCGTGGCGCGGATGAACGCATCTTCGTCGATGCCCAGCGCCTGATTGAACATCCGGATCTGGGGGATAGTGGCTTCGCCCACGCCGACCGTACCTATCGCTTCGGATTCGACGAGGTGGACTGTGAAGCCGGAATCGAGAAAGTGACCGAACGCGGCTGCCGCCATCCAGCCCGCCGTGCCGCCGCCGGCAACAACGATCCGGACCGGCTGTCCCCTCTGCGCCTCGGGTTCACTCATGCCAAACTCCGCGCGCGCGCCGCCCGAACGTAACTCACGTCCGGTGGTTGCAATGGTGCTGTGATCCACATCATGTGGAAGTTACCGACCGGGCGGCTTGCTGCCAAGCCGCCCGGTTCACTCCCGATGCTCAGAACTTGTAGCTGAGCCCGACGTAGAAATCGCGTCCATAACGCTGGTAGTCGATCACCTGGCGCGGATCGTTGTTCTGGAAGGTAACGAACGGACGATCGGTCAGGTTGCGGGCCTGGAACAGGATGGAGAGGCCTTCGAGTGCGGTGCCGGGCTGGAATTCATACCCGATCTGCGCATCGAGAATGCCCTCGGAGCGTGCCGTACGATACGTCGGGTTGGCCGAAAGACCGGCGACTTCGGCAAGGAACTTCGAACGGTAGCGGTATGAGGCCCTGATCTGCACGCCGCTCTTCTCGTAATAGAGCGAGGCGTTGCCGACCCAGTCCGACAGGCCAGGCAGCGTGATCGGGTTGGCCGGATCACTGTTAAGCGTGATCTTGCTGTCGGTGTAGGAACCGCTGCCATAGAAGCCGAAGCCGTCGAGCGAGGGGGTGAGCAGCGAGAACGGCAGCGAGAGCGTAAGTTCCGCACCCTTGAGCGACCCGCCGCCATCGTTGAGCGGCTGCGAGACGACTCCGACCGTGGTCTTGAGCTGATCGCGAATTGCCGCAGGAAGCGTGGCGGCCACCGCTGCGAAGTCAAACGGCAGATTGCGCTGCGGGTTCACGAAGTCCGTGAGCTTCTTGTAGTAACCGGCCAGCGAAATGTAGCCGCCCTTCGGGAAGTAGTGTTCGAACGACACGTCCACGTTGGCCGACCGATAAGGGCGCAGCTGGGAATTGCCGCCGGTCGACTGGAAGAATGGCCGGGTCGGATCGTTGGACTGAAGGTTGGGGAAATTGAAGTTCAGTTCCTGGTTGACCCGCTCCTGATCAAGCCGCGGACGCACCATGCTGAGCGAGCCGGCAAGCTTCACATAGGTGGCGCTGGCCACTTCCAGCGCGAAGTTGGCGCTGGGCAGCACCCGCCAGAACTTGTCGCCGCCCGTGGCAGGCACGACCAGCACCGTGCCGGTCGCGGAGTCGAAGTTCGAGATCGAACCGGTCGAGCTCTGGTCGGTGTGAACCGCCTGCAAGCCGATTGAGCCAGTGAGCTTCTTGCCGCCCACATCGCCATCGAGCTTGACCATGGCATAGGCCGTCCAGACTTTTTCCGTGACCGTGTTGTCACGCACCAGCGAGACCGGACGGGTGTCAAAAACGGAAGAGAGGGAATTGTTGAGCAGATAAACTGGATCGAGCGCCAGCATCCTGGGCACGCCGAGATAAGCCAGCGGCACGGTGCCAATGACCGCCTCATCCGGAATGGCGGCAAACTTGGGCGTGCCGCTATCAACCGAACAACCGGTGCCCGCGCCCTTGGGGCACAGGAAGAACGAGGTGAACTTCGAGGTCTTCTTGCGGCGCGAGAAGTTCCCGCCGATCTGCCAGCCTGCAAGCAGACCGGCGTTGTCGATCTGGCCTTCAAGATCGGCGCGCAGCGAGAGCAGGTCGTCCTTGAACTTCGGACGGTTGAGGAAGCCGGCCTGGACCACGGCCTTGGTGCCGTTGTAGCCCCAGCCGCGCGGATCGGTCAGGCCGAACAGTGATTTGTCAGCGTAGTCGAGCGTAGGCACGATATTGAAGGTGCCGTTGGGGTTGGCCGAAATCTTGATCGTGTCCGAGGCGCCGGTCGCGCCGTAGCCGGTGCCGGTGTAGGTCTCGAGCAGATCATCGGTGCGCTTGGCGGTGCTGTAGGACGCGTCGAGTGTCAGCTTGATCTTGTCGCTGAGGCCGATCTGGTTGTTCCAGCCCACCGAGAAGTTGTCGGCGTCACGCTTGTTGCGATCGTTGCGCTGCACCGCGTGGATGCCGGTCAGCGTGGCGGAGGTGACGAGGCCGTTGTCCACCGTGTAGCCCGGCTGCACTGTCGCGCCCGAACCCCACTGCGGGGCGATCGGGAATTCGATACCGCGCAGGAGCTGCGTTTCCTTGAACTTCGAATAGAGCACATCGAGGGTCGAGTGGAAGTTCTCGCCCGGCTGATATTCTAGCGTGGCCACCGCGCCATAGCGCTGCAGCTTGTTCGACTGGACGTATGGCTTTGCGCCGCCAAGGAACAGGTTCTTGGCAGCGGAATCCTCGTTGGGGAAACCCCAGGCGTTGTAGCGTTCGTTCTGCGAAGGCGCGTCGGTTGCTGAAACACCAATGGCGATGCCGAAGGTGTCATCGGCGAACTTGTCGACATAGGCGGCCGAGGCGCGGTAGCCATAGCGGCTGCCATCGGGATTGAGCTTCTTCTGGCCGTTCATCTGGCCGCGCAGCTGGATCGCGACGATGCGGTCTTTCTGCGTCAGCGGGCGCAGCATGCGCAGATCGACCGTACCGGCGATGCCCGCAGCGACAAGCGAAGGCGTCGGCGCCTTGTAGACCACCACGTTCTTGAAGAACTCGGCCGGATACTGGTCGTATTCCACGCCGCGGTTGTCACCGACGGTGACCTGTTCGCGGCCGTTCAGCAGCGTGGTGCCGAAATCGGGGCCGAGACCGCGGATCGAGAGGCGCTGGTCACGGCCTTCAAGGCGCTGCGAGGTAACGCCGGGCAGGCGGGCGAGGGAGTCTGCGATTGACACGTCGGGCAGCTTGCCGATGTCTTCGGCCGAAAGCGCCTCGACAATGGTGGGCGCATTGCGCTTGATGCCGGCCGACGCGTTGAGCGAGGCGCGGAAGCCCGTCACGACGATCGCGCCCTCTTCTGCTGCCGGTGCTTCAGCTGCGGGCTGAGCCGACTGAGGAGCATTTTGCGCCAAAGACGGAACTGCCAGCGCAGCGGCCGTCAGGGCGATGATCGAGCTGCCGAGCTTGATCACGGAATTGTATTGCTGTGCCATGGAAATCAAATCTCCCCCACGCGGCCAAAGTGCTGGCCTAAACTGTCGAAACCAGGTTGATCCCGGTTCAGTAC
This sequence comes from Novosphingobium sp., assembly GCA_046155055.1. Classification (GTDB taxonomy): domain Bacteria; phylum Pseudomonadota; class Alphaproteobacteria; order Sphingomonadales; family Sphingomonadaceae; genus Novosphingobium. The sequence goes on along the minus strand of JBJXEK010000325.1, from coordinate 1,680 downwards.
GAGATTGCGGGTACGACCACCTGCTGCCGGAACGAATATGGCATACGTATACCATCGAGATCGGCCGCCTGGGCTGACCTTGAACTGAGCCTGATTTGCAACGCTTTGGGGGGTGCGCGGCGCGGGGAGACAAGAAGTGCCATGCATGCATGCATGACAATTGCGTCCACTGATTTCCATGCGTAGACTGATGCGGCTGACATTGCGGGACACACCGCGGCGGCACGGGGAGGAAACGCCAGACCATGGGCCGCAGGCCATCGAACAAGCCGACCAGTTTCGACATCGCCTATCTCGCCGGGGTCTCGCAGCCCACGGTCAGCCGAGCCTTGCGGGGCAGCAAGTCGGTCAGCCTCGCAACCCGCCAGAAGATCGAGGCGATAGCCCGCCAGATCAATTACACCGTCGACAAGAACGCCTCGTCCCTCCGCTCGCAGCGGTCCAACACCCTAGCGCTGCTGTTTTTCGAGGACCCAACGCCGGACGAATCGGGCATCAATCCGTTCTTTCTTGCGATGCTGGGCTCAATCACCCGGCATTGTGCAGGGCGCGGGCTCGATCTGCTCATCTCGTTTCAGCGACTCGATGACGATTGGCACAAACGCTATCAGGACAGCCACCGTGCCGATGGACTGATCCTGCTCGGCTATGGCGATTACACGCTCTACGAAAACCGCCTGCGCCAATTGGTGCGCAGCGGAGCGCATTTCGTGCGGTGGGGTGCAGTCGAACCCGCCACGATCGGCGCCACAGTGGGGTCGGACAATTTCGGTGCGGGCCGGCTTGCTGCTGAACATCTGCTTGCGCGCGGACGGCGCAACATCGCGTTTCTGGGGCAGGCCGACAGCCATTATCCCGAATTCAAGAACCGGTATGAGGGGCTGGTGCGCGCTGTGGAAACGGCGGGATTGGTGCATGATCCCGACCTGGTGGCGCCTGCGGTTTCTTCCGAGGAATCGGGCTATGCTGCAGCGCGCAATCTGCTGGCCAAGGGCAAGCCCTTCGATGCCATCTTCGCCGCGAGCGATCTTGTTGCCATCGGCGCGATGCGCGCGCTGGCCGAAGCAGGGCTCACCATTCCGGGCGATGTCGCTCTTGTCGGGTTCGATGATATTTCGGCCGCCTGCCTCACTTCGCCGCCGCTTACCACCGTGATGCAGGACATGCGGCATGCGGGCGAGGCGCTGGTCGAGACGGTTATGGCGCAAGTCGAGGACCGGCAGCCCCCTTCCCCCATCCTGCCTACCCGGCTTGTCGTGCGGGGCAGCACAGGCGGCTGACTGGCCGATTTTGCTGCGGGCCGATCTTGCTGCGTGCAGATTTTGCTCTGCATTGCTTGGCATTCGTATGCATTGCTGTTCTCGGCCCTGCGCTGGCCTAGGGACCATTGCCATCAGAACATAAGAACAGGCCGGTGCTGCGCGCCGGAGGGGGATCGGGAAAGAGCGTGACCATCAGCGAAAAACCGCGCCAGAGTTTCTGGGGGCTGTGGAATGTCAGCTTCGGCTTCTTCGGCATCCAGCTCGCATTCGGCTTGCAGAATGCCAATGTCAGCCGCATTTTCCAGTCGCTTGGCAGCAGTGTCGACGATCTGGCCTTCCTGTGGATCGCCGGGCCGGTCACCGGCTTGATCGTTCAGCCGCTCATCGGGCACTATTCGGACCGTACCTGGGGACGTTT
>JBJXEK010000324.1:0-6117 GCA_046155055.1 Novosphingobium sp. | reverse complement strand
CAGCAACGTCTCCGCCCCTGCCATCCCCGGCGCGGCATCGGCGAAGGGCAGGCGCTTATCCTCAGGTCCGCGCGGGTCGTGGGCGGAGGCCAGCACGTCAATCGTGCCATCGGCGAGCGCGGCGCGAGCGGCGTGGCGGTCGTCCTCGCTGCGCAGCGGCGGCGACAGCCGGGTAAAGGTGCGCCAGCTGCCGAGAGCGCCATCCGACAGGAACAGATGCGCCGGACTAATACCACACGTCACCGGCAGCCCCTTGGCCTTGGCCGCGCGGATCAGATCGAAGGCAGCAGCGGTCGTCAACTGGCGGAAATGCAGGCGCGCGCCGCTGACCTCGACCAGCGCCAGATCGCGCGCGACGGCGATGGCTTCGGCGGCGGCCGGAGCGGCGGGGAGGCCAAGGCGCATGGCCATTTCGCCTTCAGTAGCGACGGCGTTGCGCGTCAGCCCCTCATCTTCGGCGTGCGCCACTGTCACCATGTCGAGGCCACCGGCATAGGACAGCAACCGCAACATCACCCCGGCATCGGCGATCCGCGTGCGGCCGGTAGCGATGCCGCGCGCCCCGGCGCGGCGCATCAAGCCGACCTCGCCAAGTTCCTTGCCCTCCAGCCCGCGCGTCGCGGCGGCGAGCGGGTGGACCCACATGTCGGGCTTGCCCGATTGCGCCGCGAATCGCACGCGGGCCGGGTGATCGAGCGGCGGCCCTTGATCGGGCATCAGCGCGGCGCGGGTGATCCCGCCAAAGTGGAATGCGGGCTTGTCGATCGCGAAAACGCCAAAATCGACAAGACCCGGGGTGATCAGCGCGCCGCGCGCGTCGATCACTTCGTCGCCGTCTTCAGGTCCGATATTGCCCAGCGCGACGATGCGGCCCTCTTCGCAGCGCAGCGCGCCAAGCTTGGGCGCACCCGAGCCTGAGTCTTCTGGCAAAACCAGTTTGCCGCCGGTGATGGTGAGCGGACGTGGGATCATGCCTCGGCACTCCCCACATCAACCCAGCCGGGCACGGCGCGGGCGCGGCGGGTCAGCACATCGAGGCAGGCCATGCGGATCGCCACGCCGCTTTCCACCTGCCGGGTAATCAGGCTGCGCGTCGGGTGGTCGGCCACCTGGCTGTCGATCTCGATCCCGCGGTTCATCGGGCCCGGGTGCATTACCAGCACGTCTGGGGCGAGTCGGCCAAAACGCTCAAGCGTAAGTCCGTAAAGGTGGCGGTATTCGCGCGGGGAGGGGATGAATTGCCCTGACATACGCTCCTGCTGCAGGCGCAGCATCATGACCACTTCGGCACCTTCCAGTGCGGCATCGAAATCGTGGAACGGGGTCACGCCCATCACTTCGATCTCGGCCGGCATCAGCGCGGGCGGGGCGCAGACATTGACCACTGCGCCCAGCGCCGTGAGCGCCAGGATGTTCGAGCGGGCGACGCGGCTGTGCAGGATATCGCCGCAGATCGTGACCTTGAGGCCGTTGAGATCGCTCGTGCGGGGCAGGCCAAGCGCGTGACGGATGGTGAGTGCATCGAGTAGGGCCTGCGTCGGGTGCTCATGGCTGCCGTCGCCTGCGTTGAGCACCGGGCAATCGACCTTGTCGGCGATCAGTTGCACCGCGCCCGAACTGGCGTGGCGGATCACGATGGCATCGGCGCGCATGGCGTTGAGCGTCATCGCCGTGTCGATCAGCGTTTCGCCCTTTTTCACGCTGCTGGTCGCGGCGTGCATGTTGACGACATCGGCACCTAGGCGTTTGCCGGCGATCTCGAATGACAGCAGCGTGCGGGTCGAATTCTCGAAGAAGGCGTTGATGATGGTGAGCCCCGAGAGCAGCTCGGCCCGCTTGTGGCTTTGACGATTGAGCGCGAGCCACTGCTCGGCCTCGTCCAGCAAGTAGAGTATTTCGTGGCGCGCGAGGTGCGAAATACCGGTGAGATCGCGGTGGGGGAAGGCAAGGCCTCCCTCCGGATAGCGGCCATCGGCAGATGGGGTGGCCCCAAGACCGTTTTCGTTGATCGATATTGCCATCGAAACGAAGCTCCTAGAGCGCCAATTGGGGCGGCTCAAGTGTTTCGGCTGGCATCGCGGCGCGGGGAGTCATAGATATCCCCCATGAAATTCGCCCGTTTGGTCTGGAAGATCCTCGTCGCCATCAAGGACGGCCTCGTGCTGCTCCTGCTTCTGCTCTTTTTCGGTGGACTATACGCTGCGCTTACGCTGCGCCCCGCGCCCGGGATGGTGCAAGCCGGCGCGCTCTACATCCCGCTGGACGGGCCGGTGGTGGAGGAGCGAGCCCGGTTTAGTCCCGCGCAGCTGCTTTCAGGGCAGGGACCGGCCAAGGCCTTCCAGGAGCGCGACGTGGTCCGTGCAGTCGAGGCGGCTGCGGGCGATTCGCGGATCAAGGCGGTCGTGCTCGATCTCGATGGTTTTGGCGGCGGCAGCCAGACCGCGATGAGCCGCATCGGTGCCGCAATGGATACGGTGCGCGCGGCGAAGAAGCCGGTTCTGGTGCGCGCAGGGCTTTACACCGACGACGGCGTGCAACTTGCCGCTCATGCCAGTGAGGCGTGGGTCGATCCGATGGGCGGCGCGGCGATTGCCGGGCCCGGCGGCACCAATCTCTATTTCAAGGCGCTGCTAGACCGCCTTAAGGTCAAGGCGCACGTGTTCAAGGTCGGCACCTACAAGAGCGCGGTCGAACCCTTCACCCGCGAAAGCGCCTCGCCCGAGGCGAAGGAAGCTCTCGGCGCAGTCTATGCGGCGCTTTGGGAGACGTGGCAGGCCGACGTGAAGAAGGCTCGCCCCAAAGCTAACATCGCGCTGGTGACGGGCGATCCGGTAAAATGGGTCGCGGCTTCTGGTGGTGATGCGGCCAAAGCAGCGGTCGCGGCCGGACTGGTCGACCGGATTGGCGATCAGGTGGCGTTCGGCAAGCGTGTCGCGGAAATCGTCGGCGCGGATTCGGCTGGGCCGGACGGGGCGTTCAAGCAGGTCCGGCTTGGGCCTTATCTGAACGATCGCGCCGAGCCGAGCGCTGGCAAAGCGATCGCGGTGCTGACCGTGGCTGGCGATATTGTCGACGGCGATGAGGGGCCGGGCCGCGCGGGCGGCGACCGCATTGCAGATCTGGTCGACAAGGCGGCAAGCAGCGGTGACTATGCTGCGCTGGTCGTTCGGATCGATTCGCCGGGCGGTTCGGTCACCGGAGCCGAACGGATCCGCGCCGCCATCGCGCGGATGAAGGACAAGAAGCTGCCCGTTGCAGTGTCAATGGGCAGTCTGGCCGCAAGCGGGGGCTACTGGGTAGCAACCCCTGCAGATCGTATCTTTGCCGAACCCGCCACGATCACCGGTTCGATCGGCATCTTTGCGATAATCCCCAGCTTCGAGGAGGCGCTCGCGAAGATCGGGGTAGGCACCGACGGCGTTCGCACCACGCCGCTTTCCGGGCAGCCCGATGTGTTCGGCGGATTCTCGCCCGCCGTTGAGGCGGTGATCCAGCAGCAGATCGATTCGGGCTATGGCCGGTTCGTCGGTCTCGTCGCCGCTGCACGGCACAAGACCCCGGCGGAGGTCGACAGGATCGCACAGGGACGCATCTGGGACGGGGGGACGGCGCACCAGCTGGGGTTGGTCGATGAATTCGGCGGGGTCGATAGCGCGCTCGCCTGGGCGGCCAACGCTGCCGGGGCCAAGACCTGGCATGCGGTCTATCTCGGTGAGGAGGCCGATCCGTTCCGCAGCGTGGTCGAAAAGTTCATTGGTAGCGACGATAGTTCGGCCGACGAAAGCCGCATCTGGGCACCCGGCAGCGCGGCACCCCGCGATTTCGCGGCGCTTGCCGCCCGGCGCCAGAACGGACTTGCGGGCCAGCTTTCGGCCGATCTGCAGCGCCTGCTCGGCGGCACCGGCGCGCAGGTCTACTGCCTTGAATGCGCGGGCCTCACCCCCGGTGTACCGCAGCTGGCGCCGCCGGTGCCGGGCAGTTGGCTGATGCTGCTGGCGCGGCTGTTTACGTAGGTTTTGAACGTAAGCGGGCGGGGGTTTCAATCGCAAGCGGGCAGGGCCGTTCCCAAGGCTTGCCCTTTGCCCGCTGCTGCGATAGGGGCGGCGCTCGTTTTTCGCCGGATGCGGGCGTGGCGGAACTGGTAGACGCGCTGGATTTAGGTTCCAGTATCGCAAGATGTGGGGGTTCGAATCCCTTCGCCCGCACCAGATCCGTCCGGCCCAAGGTATCTGGCCCCAGCCAGCAGCAATCAGCCCTCCGGCAACGGCAGGGCCGCGATCATCAAGACGCGAAGTCGTACGAGAAAGTTGGATCACAGATGCAGATCGTCGAAACCAGCAACGAGGGCCTGAAGCGCGCCTACGCCTTGACCATCGCCGCGACGGATATTGCCGCGCGGGTTGAAGGCGAGGTCAAGAAGATCACGCCGCAAGTGCGCATGCCCGGCTTCCGCCCCGGCAAGGTGCCCGCCAACCTCGTGCGCAAGATGCACGGGCCCGCGCTGCACCAGCAGGCGCTCGAAACCTCAATCAAGGAAGCGATGGACACGCTCGTGACCGAGCAGCGCCTGCGCCCCGCGACCCAGCCCGACGTTTCGCTCGCGCAGGACTATGAGCAGGGCAAGGACGTCCAGCTCACTGTCAGCCTCGAAGTGCTGCCGGATCTGATCGCGCCCTCGATCGATGGGCTGAAGCTCGAGCGTCTCACGGTCGAAGTCGCCGACGAGCAGGTCGACGAAGCGATCATGAACATCGCCCAGGGCCAGAAGCGCTTTGAAGACGCGCCCGAAGGCACCGTGGCCGCAGATGGCGACCAGTTGATCATCGATTTCGCCGGCTCGGTCGACGGCGTGGCCTTCGATGGCGGCACCGCCAGCGATCAGCCGCTCGAGCTTGGCTCGGGCCGCTTCATCCCGGGCTTCGAAGAGCAGCTCGTCGGCGTTGTCGCCGGTGATGAGCGCACGATCACCGTGACCTTCCCCGAAGACTATCAGGCCGCCAATCTCGCGGGCAAGGAAGCCCAGTTCGCGGTGACGGTGAAAGCCGTGAAGCACGCGGCAGACTTCGCCGCTGACGATGATTTTGCCAAGTCGCTGGGCCTTGAAGGCATCGACCAGCTGCGCGGCCTGATCCGCGGCCAGATGGAGCAGGAGACCGCCGGTCTCACGCGCACCGCGATGAAGCGCTCGCTGCTTGACCAGCTCGCCGCCGGCCACGATTTCGCAGTGCCGCCTTCGATGGTCGAAGCCGAGTTCGAGCAGATCTGGCAGCAGCTGACCGCCGAAGCTACCAAGGAAGAGAATCCCGCCGAAGCGCTCGCCGAGATCGAGGGCGAGAAGGACGATTACCGCAAGATCGCCGAGCGCCGCGTGCGCCTTGGCCTGTTGCTGTCGGAAATCGGGCAGGCGAACGGCGTACAGGTTAGCGCGCAGGAAATGGAAATGCTGGTCCGGCAAGCGGCGCAGCAATACCGCGAGGAAGACCGCCAACGCTTTGCCGACTACATCCGCCAGGATGCGCTTGCCTCCGCTCAGCTGCGCGCGCCGCTCTATGAAGACAAGGTCGTGGATTTCCTGTTCGACAAGGCTGAAGTGACCGACCGCGCCGTGACGCGCGAGGAGCTGCAGGCAGCGATCGAAGCGGACGAGAACGGCACCCCTGCAGACGTGGAGCCGGCCGCCAAGCCTGCTACCAATAAGACTGCCAAGAAGGCCAAGGCTGCAGCCGAACCGGTTGAAGCTCCGGCCGAACCGGTGGAAGCAGCAGCACAAGAGCCTGCGCCGGTTGAGGCTGAAGCTAAGCCTGCGAAGAAAGCCCCTGCCAAGAAGAAGGCTGCTGCCGAGGCCGAGCCTGCGGCTGAAGCCGCTCCGGCCGAGGAAGTTGCGCTTGCGCCGAAGAAGAAGGCTCCTGCCAAAAAGAAGGCGGCTGAAGACTAACTTCCTCGTTTCAAAGCTGAAAATTGCAGAAGGGCGCTCCTGTCAGGGACGCCCTTTTTCATGAACCATTGGTAAAATTCCGCATAGGGCAACTGCGTATTGACCCTGCGAATCATCGCGTGAGAGAATCGGACAGGCTCGGACCCGGGGAGGGAATGCCGATGCATACCGTACGCAATCGC
>JBJXEK010000323.1:0-7566 GCA_046155055.1 Novosphingobium sp. | reverse complement strand
GTGCCGCACTACAACGTGATGGGCGTGGCCAAGGCCGCTCTTGAGGCGAGCGTGCGCTACCTCGCCAACGACTGCGGCCCAGATGGAATCCGCGTCAACGCGCTGTCGGCCGGCCCGATCAAGACGCTGGCCGCCAGCGGGATTGGCGATTTCCGCTATATCCTGAAGTGGAACGAGCTCAATTCACCGCTGCGCCGCAATGTGACCATCGAAGATGTCGGCGGCGCGGGGCTCTATTTGCTCTCAGATCTCGCCTCGGGCGTGACCGGCGAAGTGCATCACGTTGATTCGGGCTACCACACTGTCGGGATGAAGCAGGAAGACGCGCCGGACATCGCGCTCGGTTAGCCTCAAGGCTGGGGCGGCGCTGCCAAAAGCGAGTTGGCGCTGGGCACGGCCGGCGGGGTTTCGCCATCGCGCTCGCGCTTGAGCTTGGCCTCGTATTCCTTCTCCAGCACTTCAACGCGGGCCTGCTCTGCGGCGGTGTCGGCATCGATGGACTGGGTCCGCTTGGCGCGTTCGGCCTCGATCAGCTTGCCGAACTGGACATCGCTGGCCTGCTTCTTTTCGGCATAAGCGCTATTGATCAGCTGCGCCATACAGCCCGAGGCCCCGCTTGCACCCACTGGCGAGCAGGAATTAACGCCCGTTGCGCCCACGGTTTCATAGGCTTTGACCCTGTTCGTCCAGCCTTGATTGACCGAGGCATTCGGATTGTCCCGCAGCGGTGCAGGGATGCGGAACCGCTCCGTTTCATCCTTGCGCGCACAGACGGTGATCGAACCGTCATTGGACGCGGGGCAGGGATCGTCGCCAAAAACGATCAGCTGATTGACCTTCTCACCTGGCACCTCCTGCGCCGCGGCAGGCAAAGGGGCAGCAAACAGCGCAGTGACGATGAGAACGACGGCGGATAGAGAGCGCTTCATCGCAGGTACTCCAGCTTGGGTCATGCCAGGGGATATAGGGCTTGAACGCCGTGAACGGTAGCTGAAGTCCAAGCCCTGCGGCGCATGAAATCGTCGGTGACTGTCTGATCCGAAACCTCGATTCGAACAGTGCGGCTCCAAAGTTCGCTCATCCACGAATTTCGGAGCAAACTCTCAGATATGCTTCGAAACCGCGATGGCTGCGCGGCAGCCCATACGGATCGCCTGAAACAGGAGCGGATAAGCCGGCGCCCGTTCGGCGCCTGCAGCAATCGCGGTATCGCGGTGCTCGCGCTCGTCATCGCGAAACTCGCGGATCATCTCGCCGAGTTCGGGGTCTTCGTCCCCCAGTTCCTCGAGTTGCTCGGTGTAGTGGCGGTCGATCTCGGTCTCGATCGCAGCGGTACAGGCCATCGCTGCTTCCGGTCCGATCAGCGCAGTGGCCGCACCCAACGCAAATCCGGCCGCAGACCACAATGGCTGCAACACGGTGGGGCGCACGCCGCGCGCCACGAGCAGCGCATCGAAGCGCTCCCGGTGCCCCGCCTCTTGCTGGGCCATCGCAGCAATCTCACCGGCATGCGGTCCCCGGTCGCCCATCACGGCCAGCTGTCCGGCATAAATCCGTGTCGCGCCAAACTCACCCGCCTGGTTGACCCTCAGCATCGCCGCGCGTGGATCGCTCATGATTCTATCCCTTGCTTGCGCCGGCCAAGCAGCGCGAAAACGAGTGCAGCGGTCCCCGCCGATATCAGAAAGTTGAAACCCGCAAGGCTCACGCCGAACAGCGTCCATGCCGGGGTGTCACACCGGATCAGCGGCGCGCTCATAATCGAGGCGAGCGGATCGTTCCCGAGGCTGGCTGAGGAGCAGGCCGTCGGCCCATCCCACCAGCCATATTCGACACCTGCGTGAAATGCACCGATCAACCCACTGAGCCCGATGGCGAGCGCTGCCAACCTGACTAGTGCTTCGCCCAGCCGAGTGCCGCGGGTCGACAGTGCCAAACCGGCCAACGGGATTGCGGCGAAATGCGGATAGCGTTGCCACCAGCACATGTCGCACGGCGGAATGCCGAAGCCGTATTGCACGACCAATACCGCTGCGATCAACGCGCTCGGCACTGCAAGCGCCAGAAGGTAGACCCCCGCAGGGGTTGCTGTACGGTTCACGGCACGCTCAGCGCCGACGCGAAGCAAGCGCCTGCGGCACGGTCCGGCCCAGCGTCTGCAGTGCATAATAAAGCTGGAAGTCGTCGATGCCCTTGGTCTTGAGCTCCTCGGGCGTCATCTTGAAGCGCGGATCGGGAACCTTGTCGCGTTCGAGATCCTTGTCATCCTTGATTTCGTTGATGAGGTGGCCGCGCAGGTCACTTTCGCGGTAGAAGCGCTGGGCACGTTTCCTGAGGTCTGGATCGGAGATCTGCGGCACGGCAATATCGGGATCGATCCCGCCTTCCTGCACAGAGCGGCCCGAGGGCGTATAATAACGTGCAGTTGTCAGCTTGAGCGCGGTATCACGCGTCAATGGCATCAGTGTTTGCACGCTGCCCTTGCCGAAGCTGCGCTGGCCCATGAGCACAGCGCGATGCTGATCCTGCAACGCACCCGCGACGATCTCGGAAGCTGAAGCCGAACCTTCATTGATGAGGACGACCAACGGGATGCCCTTGGCGATATCGCCCGGTGTCATCGATTCGGCATTGTAGGTCTCGTTGTCGCGCGGGTAACGGCCACGCTGCGAGACGATGACCCCGTGATCGAGGAACAGATCAGAGAGCGCCACAGCCTGATCAAGCAACCCGCCCGGATTGCCGCGCAGATCGAGCACCAGTCCGCTGATCCGCCCGCCGGTCTTGGTCTTGATCTGCTTGAACGCGTCTGAAACTTCGCTGCCTACGTTGGCACTGAAGCTGGAGACAGAAATGACCCCGACATTGCCCGTGACTTTCCAGTCGACCGGTTTGAGCTCGATGATCTGGCGCGTAATCGCCACGTCGATCGGTTCATCCCGGCCAGAACGGAAGAGCGTCAGGCGGATCGAGGTTCCGGGGGGGCCGCGCATCTGGTCGACCGCTTCATCGAGTGTGCCGCCAAAGATCAGCTTGCCGTTGATGTGGGTGATGAAATCGCCGGCCTTGACCCCGGCGGTATCGGCCGGGCTGCCCTTGGTCGGCGCGATAACTTTGACCGCGCCATCATCCATCGTGACCGATAGACCAAGCCCGCCATACGACCCGTCGGTCTGCGTGCGCAGGTTCTCGAAATCGCGGGCATCCAGATAGGAGCTGTGCGGATCGAGCGCGGCCAGCATGCCATTGATCGCGCCCTTGATCAGTTTGTCGTCGTCGACCGGCTCGACATAGCTGGTCTTGATCCGCTCGTAGATCGCCATGAGCTTGCCGAACTCCGGCCCGGACCGTGCATCGACAGCGGCGAGCCCGGCGGTTGCGGCCGGAATTAGCGCCACCGCAGTGACAAGAGCAGCTGCGCGGAGTGTGGAAGCAAACTGGAACGCCATGGTTGTCTTTCGCCAGAGAGTGCGAGGCTCACACGTGCTTCTATAGGGCCGGGACGATTAACGCCAGATGCGGCAGCCGCATGGAAAAAGGGCAATCAGCGCCCCACGAAAGCCAGCGGGTTCACCGGCGCGCCATCCTTGCGCAGCTCGACCATGACGGTCGGTCGCCCTGGCCCGGCAAGGCCGAGGGGTGATCCCTGGACGACACGAGCGGCCACATTGACGTCAAGCCGCCCAAGATTGGTGATCAGCGAAGTCCAGCCGCCATCGTGATCTAAGATGACAATGCGTCCGTAGCCGCGATAGTCGCCGGCAAACGCCACACGCCCGGCTGCGGGCGCCACGATCTGCCCGCCGCCACTGGGTGCAAGGGTAATGCCTGATGAGCGTGTTCCCCCGCCCGCATCGCCAAAACCCGTCACGATCCGGCCGTTCACCGGTAAAATCCAGGCAATCCCAACGCTCGCCCCTCGCATAGGCAAGGCCTCATCAACCATGAGCATTGAGCCTGGATGGTCCGGCCGCGGCACCGGGCCGGGCAGGGCGGCAAGCTGGCTGCGGAGTGTACCGTCAGCGCGCAACCGCTCCATCAGGGCGGCAATATCGCGCGTATCCTCAGCCAAGGCCAAGGCCCGGTCCGCCTCACGGCTGGCGATACCTTGCGCGCTGCGCGATTCGATGCGCTGGCGGCTTTCCACTGCTGCGAGCTGCTGGCGCCGGACGGTCAGCGCCTGCTCGCTCGCTTTGAGCTGCACGGCAGCGGCGCGCGCGGTGTCCTGCAGCTGCCGACCCCGCACGATTTCGCCGCGCAGCCCGGCGGTACGGCGCTGCACTTCGGGCAGCATCGTCTCCAGCACTGCACGCAAATACACCGTATCACGCAAAGAATCTGCGCGCATCAAGCTGAACACGAGCGGACGGCGAGCCATGAGCTGCAATGCGGCCGTAAGCCGCACCACGGGATCCTGACGCTTCGCAATCCGTAAGCGCAAGGCTGAGCGTTGCCGGTCGATTGCTGCGACGCGGGCCTGCGACAGTGCGATTTCAGCTTCGGATTGCTGGATCCGGGCAGCAACAGCGGCCGCTTCGCTGGCAGTGCGGTCCGCTGCAGCGGTGGCGCGGCGGGCCGCGTCCTCAAGCTGGTCACCGCGCTTCTTTGCGTCGGCAAGCGCGCGAGTGGCCAGACGCAGGGCGTCTCCGGCCTGGTCTGCACTCTCGAACGGCGCATCTTGAGCCAAGCCCTGCCATCCGGCTAGGCAGGCTAGCGTTATGATCAGGGTCAACAGGGTATGGCGTGAGGTCATGCGGCCTGCCTAACCCTCGCGGTGATAGGGATGGCCAGCCAGAATGCTGGTCGCCCGCCAGAGCTGTTCGGCCAGCATGGCGCGGACCAGCAAATGCGGCCAGGTGGCGTTGCCGAAAGCCAGGAGAAGATCGGCATTGCCGCGCAGCGCGGCATCATGGCCGTCCGCTGCGCCGATCAGGAACCGCGCCTCGCGGACCCCGTCGTCGCGCCAGCGCGCAAGCACCGCGGCAAAGGCCGATGATGTGAGCTGCTCGCCGCGCTCGTCCAGCGCCACAGTACGGAACGGCGAGTGGGCCGGTGGGGGAACAGTGCCACCCCTGTCGGGCAGTTCAGTCACCTTGAGGCCCCCGTTGATCCGCCGCGCATAGCGATCAACCAGCTCGGCCTCGGGCGAGCGGCCAATCTTTCCGCGGGCGATCACGTGCAACAGCATGATCCAGCCCTAGCGCAGATCTGCAGCGCAATGAATCCCTGTTAACCCCGATCTGTGGAGCGATTGTCGCAGGTAACGGGCAGCCGTTCAGCCCCGGTTGTTCAGGATAAACGGGTCAGGCCGCGCCCTGATCGCCGAACGCCCACATGCGCTCAAGGTTATAAAAGCTGCGCACTTCGGGGCGGAAAACGTGGACAACGATATCGCCCGCATCGATCAGCACCCAGTCCGCTGCCGGCAAGCCTTCGATTCGTACACGGCCGAATCCGCCGTGCTTGATTCGCTCAGCCAGCTTCTGCGCCATGGCAGCGACCTGCCGCGTCGAACGTCCCGAGGCGATCACCATGTGATCAGCCACCGAGCTTTTACCCTCGAGCGGGATCGTTACAACCTCTTGCGCCTGATCGTCGTCAAGCGAGCGCAGCACCAGTTCAAGCAGCGAGCCAGGCTCGGCTGCAACAGGTGCAGAAGCAGGGTTGGGGGTGAGGCCGGCATCGGCCGGCAGGGTTTGAACGCTTGTCATGGGTGTAGTGATGGTCTCCGTGGCTAACTGTTCGATGACACTGTGGAATCAATGACGCTGTGGAACCGCCCCCGGGTATAAAGCCCGTCGACAGCATCGAGGATCGATCATTTCTATGGGTAAATGCTAAGAGAATAAGACCGCTCAAAGCGAGCCGGCTCGATCAGGCGCGGCATCGACGGGCCGATGGGTCAGCATGTCCCTTTGATGAATGCGCTCATAGCGGCGAAACCAATCGGGGTCGGCGGCGCGGATGGCCGTGGCCGAACGTCCATCAGGATCGAAACGCAAGGTTCTCAGCGCCGGGGCGCTCCGGTTTGCGCCGTTCAATTCCTGACTGTGCCGCCGGCGCCAGCGGCGCAGCCATACCATGGCGGGACTCGCCAAAGCTTTTATATCATAACCCGGACGGGCGATCACCGCAATCGGCATCTCGCGCGCAATCATGCGCCAACCGCGCCAACGGTGGAACTCAGCAAGATTATCAGCCCCCATCAACCAGATAAACCGCCGCTTGGGATAGCGCCGCTTCAGTTTGCGCAGCGTATCGAGCGTATACCGCGTGCCAATCTGCGCCTCGATCGCTGTCACGCGAATCGGCACGCCACGGGCCATTTCGCGCGCAGATGCCACCCGCGCGGCAATCGGCGCCATCCCGGCCGCAGGTTTGAGCACGTTGCCGGGCGAGACTAGCCACCACACCTCGTCCAGCCCCAAGGCATCAAGCGCGAAAAGGCTGATCCGCCGATGCGCGCCATGCGCCGGATTGAAACTGCCCCCTAGCAGGCCGGTCAACTGCCGCGCATTGCTCAATCGGGAACGCGCCTCGGTGAAGCGGCCTTGGCACGGTAGGGTCCCTGCATCTGGAACATCCAGCCGGGGTATTCGGCCGGCAAGGCCGAAAGCCCGCCGAGCCGCGCCATCTCGTCGGCCGTAAGGGTCACATCGCAAGCTGCGATATTGTCCGCCAGCTGGTCGGCGCGCTTGGCCCCCACGATCACGGTCGAGACCACCGGCTGATACAGCAGCCAGGCCAGCGCCACTTGCGCCACGCTCGCGCCTTTGGCGGCGCCGATGGCCTCCATGGCATCGATCAGATCGAAGGCGCGTTCGTTATTCACCGGGGGGAAATCGAACGAGGCGCGGCGGCCTTCACCATCGCCGGAGCGGGTATACTTGCCGGACAGCAGCCCGCCGGCGAGCGGGCTCCAGACCATCAGTCCCAGCCCCTCGCTCTGCAGCATCGGCACGATCTCCCGCTCCAGATCGCGTCCTGCTACAGTGTAGTAGGCCTGTAGCGAGGCGAACTTCTCGAGCCCCATGCGCTCCGAGATGCCAAGAGCCTTTATAATTTGCCAAGCGGCCCAGTTGCTTACGCCGATATAGCGCGCGCGGCCCGTGCGAACGATATCATCCAGCGCACGCAAGGCTTCCTCGATCGGCGTCTGCGAGTCCCAGCCGTGGATCTGGTAAAGATCGACATGGTCGAGCCCGAGTCGCGCCAAACTGGCGTCAATCTCATTCATCAGATGAACGCGCGAGATGCCGGAATCGTTGGGGCCGCTGCCCATCATGCCCATCGCCTTGGTCGCAATCACCACGTCCGAGCGGCGCACGCCAAGATCACGCAGCGCCTGGCCGGTGAACACTTCCGAATGGCCTTCGGAATAGACGTTGGCGGTGTCGAGGAAGTTGATCCCGGCATCGAGCGCCTGCTTTACCAGCGCGGTCGAGGCAGCCTGATCAAGCCCCGCCACCGAGCTGAACCGGCCCCCGCTCGCGCCGAAGGTCATTGTGCCAAGGCACAATTCCGAGACCATCAGGCCGGTGCTGCCGAATCGATTGATGCGCATCA
>JBJXEK010000322.1:0-4190 GCA_046155055.1 Novosphingobium sp. | reverse complement strand
GAACTGGTCTGATCCGCGCCTACTTGCATTTGCACGCGGGCTTTTTCGCAGCCTTCTGCTTGGTCGTGGCGTATTCCTCGCGGTTCAGCCAGGCATCGCCGTTCTTGTCCGCGCTCTTGAAGCGGTTGTCGGTTGCGACAGACCATTCGTCGAACGTCAGCAGATTGTTGCCATCGACATCAAGCTTGCGGAAATCCTTGACGCGGGGGGCGACCATTTCGGTACGGGTGATCTTGCCGTCACGGTTCTTGTCGACCCGGTCATAGCGCTTTTGCTCGCGGCTTTGCTCGTTCGCTTCGGGGAGCCCCGGTCCCACGGCATCGCCCGCATCGGAATCGGGCAGTTCGTCGGCCTCGGCCGTGGCCACAGCCTCAAGCGCGAGTCTACTTGGCGTCGCGGGCGCGCGGTCTGCAGCGCGGCCCTGCCACCAGAAAATGCCCGATGCGACAAGCAGCAACGCCCCAAGCGCACCCACCAGGATTCTGTTCATGTCACGCCCCCCGCATCCCGCCGCGCGCCAGCGGGAAGGCCCTTAGTGTACGCCGCAGGCCCGCCGGGCAGCAAAGGCAAGTCATGCCAATTTGGTGCGATTGTCAGCGCCCGAACGTGCCTAGCCGCAGAATCGCAAGGAAATCGCGCATGGGGCTCCCGGCCCGTCCGCCTGCCTCACGCAGCGCCATGCCGCGCAGAATAGCAAGTGGCCGCAAGGCACCCGGCAGGATCGGTGCGCGGAGACCCGGCGGTTGGAGGCCAAGCCATTCGGAGGCCGCGCGGCGCACAGTGTCGCCAGCCGGCACCATGCAGAGCCGCGCGAGCGCCAGGACCGCTTCGACCCGCGCTGCGCCCAGCGCCGCGCCGCCATCCTCGCCAACTATGCGGGCTTCCCAGCCATCGACAAGGGCGCGCAAGGCAGCACGCTCTCTGTCCCAGGCCTTGAGCATGGCGAGCAGCGGCTCACCCGCCGGCCATTCGCTCGCCGGCTGGTCAAACCGATCGCGCCACCACGCCAACCGCAACTGGACCATCAGCGGATCGCGGCCTGCACGCGCGGCATCGGCAAGTCGGCTGTCGAGCGCTAGGAAGCCTTCCCACAGCGGCTGAACCGCGCGCGGCGCATAGGCCACCGCAAGCCGCTCGGGCGGGCTCAGCGTGCTCTCTTCTCCTGCTGGATAGGCGAACACGGGATCAGCGATAGCAAACCTTCTTCACCGCCGCGATGATCCGCGCGGTGTCGATCAGCGCGAGCTTTTCAAGGTTGGCAGCATACGGCAGCGGCACATCCTCGTTGCAGACGCGCAGCACAGGAGCATCGAGATGATCGAAGCCCTCTTCCATCACGATCGTGATGATTTCCGAGGCGATCGAGCAGACCGGGAAGCCCTCCTCGACCACGACCATGCGGTTGGTGCGGGCAAGGCTTTCGAGCACGGCGGCCTTGTCGAGCGGGCGCAAGGTGCGCAAGTCGATGATCTCGGCCTCGATGCCCTCGGCAGCCAGTGCTTCAGCGGCTTCCAGCGAAAGGCCCACGCCGATCGAATAGGTCACGATGGTGACGTGCTGGCCCGCACGAACGGTGCGCGCCTTGCCGATGGGCAGCACAAAATCATCAAGCTGCGGAACCTCGAAATTGCGACCGTAGACCAATTCGTTTTCAAGGAAGACAACCGGGTCTTCGCTGCGGATCGCAGCCTTGAGCAGGCCCTTGGCATCGGCGGCATCGTAGGGCGCAATGACGACGAGGCCGGGGACCGAGGCATACCAGCCCGCATAGTTGTGGCTGTGCTGCGCGCCAACGCGCGATGCCGCGCCGTTTGGCCCGCGGAACACGATCGGGCAGCGCATCTGGCCGCCGGACATGTAGTTCGTCTTGGCGGCCGAGTTGATGATGTGGTCGATCGCCTGCATGGCGAAGTTGAACGTCATGAATTCGACGATGGGCCTAAGCCCGCCCATCGCTGCGCCCGCGCCAATTCCGGCAAAACCATATTCGGTGATCGGTGTGTCGATCACGCGTTTGGGGCCGAATTCGTCGAGCAGGCCCTGCGTGACCTTATAGGCGCCCTGATACTCGGCGACTTCCTCGCCCATCACGAAGACGCGGTCGTCGGCGCGCATTTCCTCGGCCATCGCATCGCGCAAGGCTTCGCGCACGGTGGTGGAGACCATGGCGGTGCCGGAGGGCACAGGGCTGGCGACGGGCGCGGCCGAGACGGGAGCCCGAGCGGCGGGTGCTGCTGCCGGTTTGGGCGGCGTTTCTACGACCGCAGCCGGAGCCGGCACAGGAACCGCCTCCTCGCCCTCACCGGTGATCGTGGCGATCACGGTGCCGACTTTGACGCCTTCGGTGCCTTCAGCGACCATCAGTTCGCCGATCACGCCTTCGTCGATCGCCTCGAACTCCATCGTCGCCTTGTCGGTTTCAATTTCGGCGAGGATGTCGCCCGATTTCACGCTGTCGCCGGGCTTCACCAGCCACTTGGCGAGCGTGCCTTCTTCCATGGTCGGCGAAAGCGCCGGCATCTTGAGTTCGATTCCCATGTCAGTAGGTCCCCACCAAGACGTCGGTATAGAGCTCGGCCGCTGCGGGCTCGGGCGAACTTTCGGCAAAATCAGCGGCTTCAGCCACGATCTGGCGGATCTTCTTGTCGACAGCCTTGAGCTGGTCCTCGGTCACTCCGCGCCGCAGCAGGTCCTGCTTGGCGGCCTCAATGGCATCGTGATGGTCGCGCATTTCCTGCACTTCCTCGCGGCTGCGATACTTGGCCGGGTCCGACATCGAGTGGCCCCGGTAACGGTAGGTGTTGAGCTCCATCAGCACCCGGCCATTGCCGGCGCGGACGTATTCCAGCGCCACCTCGGCGGCGGCACGCACTTCGAGCACATCCATGCCGTTTACGTCCATGCCGGGAATGCGGAAGCCTGTGCCGCGCCGATAAAAATGTGTCTCGGCCGAGCCGCGCTTGACCGCAGTGCCCATGGCGTAGCCGTTGTTTTCAACCACGAACACAATCGGCAGCTGCCACAACGCAGCCATGTTGAACGTTTCGTAGACCTGGCCCTGGTTGGCCGCGCCGTCACCGAAGTAGGCCATGCACACGCCGCCGTCGCCGCGATATTTGTGCGCGAAGGCAAGGCCTGCGCCGAGCGGGACCTGCGCGCCAACGATACCGTGGCCGCCATAGAACTTGTGGTCGGTCGAGAACATATGCATCGAGCCGCCCTTGCCGCGCGAGATGCCCGCGCCGCGTCCGGTCAGTTCAGCCATGATGACCTTGGGGTCGATGCCATAGGCGAGCATGTGGCCATGATCGCGGTATCCGGTGATGACGCTGTCGTGCCCCTCTTTCAGCGCCGACTGCAAGCCGACTGCGACCGCTTCCTGCCCGATATAGAGGTGGCAGAACCCGCCGATTAGCCCGAGGCCGTAAAGCTGCCCAGCCTTTTCCTCGAAGCGGCGAATCAACACCATCTGTTCGTAGAAGTGCAGCAGTTCCGCGTCAGTCGCGTCATAGCGCTTGTTGTTTGCGTGAGCCTGCTGGAGGCTGCGCAGCGCGAAGCTGGCTTCATCCTCTGCGCTAGTAGTTGCGGCGACAACCACTGGAGCGGGTGCTGCGGGAGCGGCTTTGGACTTGGGCGTCTTGGACGCGCGCGGCCGTGCGGGCTGAGCCAATGCAGGGTTTCCTTTTGTGGCATCCTGGGACGGCACAAGCGGCACCGTCACGTTCCGCTATAGGACCAGGCCCCCCGATTTCGCAACGCCCATCGGTGGGCAATAAGCACCCACGTATACCTATTCGAGAAGCGCGCGATCCCACGGCAAGGCCGCGCAGGCCATGAGCAGGCATGCGGCGAACGGTGGAGCCCTGACGGGCCGTCTCATGATCGAAAGGAAATGGTGCACCCGGAGCGATTCGAACGCCCGACCCTCAGATTCGTAGTCTGATGCTCTATCCAGCTGAGCTACGGGTGCATGGGAGAAGCGCCATTAGGAGCGCGTCCGAAGCTTGGCAAGTCATTTTACGCTACTTTTTAGATGGTGCAGCAAGGCGGCGGCCAGCGGCACATCGAGCGGGGGCATGGCGATCGCAGCGAGCGTTTCCGGCGCAGACCAGGCCAGCGCTGCACCGGGCTCGCACAACGGTGTGCCCTGCCAGCGGTGGCAGCCCTAGAGTAGAAGCACAAGCGGCCGC
>JBJXEK010000321.1:0-22476 GCA_046155055.1 Novosphingobium sp. | reverse complement strand
CGCCTCCGCCTCGGCCATCGCAGACAGCAACCCTTCGATCACCGCGCCGAACGCGATGCCGCGGTCGGTATGGGTCTGCGGATCGAACATGATCTCGGCATGAACCACCCCGTCCGCCGCCGCGCGTTCGAAATAGGCCATGGCGAGGTCATGGAAATCCGCCTGTTCCACCAGCACACTTGCCCCGGCATAGTAGATGTCGAGGAAATCCTGCAGGTTCGAAAAGGCATAGGCCGCGCGCACGTCCTCCACGCTGGCAAACGGAATGGCCACCCCGCCCCGCGCCGCGAGCGCGAACATGAGTTCGGGCTCGAGGCTCCCCTCGATATGCAGGTGCAGTTCCGCCTTGGGCAAACGGCGAATGAAGTGGTCGAGATCGGTCATTTCGGCTCTCCATCCCGGTTCCAGACGCAGCGGCCCACGACATAGGTACGTCGCACTACCCGGTCGTCGCCCAGGACTTGAAGTGCAAACAGCCGCTCGGCGAGCGAGGCGCCTGCCGTTCGCCGGGCCATGAGCGGTGTCGCTGCGTCGTCCAGCACCACGAAATCCGCCTCCTGCCCCTCGGCCAGCATGCCCACTGCCTGATCGATATGCAGCAGCCGCGCCGAACCGCCCGTCGCCAGCCACAGCGCGCGCAGCGGATCGAGCGTATAGCCCCCCGGCAGCCCCGCCTGATAGGCGAGGCCCGCGTTGTGGAGCAGCGACAGCGAAGTCCCTGCCCCGATATCCGAACCAAGCCCCAACCGCACGCCATGCCGCTCTGCCTGCGCGAAATCGAACATGCCCGAGCCCAGGAAGAAGTTCGAACTCGGGCACACCGCAATCCCCGCCCCGCTTTCGGCCAACCGCGCGCAGGATCGCTCCGGCAAGTGGACGCCATGCGCAAACACCGAACGCTCGGTAACCAACCCGAAGCGGTCGTAAACATCGAGATAATCGCTCGCATCGGTGAAACGCGCCGCCACTTCCTCAATCTCGCGCAAGTTCTCGGCCAGATGCGTGTGGAGTAGCACGCCGGGATGCGCGGAGAGCAATTCCCCTGCTACCGCCAACTGCGCATCGCTCGATGTCAGCGCAAAGCGGGGCGTCACCGCATACGTCAGCCGCGCTCGCCCATGCCAGCGGCGGATCAGCTCCATGCTTTCGCGGAGGGCCTCATCCGGGGTGTCACGCAGGCCCTCAGGGCCCATATCCATCAGCACTTTGCCGCAAACCATCCGCAGATCGCGCTTCTCCGCCGCTTCAAAGAACGCGTCGACGGAAGTGACATGGACCGTGCCAAACACCAGCGCACTTGTCGTCCCGTGGCGCAGCAGTTCGTCCAGAAACGCTTCGGCCACCCGCGCCGCATGCGCCGGATCGGCAAAAGCCTTCTCGGCGGGAAAGATATGCCGCTCCAGCCAGTCGAGCAGCTGCGCGCCGTGGCTCGCGATCCGGTCCAGCTGCGGATAGTGGACATGCGCGTCGATAAAGCCGGGAACGATAAGCCCCTCCAGCTGCTCCACCGCAAGGCCCTGAAAACGCGGGGCGAGATCGGCGAAGGCCCCGCGCGCCAGCACGCGTCCATTCTCCACCACCAGCAGCCCATCCGCCTCATGGCGCAGCGCATCCGGCGCTTCGGCGGGATCATGCGCCAGGCTCAGAATTTCGCCGCGAAAGCCGCATCGCGTCATGCTGCCACAGCCTGCATTGCGGCCATTTGCGGAAGCTGCAGCACCTGCGCCAGCAGCGCCACCGCGATCACATCGGGCTCCTTGCCGGTCACGCCGGGAAGGCCAATCGGGCAGGTAAGCCGCCCGCGCGCTTCCGCCGAAACCCCCTCGCGCTCCAGACGAGCCATAAACCGCGCGCGCTTGGTCTGCGATCCGATCAGCCCGGTAAAGGCAAGCGGCGGCCGCATGAGCGCCGCGCGCGTGAGCGTGTAATCGAGCGCATGGTCGTGTGTCAGGATCACCAGCGCTGCCTCAGCCGGCGCTTCGGCGACGCAATCCGCAATTCCGCTCTCCGGCACCAACGTCACGCCGGCAACGCCCGCGAACACCGGACGCGTCTCGAACCACGCGAGCCGCAGCGGCAGCCCTCCCGTATGGCGCGCAATCGCCTGCCCGACATGCCCCGCGCCAAACAAATACAGCGGCAGCCGCAGCGCGCCAAGCATCTCGGCAATGCGGCTGCCCTCGCGCGGCCGGTCGCCCCGCGCGGAAAGCGCGGCGGCTGGCCCATCGCTCACGTGCCGTTCGACCGCGCCGTGCTTCAGCTGGCTGACCAGCACCCGGCCTTCCGCCGCATCGCCCAGCCAGCCGAGCGCACCCGCATCGACGTGCTCCACAAGCAGCCGCACCCGCCCGCCGCAGCACTGGCCCAGCAGCGGCCCGAGCGGATAGTCCTGCACCCGCCACGTGCCGGGCGCATGCGCCAGAACGCTGCGCGCCTGCTGCACGGCGCGGAACTCAAGCGCCCCGCCGCCGATGGTGCCATGCTCGCCCTGCGCGGAGACCAACATCCGCGTCCCCGCGGCGCGCGGGGCAGAGCCCTCGGTCGCCAGCACACTGATCATCGCGACCGGCCCGCGCGCGACCAACCGGGGCAGGTGCTTGAGCCAATCCGTCATGCGCCGCGCAGCCCGGCAATTGCACGGAGCACCGCCTCGGGCGTCGCCGGTGCATCGAGCGGCGGCAGCATGCGGGCTTCAGGCGCAGTCGCGGCAATCGCGGCGCTGATCGCGCAAAACACCGAATTGGCCAGCATCAGCGGCGGCTCGCCCACGGCCTTGGAACGGTGGATAGTCGGCTTGGCGTTCTCCCCGTCCCACAAATCAATGCGCAGCCGCTTCGGCCGGTCGGAGGCGGTCGGCACCTTGTAGGTCGCGGGTGAATGGTTGAGCAGGCGGCCCTTGGCGTCCCACTCGACCACCTCGGTGGTCAGCCAGCCCTGTCCCTGCACGAACCCGCCCTCGATCTGGCCCCGGTCGATCGCCGGATTGAGCGAGCGGCCGACATCGTGGAGAATATCCACCGCCAACACCTTGTGCTCGCCGGTCAGGCTATCGACCACCACTTCAGACACCGCCGCACCGTAAGCGAAGTAATAGAACGGACGCCCTTTGTGCGCCGCGCGATCGTATTCGATCTCGGGCGTGGCATAAAATCCGGTGGAAGACAGCGAAATCCGCCCCAGCCAAGCCTTGCGCGCCGCCTCGGCAAACGAAAGCCGCATGTCCCCCGCCACAACGCCTTCGCGCGTAAACAGCACCTCGTCCGCCGCGCAGCCACAGGCGCCGGCCAAAAAGTCCGCCATCCGCTCCCGGATCGCCATCGCGGCCCGGTGCGCCGCCATGCCGTTAAGATCCGCGCCCGAAGACGCCGCTGTTGCCGAAGTGTTGGGCACCTTGTCCGTGCGCGTCGCGGTGATCCGCACCTGCCCTACTGGCACGGCGAACACATCGGCCACGATCTGCGCGACTTTGATGTAAAGCCCCTGCCCCATCTCGGTCCCACCGTGATTCACCTGGATCGACCCGTCCGCATAGACATGGACCAGCGCACCCGCCTGGTTGAGATGCGTGGTGGTAAAGCTGATCCCGAACTTCACCGGGGTCAGCGCAATGCCCTTCTTGAGCACAGGACTGCCCTCATTGAACGCGGTGATCGCCTTCCGCCGCGCGTCGTAGTCAGACATTTCCCGAAGTTGCGCAATTATTTGCGGGGCAATGTTATCAGCCAGCTTCATGCCATACGGCGTCACATCGCGGCCCGGGCCATAGAGATTGCGTTCCCGCACGGTCAGCGGATCGAGCCCCAGGTGCGCCGCCACAGCATCGCATACGCGCTCGATCGCCAGCATCCCCTGCGGCCCGCCAAAGCCTCTGAATGCGGTGGCCGAAACGGTGTTGGTCTTCAGCCGTTCGGAGAGGATTTCCACATCAGGCAGGAAATAGCAGTTGTCCGCATGGAACATCGTGCGGTCGTTGATGCCGGGGGACAAGTCCATCGTCGCCCCGCAGCGCCCGCCGAAGCGCAGCAAAACCGCGAGCAAGTGCCCTGCCTCATCGTGGCCCGCCGCATAATCCACCACGAAGTCATGGCGTTTACCGGTGGTGATCATGTCATCATCACGGTCGCAGCGGAACTTGGCTGGGCGGCCCGTATGGTGCGTGACCAGCGCGGCAGCGGCAGCGAAAAGCGCGGCCTGGCTTTCCTTGCCGCCAAACGCGCCGCCCATACGCCGCACTTCCACGGTGACGTCAGCACTGGTTTTGCCCAGCAGATGCGCCACCAGATGCTGCACTTCGCTGGGATGCTGACTGGAGGAGACGACATGGATCTGCCCGTCCTCCCCCGCCCGCGTATGCGCGACCTGCCCTTCCAGATAAAAATGGTCCTGCGCCCCGATCCGCAAGATGCCCGAAACGCGGTGCGGCGCGGTGTCCAGTGCGGCTTGTGCATCGCCCTGCGCCATACGCTGATCCGCCTCGATCCGCGATTCTATCGCCCGCGCCGCTTCGACGGTGATGGCAGGTTCCAGCGGCTCGTACGTCACCTTGCCCAGCCGCGCGGCCTTGCGCGCCGCGAGCCGCGTTTCCGCCGCCACCAGAAAGACCGGCTGACCATGGCTGATCACCTCGCCATCCGCCAGAACCCGGTCGTCATGGGCAATCGGCCCAACGTTGTTTTCGCCCGGAATATCCGCAGCGGTATAGACCGCCACAACCCCCGGAAACGCGCGCACCGCCGCCACATCGATCCCGGTAATCCGCGCCCGCGCCTCGCTCGAAAGCCCGAACGCCAGATGCAACGTCCCCGGCGCTTCCGGCTCGTCATCGACATAGCGCGCGCGCCCCGCCACATGGAGATGCGCGCTGTCGTGCGGGGTGGCGGGCTTGGCAACGGCGGGCCATAGGGGATTTGCGCGCGGATCTGCGTCAGCCATCGTCAGGCCTCCACTTCGAGCACAGAAACCGCCGCGCCCTGCTCGCGGTGCCACAGCCGCCAGAGCAGCGCGGCCGCCACCTCGATCCGGTATGCCGCTGTCCCGCGCACATCTGTCAGCGGGCTGAAATCGCCGCGCAAGGCCTGTGCTGCCTTCGCAATCGTGCTTTTCGCAAAAGGCTGGCCCACGAGCGCGGCCTCGCAAGCCGGCGCGCGGCGGGGCGTTGCCGCCATGCCGCCGAACGCCACCCGCGCGGTGGTGATCGTGCCCGCCTCGACCTTCAACGCAAAAGCTCCGAGCACCGCCGAAATATCGCTGTCGAACCGCCGCGAAAGCTTGAAAATATGGACTATCGTGTTGGAGGTAGGGCGCGGCACGAACACGCTTTCGACGAACTCTCCGGGCTGCCGGTCCTGCTTTCCATAGTCCAGGAAATAGGCCTCGAGCGGCATTGTTCGCCGTCCCGCAGCCGATCGCAAGGTCAGTTCTGCCCCCAACGCAATCAGCGCGGGCGGACCATCACCGATGGGCGAACCATTGGCGATATTGCCGCAGACGGTCGCGGATGAGCGCACCTGCAGCCCCCCGATCCGCCGCACCAGTTCGCCCAGATCCGGATGCAGCCGCGCCAGCGCGCCATGCGCCTCCGCATAGCGCACCCCTGCAGCGATCCGCACGCCGTCCGCGCTCTCGTCAATGGCCTTCAGGTCGGCCACATCGCCGATGAACACAAGGCAATCCAGATCGCGCAGCCCCTTGGTCACCCACAGGCCCACATCGGTCGCCCCGGCAACAATCTGCGCTTCGGGATACTCAGCCAAAATCGCTGCAAGCTCATTCGAAGAACGCGGCGCAAACCATTGCCGTCCTTCAAAAGTCCCGCGAGCCATAATGTTCCCGCTCGCCCCATGCAGAGCGGCCGCCACAGCGCTGTCATCCTGCGCCAGCTTGGTCACGGTCTCCCCCGCCTCAAGGATCGGGCCATACCCGGTGCACCGGCACAAGTTGCCCGCGATCCCATCTGCTACCGACAAATCGCTCCCCAGCGCGCCAATCGCGCGGCCATGCAGCGACATGACAAACCCCGGCGTGCAGAACCCGCACTGCGAGCTGCCATTGGCCGCCATGCAGGCTTGCAGCGGGTTCAGCGTGCCGCCTTTGGAGAGGCTTTCCACCGTCATCAGTGCCTTGCCGTGGAGCATCGGCAGGAACTGGATGCAGGCATTGACCGCGCGCCATGCCACCTCCGCCCCGACAAGCTCCCCCACCAACACCGTGCAGGCTCCGCAATCGCCTTCGGCGCAGCCTTCCTTGGTGCCGGTGCGCCGCAATGGCCCGCGCAAGTGCTCCAGCACCGTACCCGTCGGATCGGGATCGGCAATCTCGATCACCTCGCCGTCCAGCAGGAAGCGCACTGCCATCGCTCAGCTCCCTCGGTATGTCGAATAGGCAAATGGCGAGACCAGCAGCGGCACATGGTAGTGCACCCCATCCGCCACTCCGAACGCGATCCGCACGTCCTGCAAAAACGGCGGATCGGGCAGTACCACGCCTGCCGCCGCGAAGTATTCCGCCACCGCAAAGGTCAGCGCATAGCGCCCGGCTACCAGCTCCGGCACGCCCTCCGGCATTTCGGGGCAGCGCCCGTCGGCATTGGTTTTGCCGGTGAACAGCATGTCCCCCGCCTGATTCTCCAGCCACAAGCGCACGCCAGAAGCGGGCCGGCCATGCATGGTATCGAGCACGTGGGTAGAAAGCGTGGTCATTGCGGGGTTCCTGCGGTTATCCAGCGGCCCAGCGCATCGCGTTCGGCGCGGGTCATGCCGGTGGTATTGCCCAGCGGCATTATCTCGGCATCGACCGCGACCTTCTGCACGCGCGGGGCGAACTGGCGGGCATGTTCATAGCTGTCCAACATGACACCTAGCGGCGGCGCGGTGACCATGTCGCTTGTCGGTTTCTCGGCATGGCAGGCCACGCAGTGCCTGGCGAAGATCGGCTGCACGCTCGCCCAGTTGGCCGGGCCAGCCGCCGTACTCGCAACCTTCGCCGGAAGCGTTGCCTTCTCCGCCGAAACATACGTGACGCTGATGAAGGCCAGCACGCCCGCAACCGCCATGGCCCGCCCGGTCGGCGCGCCGCGGTGCCGCAAGTTGAACACATGCCGCACCGCCACGCCCGTCAGCCCCAGCAGCGCCAGCACCAGCCACGGACGGTCCGCGCCGAAGGTCATCGCGTAGTGGGGGCTGATCATGATGAACAGCACCGGCAGCGTCATGTAATTGTTGTGGAGCGAGCGCGCCTTCGCCGCTTTGCCAAGCGCCGGATCGGGCACCTCCCCCGCCACCAGCGCGGCCACGACTTTGCGCTGGTTGGGAATGATCACGAAGAACACGTTGCCCACCATCGTCGTGCCGATGATCGCGCCAACATGGAGATAAGCCCCGCGCGCGCTGAACACCTGATCGAGCCCGTAGGCAGCCGTGACCAGCAGGGCAAACCACACCGCCCCCAGCAGCCGGTTGTCGTGCCCCAGCGGCGAGCGGCACAGCCCGTCATAGACCAGCCAGCCAGCCACCAGCGACGCCGCCCCGACACCTACCGCTGCGCCTTGCGACAGCGCTGCCTTGGCCGGATCAATGAGAAAGCTCGCCGCCCCCACCCAGTAGATCAGCACGAGCAGCGAGAAGCCCGTCAGCCAAGTGGTATAGGCCTCCCATTTGAACCAGTGCAGGTCCTCGGGCATCTGGTTCGGCGCGACCTGGTACTTCTGCTTGTGATAGAACCCGCCGCCGTGGACCGACCACACCTCGCCCGATGCCTCACCCGACTTGGGCGGCACGAGATGGTTGTCGAGCCAGACGAAATAGAATGACGAACCGATCCACGCTATGCCCGCGGTCAGGTGGAACCAGCGAATGGCGAGATTCAGCCATTCGGCCCAATCGATGCTCATCGCGCATCCTCCAGGCCCAAATCATTCAGGCGGAGCCTCACGATTTCGCCGATCTGGGCAAGGGCGGCGGCGATTTCCGTTTCGCGATCGTTCGCCAACCGAGCTTGCATCGCTGCGAGGATGCCCGCTTTGTCAGTCAGCCGTACGCAGATGATGAACGGGAAGTCGAACCGCTCGCGGTACGCCGCATTCAGCGCATGAAACCGGCCGAACTCCTCCTCGTTTAGCCGGTCCAGCCCGGCAGAGGCTTGTTCGGCCGCCGAAGCCTCGGTCAGCGTGCGATCAATTGCAGCCTTGCCCGCCAGCTCTGGATGCGCCCTGATCAGCGCGAGCTGCTCCTCAACGCTCGCCGCATGTACGACAGCCATCAGATCGGTATGGCGATCACCGCTAGAGGGCCGCGCCTCGGCCCGCGCTTCCACCCAGGGGCTGTGCTCGAACAGCGCGGTCAAGAGGTCGCTCCCTCAAGGCTGACATGCGCGGAAACAACTTTCCAGCCGCCCGGAAACTTGACCCAGGCCTGGCTCTGCCGCCCGCGCCGCTCCGAACCTTCGCGGAAAAACTCGGCGTCGGCGGTCGCGAAAGCATCGCCGTAAACCGCAATCGCCACATGCCCGAGCCCCCGCTGCGGTGATCCCCCGCGCCCTTTGCGAAACGCGCGGATGGCGTCCATCCCCCACAGCACTTCACCCACACCGAACCGGTTGGTGGTGGGCGCATCGTGAAACAGCGCGTCCATCGCGGGCAGGTCATTGGCCATCAGCGCGCGCTCGTAAGCCTCGAACGCGGCAGTCACTTCAGCCAGCAGGGCGAGATCGTTTACCGTCATGCCGGATGCTCCGCCAGCCAGTGCCGCGCGATGTCCACCCGCCGCGAAATCCACGCATCGCCGCTCGCGAGCACATGATCCACAAACCGCGCCACCGCCCGTGCCCGCGCCGGGCGCCCCGCGATGCGGCCATGCAGGCCGACCGACATCATCCGTCCACCTTCCTCGCGCAGCTGCTCAAACGTGTCGCACAAGTACCTGAAAAACGGCTCGCCCTCGGTAAAGCCGTTCAGCGCCACCATCTTCATGTCATTGGCGTCGAGCGAATAAGGCACGATCAGCTGCGGCTTGCCGTAGCGCGTGTCCCAGTAGGGCAGATCGTCGGCATAGCTGTCTGCATCATAGAGAAAACCTCCCTCCTCCACCACCAGACGCGCGGTGTTCGGAGACGTCCGCCCTTGATACCAGCCGAGCGGGCGCGTGCCGGTCACCCGCGTGTGCAGCGCAATGGCCTGGGCAATATGCTCGCGCTCCACTGCCTCGGGCACATACTGGTAATCGATCCAGCGGAGCCCATGGCTTGCGATCTCCCAATCGGCCGCCAGCATGGCCTCGACCGCCGCCGGGTTCGCTGCCAGCGCCACCGCCACGCCGAACACCGTCACCGGCACCCCGCGTGCGGTGAACAGGCGGTGGAGCCGCCAGAACCCGGCGCGGCTGCCGTATTCGTAAAGGCTCTCCATCGCCATCGCGCGCGCCGGATGGCTTGCGGCTCCCACCATCTCCGAAAGGAACGTCTCAGAGCCTTTGTCGCCGTTCAGGACCGAATTCTCGGCCCCTTCCTCGTAGTTGATCACGAACTGCACGGCGACCCGCGCCCCGCCCGGCCACTGCGCGGCGGGCGGCGTTTTGCCATAACCAACGAGGTCTCGCACCGTCGTCATGCCGCCTCCCAAGCCACCAGCGCCGCCGGCACTGCCGCACCCAGCGGGACGGAATGGCCCGCCGCCTTCAGGCAGGCTTCCAGCGCGCCCAAGGTCAGCAGCACCTTGTGCTTCATCGCGTTGTAGCCCATCGCGCCAACGCGCCAGATCTTGCCCTGCAGCGGCCCGAACGCGGTGCCGATCTCGATCTCGAAATGGTCGCGCATTGCGGTGCGGATCGCCTCGCCGTCCACGCCGTTCGGGATGTACACACCGGTTACATTGGTCATGCGGTGCGCGTCGTCGCCAAACACCGTGAGACCCATGGCGCGCAGGCCCGCTGCCATTGCCGCGCCCGCCTTGCGGTGGCGGGCAAAGCGCGCCTCCAGCCCCTCACCCAGCGCCACGCGGGCGCATTCGCGCGCGGCATAGAGCATCGAGGTCGCCTCGGTGTGGTGGTTGAGCCGCTTCTCCGACCAGTAGTCCATGATCATCGCGAGATCGAAGTAGTTGGACGGAATGCGCGGCCCCGCACCGTCGACAATATCGGCGCGGCGAATGCCCTGCTCCACGTGCCGCCGCGCAAAGATGCGTTCCGCCGCGCGGTCCGAAATCGTGATCGGCGCCGAGCCCGAAGGTCCGCCAAGGCACTTCTGCAGGCCAGCCGTCACGACATCCACGCCCCACCGGTCCGCCGCGATCTCCATGCCGCCCAAGGTCGCGCAAGCATCGACGTAGGCATAGGCCCCCGCCGCCTTGCACAGCGCGCCCAGCCCCTCGAGCGGCTGCGCCATGGTGGTGGAGGTATCCCCGTGCACTGTCGCCACGACCTTGGGCCCGTAGCGTTCGATCGCCTCCGCAATCGCTTCCATCGGCACGACTTCGCCCCACGGCGCGCTCACCTGCTCGATTTTGGCACCAAGCCGCGAGAGAATTTCCGTCAGCAGCAACCCGAACCGCCCGAAGTTCACCACCAGCACCGTGTCACCTGGTTCCACCAGGCTCACCAACGAGGCCTCGATCGCCGCGCGCGCGGTACCGTCGATCAGCATCGTCCACTGGTTCCAAGTGCCGAACACCGGTCGATAGAGCGCCATGACCTGGTTCATGAACGCGGTCATTTCCGGATCGAACTGGCCCAGCAGGTCTGCCGCCATCGCCCGCAACACGCGCGGGTGGGCGTTGACCGGCCCGGGACCCATCAGCAGCCGCTGCGGCGGGTCGATCTCGCCGAAGAAGGTCGAATCAAGCGGCACGGCTGGCTCCCAATCTCGTGATAAAGCCGGACATGACCGCCAGCGCCGCCTCGGCGTCCGCAGGCTCGACATGTTCGGCCGGGTTGTGGCTCACGCCGCCGCGGCAGCGTAGAAACAGCATGGCGGTGGGGCAAAGCGCGGCCATGATCATGGCATCGTGCCCTGCGCCCGAAACAAGGCGGAACGGCCTATGACCCGCCGCCCGTGTGGCCTCATCAAGCATGGCCATCAGCGCCGGATCGCACGGGCTGGGCGGAAGGTCATGGCCCTGCCGCACGGAAAGGCCAAGATCGCGCCGCTCCGCAATCTCGCGGAAGTGCCGCAGGATATCTTCGGCCGCCCTGTCCCGCACCACCGCATCCCCGGCGCGCACATCGAGCGTGAAGCGGCTGCGCCCCGCAATCACGTTGGCCGCGCCCGCAGGCACTTCGACCACCCCCACCGTCGCAACAAGGTCGGGCGGCCCCGCGGTTGCCACCTCTTCGGCGGCCAGCACCATCTCGGCCATTCCGGCCACAGCATCGCGCCTCAACCCCATCGCGGTAGTCCCGGCATGTCCCGCAGTCCCTGAAAGCCCGATCTCGAAACGCAGCTGTGCGGCAATCCCGGTTACAGTCCCCACTGCAAGCCCCTCGGCTTCAAGCACCGGCCCTTGCTCGATGTGCGCCTCGAGGTAGGCAAGCGTCTTGGCAGGCTGACGTCTTGCCTTGTGAAATCCGCCAAGCCCAAGTTGCTCGCGCGGCAGGATTGCAAGGCCCGTACAAATCTCGCGATAATCGGCATTGAAACGCTGCAGCGCATCCGGGAGTGACACGCCTTCACCGTCGACAATCGTCACGAGGTCGGCGTCAAGCGAACCGGCGACCGCTCGGCTTGTGAGCATGGCAGCCGGAAAGCGCGACCCCTCCTCGTCGCCAAAGCCGTAAATCTCGATCGCGAACGGCATTCGCTCGCCCCGCTCATGCAACGCAGCTACGCATTCGATCCCCAGCATGATCCCGAGTGGCCCATCAAAAACCCCTGCGTCGCGCACGCTGTCGAGATGGCTGCCAATGATCAGTGAAGGCGGGTCCTTGTCCGTTCCCGCATAGTATCCGACAAGGTTTCCGGCAGGATCGACTTCCGCGCTCATCCCTGCCTCGACCATCCAGCGTCCGACCTGATCAAGGGCCGAACGGTGGGCGCTGGACAGATATCCGCGATAAAGACCGCCTGCCATATCGCTGAAAGGAGCCACTCCGAGCGTTTTGCACCGCGCAACAGCCCTCACGCCGCCCGTCACCATGCCGCCACCCCGCCGTCGCTGCGCGGATCGGTCGCGCCGTCAAGCCGTCCGTCAGCATGACGCACGATCGCCCCGGCATGGCCCATCGCCGCGGTGAGCGGCCCGACGCGCTCGACTTCATGACCAGCGGCCGCCAGCGCGTCATAAAGCGCCGGGTCAAACCCATCCTCCAGCTTGAGCGTGGTTGACTGATCACCCCAGGTCCGCCCCAGCAGCCAACGCGGCGAGCTGATCGCGGCCTGCAGATCGCAGCCATAGCGCGCATAGCGCGTAAACAAGGCCGCCTGTGTCTGCGGCTGGCCCTCTCCGCCCATCGTCCCATAAGCCATCACCCGCCCGTCAGCGAACCGCGCCAGTGCGGGATTGAGGGTGTGGAACGGCTTGCGATAGGGCTTCAGCGCATTCCACCCGCTTTCCGCCAGCCGGAAGCTGCTCCCCCGGTTCTGCCACGTAATCCCCGTTTTCGGCAGTACGAGGCCAGAACCAAACTCGAAATAGGTTGACTGGATCGCGCTGACCACGCGGCCTGCATTATCCGCCGCGCCAAACCAGCAGGTATCACCCCACTGCGGCGGCTGCGGCCACGGCAGGGCCTTTGCGGGATTGATCGGCGCAGCCAGCGCAGCCAGCGCCGCAGGGTCAGACAGCAAGCCCTGCCAATCAAAATCATGATAGGCCGGATCGCCGACATGCCGATCGCGCAGCAGAAACGCCTGCTTGGTCGCCTCGATCAGCCCGTGGAGATGGTCGAACCCATCCATCGCATCTGCCGCCAACCGATCAAACAGCGCGAGGATCATCAGCGAGGCAAAGCCCTGCGTCGGCGGTGCGCTGTTCCACAGCTGTGCGCCCTTTATCTGCGTCGTCAAAGGCTGAGGATGCGTTGCCTCATGCGCTGCCAAGTCCGCCGCCGAAACCGGACTTCCCAGCGCCGCCAAATCCTCCGCAATGTCCGCCGCCAAGACCCCGCGGTAGAAGCTTTCCAGCCCCTCCTCGCACAGCTGCCGCATAGTTGCCGCAAGCAGGGGCAGACGCAGCAGATCGCCCTTGCGCAAAGGCCGTCCCTCCGGCTCGAATGTCGCCGCATAGGCTCCCGGCTGCCCGCGCAGTTCCGGCCCCTTGGCTGCCGCAATCGCTGCGTGCCCCGCCGTCACCGCCGAGCCCGCCTCGCCGTGCGCAATTGCGTCGCGCAGCAGGCGCGCCAGTGGCAGCGCCCCGCCCGCACTCTCCAACGCTGCCCGCCAACCGGATATCGTCCCAGCTACCGTATTCGCCGCCAAAGGCCCGCGAAACGGCACCGCCTCCAGCCCGGCATACAAGTCGAGCGAAGCCGCCCTGGCTGCACCGCCGCAGCCGTGGATGCCGTGCACCGTACCGTCTGGCTCGTGGATCACCCAGAACCCGTCGCCGCCGATCCCAGTCATGTGCGGATAGACCACCGCCAGACACGCCGCGACGGCCACTGCCGCCTCCACCGCATTGCCGCCATCCTGCAGAACGGACAAGCCCGCCTCCGCCGCCAGATAGTGCGGCGCGGTGACCATGCCCTTGGTGCCCGAGACCGTGGTGAGCGTCATCGCCGGTCAGTCCGGCAACGCAGCGACAAACGCGCGCACGACATGCGCCGAATTGGCTGAGGCGAGATGTTCGAACGTGTATTCCATGTTCTTGTGCTGGTCTCCGCCGGCAAGGTCAGACAGGCTGCGAAACACGATCGCTGGCACGGAGTTGCTCATCGCCACCTGCATCACGGCTGCGCTCTCCATATCGAGCACGCGCGCCTTCCATGCCTTTTGCAGATACATGCGGAAGGCGGCGTTGTCGGCATAGATGCCTGCCGTCACCCCCGTTCCGCCCACCACCACCTTGGGCGTGCGCGGGAGGCACAGCGCCGAGCCGGGGCGCATCTTGTCAGACGGCGGCACACAACGCTCCAGCGTGATCGAGGGCACCACCTTGCGCGCCAACGCCAGAAGCTCGGCATCGACCGGAATGCGGTACACGCGGCTCATCTGCACAGCCTTGCTGGTGATCAGCGTGCCGCGCGGGAAGATGAAGTTCCAGTTCGCAGGCGATTCCGGGTGCCCCTGATCGGGCGGCATCCAGCCGGTCTTGGTCCGCCGCGCAAACGAGCCTTCGAGATACTGCCCCCAGTTCTCCGCCACCACGACATCGCCGATCGAGAGCGCTGGATCGACACCCCCGGCAATCCCCGAAAACACGATGCGCTTCACGGTGAACCGATCGAGCACGACTTGCGTGTTCATCGCGGCATTCACCACGCTGACCCCGCTCTGCATCAGGACCACGGGCCTCCCTTCCAGCGTGCCGGTAAGGAACGTGCTGCCGTTGATCGTGTGCTCCTTCGCGTCCTTGATAGTCGGCACGAGCGAGTGCCACTCGGGATAAAACGCAGTCATCACCACCGTACGCGGCGTGTCATCCAGCTTCTGCGCGAAGGCGGCGCAGGGCAGCGCGGCGGCGAACGCGGCCAGCGCAAAGGCAATTTTACGGATCATGCTGCGGCCATCCAGGCAAAGCGCGCCACAAACAGCGCGGCAAGTGTAAACAGGAACCAGTCTTTGGTGCTCGCCTGCCCCTTGAGCAGCTTGAGCAGCGCGTGCGCGGTGATGCCGAAGGCCAGGCCGTTGGCGATCGAGAAGGTCAGCGGGATCATTGCCACTGTCAGAAACGCCGGGATCGCCGCCATCGGGTCCTCCCAATCCACTTCGGTCAGCGGCAGCAGCATGAGCCCGCCCACCACGATCAGCGCGGGCGCGGTTGCCGCCAGCGGAACCAGCTGCGCATAAGGCGCAACGAACATCGTGACAAAAAACAGCAGCCCGCAGACCACCGCGGTCAGCCCCGTGCGCCCGCCCGCCTGCACACCTGCCGCGCTCTCGACGTAGCTGGTGACCGTCGAGGTACCCGCCACCGCACCGACCATCGTCGCCACCGCATCGGTCATCAGAATGCGGTTGAGCCCCGGAATCTTGCCCGCTGCATCCATCAGCCCCGCGCGCTTGGTCACTGCGACCAGCGTGCCGATATTGTCGAACAGATCGACGAACAGGAACACGAACAGGATTTCGAGCAGCCCGATCCCCTGTTTGCCGGAAAGGCCGAACACGCCCGGAATATCGAGCTTGAACGCCGTGCCCGTCAGCGCCGCGAGGCTATAGGGCTCGGTCGGCGCATGGACCTGACCCATGACCCAGCCCGCCAAGGTCGTCAGCACAATGCCGATCAGCATCGCCGCGCGCACGTTCCACACCGCGAGAGTGCCGATCACCATAAGCCCGAACAGCGCCAGAGCCGGTCCCGGCTGGGTCACGCTGCCCAGCGCCACAAACGTCGCCGGGTTGGCAACGACTATGCCCGCGTCCTTCAACCCGATGAAGCCGATAAACAGACCAATGCCGCCTGCCACCGCCGCAAACAGGTGCTGCGGGATCACCGAGACGATCAATTGCCGCACCCCGGTCAGCGTAAGGATCAGGAACGCGACGCCCGATAGGAACACGCAGCCCAGCGCAATCGGCCAGGGCACATGCATCTGCTGCACCACGGTGAAACTGAAATAGGCGTTGAGGCCCATGCCTGGCGCGAGCGCCAATGGGGTGTTTGCCGCCATCCCCATCAGGATCGAGGCGAAGGCCGCGGCAAAGCACGTCGCCGCCGCCACAGACGCCACCGGCAGTCCGGCCTGCCCCAGGATCGCCGGATTGACGAGGACGATATAGGCCATTGTGAGAAACGTGGTGAAGCCCGCCAGCACCTCGGTCCGCGCCGTAGTCCCACGCTCACTCAGCTTGAACTGGCGCTCGAGCAGGCCCTGTTCCTCGACCATCGCCACGTCGCCTGTCATGCTGTTTCCCCTGCGAATGCACTGTCCGGCATGGTTACGCCGGTAATTCCTTGATGCTCGAGCTCTGCCGCCAGCCGCAGCAGTGCCCCCTCCCCGCCCGGCTTGCCGATCAGTTGCAGCCCCAGCGGCAGCGCGCCGGGCCGCCGCAGCGGCACTGCCAGCACAGGCAGCGCGGCAAACGTAATCGGCTGGGTATGGATACCCAGCTCAGCGCGGGCCGGGCTCGGCTCCCCATCGATCAAGATCTGCGGATCGGCAATCAGCGGCGCGGTGCACGGCGCTGAAGGCGCCAGCAGCACATCGACATCGGCCAGCAGCGCCTCCAACCGGGCCAGAAACTCCGTCCGGAACGCCAACGCCCGCCGATAGAGCGCCTCGGGCAGCAAGGCCCCCGCAATCAGCCGGTCTCGCACTGCGGGATCATAGGCCATAGCGCTCGTCGCCAAGGCCTCGCGGTGCAGGTGCCCGCCCTCATAGGCGGTAATCACAAAGGCCGCGCTGCGCGCGCGCTTGATATCCGGCAG
Source organism: Novosphingobium sp. (assembly GCA_046155055.1). Lineage (GTDB taxonomy): Bacteria > Pseudomonadota > Alphaproteobacteria > Sphingomonadales > Sphingomonadaceae > Novosphingobium. The sequence goes on along the minus strand of JBJXEK010000321.1, from coordinate 5,963 downwards.
CACGACGATCGGCGCGCCGGGCGCTATCGCATCGATCCCCGAAAGCTGCGCCGGATCGGCATTCTCGCGGAACCGCCCGCCCAGCCGGGCCAAGCGGGGCGCGGCAGCGGTTTCAGAAACCGATTCGCCACGCAGCACGCCCCACACCAATGCCAAATCGTCCAGACTGGCGGTGAATGGCCCGATCTCGTCAAAGCTCTCGGCAAAAGGAAACGTCCCCGCCAACGGCAACTCGCCCCGCGCGGGCCTGAGGCCATAAAGCCCGCAAAGGCTCGCCGGCACGCGCACCGAACCATTGGTGTCCGATCCCAACGCAAACGGCACCAGCCCTGCCGCCACCGCCGCCGCCGAGCCACCGGACGAGCCGCCTGCCAGCCGGTCGGGATCGTGCGGATTGCGCGTTGTGCCGTGGGCCGCGTTGATCGTGGCGAACCCGTAGGCAAACTCGTCCATGTTGAGCTTGCCGCACAGCACTGCACCGGCAGCCGAGAGGCGGCGGATCGCCTCGGCATCGGAACCGGCGGGCGGAGCATTGACCCGCGAAGCGGAACCCGCGGTCGTGGGCAGGCCCGCCACATCGAACAGGTCCTTAACTGCATAGGGCACACCCGCCAGCAGCCCCGGATCCTCCCCAAGCTCGACCTTGGCGTCAACCGCCGCAGCCTCGGCCATAGCCCTATCGCCAAGCACCCGCGTCACCGCCACATGCTGGTCTGCAGCCATGGCCGCGAGCGTCCGCTGAGCCACAGCCTTCGCGGTCACCTTGCCCATCCGCACGGCTGTAGCAATTTCGTTCGCCGTCCTCATGCCCCGGCCTCGTTCAGCAGGGTCCGCGCATGGCCCGTCAGCAGCGCAAGATTGGCGGTCACACCCGGACGGCATGCCTCCGGGATCGGCAGGCCGATTGCCTCCGCCTGCGCCAGTGCCGCCGCCTCGCCCTGCGGCGGCAGCGGCAACGCCGCAGCGGCAAGCGCCTCGCCCTCCTGGCGGTAGCGCCCCGCCAGCCAAGCGCAGACGAACAACTGCAACTGGTGGAAAATCATCAGCGGCAGGATCACCATGCCCACTTGCGCCGGAGCAAACAGCGCACCCGCCATCGGCACGCCCGAAACCAGGCTCTTCTTCGAACCGCAGAACAGCAGGACAATGGTATCCTCCCGCGAAAGCCCTGCTGCCCGCGCTGCGATGCCGTTAACCGAAATCACCACTGCCAGAATCGCTGCAGACGCCGCCACCAGCACGCCCAGATCAAACGGACCGACCCGCTGCCACACCCCGTTCACCACCGCCGCGCTGAATGCGGAATAGACGACCAGCAGCACCGAGGCGCGGTCGACCGGCTGTAGCAGCTTCTTGTGGCTATCAATCCACGTGCCGATCACCGGCCGCAGCAAATGCCCCGCCACGAACGGCAGCAGCAATTGCAGCGCGATTTTTTTAACAGAGCCGAGCCCATCGACTCCGGCAGCCCCGCCCGCATGGATAAACACCGCCACCAGCAGGGGGGTCAGCACGATGCCGACCAGATTGGAAAGTGACGCGCTGCATACCGCCGCCGCGACATTGCCGCCTGCCATCGCGGTGAAGGCAATCGAGCTCTGCACCGTGGAGGGCAGCAGCGCGAGGAACAGCAGCCCCACCGCCAGAGAGGGATCGACGACCAGCCCCACCACCCGCGCCGCCATCAGCCCCAGCACCGGAAACAGCGCATAGGTAAACGCCAGCGTCATCAGATGCAGCCGCCAGTTGCCGATCCCGGCAAGGATCGCCTCGCGCGAGAGCTTGGCGCCGTGGAGGAAGAACAGCAGCACGATTGCGGCATTCGCGGCAAAACCGAACCAAGCCAACGCCGCCCCGCGCGCGGGCAGCACGCTCGCCGCAACAACGCAGCCCACCAGCCACAGCAGGAACGGATCGACCGACGGTAGTTTGATGCGCGCTGCCATGGCTCCCCTCGCTATGCCGCGCCGACCCCTACCGATCCAACGCAATGAACCGGACGGTTTGTTGCAAAAAAGAGCGCGCTCGTCACCTGCAGTTACTCGGCTGGAGCGAGCGAAGTGCTCGCTAGCTCCTCATCCGCCGTGTCATCGAACGTTTCTCGCGGCAGCAGCAGATTGAGCACAATGGCCATCACAGCTGCCGGCAGCACGCCGGACGTCACCAGAATGCGCGCCGTCTCGGGCAGATGCGCCGCAGCCTCAGGCTCCAGCTGCAACCCCAAGGCCAGCGAGAGCGAGACGCCGAACACCAGCATGTTGCGCTGATTCCAGGTTACCCCGCTGAGCATCGAAAGCGCGGCCGAAGCCACCATCCCGAACATCACGATCACCCCGCCGCCCAGCACTTCGATGGGGATCGTAGTAATCACCGCGCCGATCTTTGGCACCAATCCGCACAGGATCAAGAACACCGCGCCCAGGGTCACGACGTGGCGGCTCATCATGCCGGTAATCGCGATGAGGCCCACGTTCTGGCTGAACGTCGTGTTGGGCATTGCGCCGAAAATAGCTGCCAGAGCGGTACCTACCCCATCCGCCGCAACTGCGCCCTGCAGTTCGGCATCGGTCGCCGGCCGCCCCGCCGTGCCCTCGCAGATCGCCTCGACATCGCCGATCGATTCGATCGACGAGACAAAGCCGGTCAGCACGAAGCCCAGAATTGCCGAGGCCGACAGCGCGAAGCCGAAGTGGAACGGGCTCGGCACCATCACGATGGGCGCGGCGCTCACTGCCTCGAACGAAATCCGCCCCATCATCAGCGCCACGAGATACCCCGCCAGCAGCCCTAACAGCACCGAGGCGGTCGACCATACCCCGCGCGAGAAGAACTTGAGGCCCAGCGTCGCAAACACGACCACCCCCGCGAGCAGCCAGCTGCTTCCCGCGCCGAAAGCGGGCGTGCCGATTGCGGGCACGCCGCCGGCTGAATACTGAACCCCGATGCGCATCAACGAGAGGCCGATCATCAGCACGACCAGCCCAGTGATCAGCGGCGGCAAGGCAAAACGCACGCGCCCAACGAATACGCTGAGCACCGCATGCACCAGTCCGCCGATCAGCGCCGCCGTGGTCAGTGCGGCCATCGCCTCCACGCCCTTGCCCGCGACGATCGGGATCATCACTGGGATATAGGCAAAGCTCGTCCCCTGCACGAGCGGCAGCCGCGCGCCGATGGGGCCCAGTCCAACCGTCTGCATCAAGGTGGCGATCCCGGCGAACAGCATCGACATCTGGATCATGTAGATCAATGCGGAGGGATCAGGCGAACCAAAGCCGAACCCTGCCGCGCCCGCGATGATAATCGGCGGCGTGAGGTTCGAAACGAACATCGCCAGAACGTGCTGGATGCCGAGCGGAAGGGCTAGGCCCAGCCCCGGGAAATAATCCGGATCGCGGGCCTGTTCGCGGGTGACGGCAGCGGGCGATGGCACGGCGGGCAAGTCTCCTAGGCTATGGCCATGAGGCGATCGAGCGACCTGCGCGCAGCCTTGAGCACTGCGCTGCGCGGCGTGCGCACCAAATCGCCACTGCGGACCACGGCGCGGCCTTCGACAAACAGATCGCGCACCCCCGCGGGCGGCGCGAGCACCAACCCGGCGACGAGATCCCACGCGCCGGTGGAAGCGACGTCGGCCATGTCCCACACGGCCACGTCCCCGCGCAGCCCCGGCTTGAGCTGGCCCAAGTCGCGCCGCCCGAGCACTTCTGCCCCGCCGCGCGTCGCCAGCCGCAGCGCCTCGCGCGCCGCAAATGCAGTAGCGCCGTGCGTCACGCGCTGGAGCAGCAGCGCCTGCCGCGCCTCGCCGAGCAAGTTTGCCGTATCGTTCGAAGCCGAACCATCGACGCCGAGCCCCACCGGCACCCCCGCATCGACCATGCGCCGCAGCGGTGCAATGCCCGAACCCAGGCGGCAATTCGAGCCGGGGCAATGCGCCACACCGGTGCGCGTGCGCGCAAACAGGTCGATTTCGGCATGGTCGAGCTGCACGCAGTGTGCATGCCACACATCGGGACCGGTCCAGCCCAGTTCCTCGGCATATTGGCCCGGTCTGCAGCCGAAGCGCTCAAGGCTGAACGCCACGTCATCCGCGTCCTCGGCCAGATGCGTGTGCAGCATCACGCCCTTGTCGCGCGCCAGCAGCGCGGCATCGCGCATGAGGTCCCGGCTCACCGAAAACGGCGAACAGGGCGCGACGCCCACGCGCACCATCGCGCCGTCGGCAGCATCATGGAACCGGTCGATCACACGGATGCAATCAGCAAGGATTGCGTCTTCTTGCTCGACCAGACTGTCTGGCGGCAAGCCCCCGGCGCTTGTCCCCACGCTCATGCTCCCGCGCGTTGCGTGAAAGCGCAGGCCGATGCCTTCGGCGGCATGGATCGTGTCGTCCAGCGTCACGCCATTAGGAAACAGGTACAAGTGATCCGAACTCAGCGAGCAGCCCGAAAGCGCCAGTTCGGCCAGCCCCAGTTGGGTCGCAGCGAACACATCGTCCGGCGTATACGTCGCCCACACCGGATAGAGCCGTCCCAGCCAACCAAACAGCGAAGCCTCGGTCGCGCCCGGCAGCGCGCGGGTCAGCGTCTGATAAAGGTGGTGGTGCGTGTTGACGAGGCCGGGGGTCACCACGCAGCCCGCTGCCTCGATGATCACGTCGGCGTGCCCCGCCAGCGGCGCCAGTTCGGCCGTTGTGCCGACAGCCAGGATCACCCCGTCGCGCATGGCAACTGCACCGCCCGCAATCTCGGTGCCGGCCGCAGCACTATCGCCGTCCATCACCGCAACAACGGCGGCGTTTCGGATGAGCGTCAGCGCCATGTCAGAAGCGCACCGTCATTTCGGCGGGCTATTCTCATAACGGTCCCAATGATTGACGATCTCGTCCACCACCTTGCTGCCCACCGTATAGAGGCTCTCCAGCGCCGCCGTCATCCCCGCATAACCCTGATTTTCGCTGAGGAGGTACGTAGCGGGATCGGTGCCCGGCGGTGGCATCGTGAAATTGCTTCCCGCGCGCAGCACCATTACCCGGTCCCGGTCTGCCCGGCCGACTTTGGTAAGGAATTCGATGGACTGGAACGTGCCGGTCTCTTCCATCGCGGAGGTAACAAACTCGCCCTTCCCCCGCGTCCAAAACATGGTCCAGTCGTTGGCCCACTGCGTCATCTTCGCGCCGTGCCAGAAGGTCATCGCCGCCAGATTATCGCCTTTGAGCACAAAGGGCGGCTTCTGCGCGTTGGGATAGCCGGTAAACTTCGTTCGCGCCGCGGCAATCCGGGGATCGTCCGGCAGCGCCGCATCTTTGGTCAGCGCAAAAGCCCAGTCCTGTAGCGCAGGATTGAGTTCGAACATTTCGCCATTTGCGGGCTCGAGCGGGGTCGGGTCTTCCGGACCCTTGCTGTGCAGCGCAAAGTAACCGCTTTTCCAGCCCGCCGGAATCTCGCGCGCATCGATCTCGTGCGCCATGTCGCCGTCGATCAGATAATGCGCCCAGGCGGCCGAACCGACCGAGGCTTCTGCCGGATCGATTCCGGCAATCCCCGCCACCAGCCAATAGGCTTTGGAAAGATCAAGCCGTTCGTCCAGACCAAGCGCCAGCGCGGCGGTGGCCGATTTGATCGAGCCCATGCCGGTCACGATCGCCAGCACCCCGGTCTCGGGATCATAGGCGAGATTGTGCCACCCTTGCGGGAATGGCAGCGTTTCCGTCAGGTGTCGGCGCTCTTTCCAGAGCTGGAATTCTCCGGGCTTATCGCCGGAATCCTTGCCGATCTCGAACATGGTGACGACCACCACGCGCACTGGCAGTCTGGCTGCGCAAGGCCGCGCGGGCGTGCAGGATCTCACGGCTGCCAGCGTTGCGGCGTCTGCCACCGGAGCCGCAAACGCGGGCGCTGTCCAGGCAAGGAAGGCTGCAGAAAGGGTGGCAAGGCGCGCGAAAGCAGGCATGATCGGGGCAG
>JBJXEK010000320.1:0-2516 GCA_046155055.1 Novosphingobium sp. | reverse complement strand
AGGCATCCGATAGCTGAAAGCGGCCGTTCGCCTCGAAATAGCCGCGGAAGACCTGTTCCTGCGCGTTGTCAGACGTGACCGTGCCGGTGCCGAGCTTGATGCGCGCGCTTCGCGTCAGGTATCCGGTGACCTGATAGGCCCCCTTGCCGGTGAGCTGGCGATAGCGCGCCGAGACCATCGGCAGCGCGCCGGTAAAGCCATAGCCGGTGACCGCCAGATCCTTGTTGCTGGCCAGCCGCCAGTAATAGGTGTCGCTGATTTCCGCGCCATTGGCCGCGCTGAAGCGCAGATCGGGGATGAGCAGGCCGCTTTCCGCGCGAAAATCGGACGTGTGGCTGAGCCCAGGCAGTGGTAGCAGCGGCAAGCCGAACACCCGGAGCAGCGCGCCCTTGTAGTAAACGCGCCGGCGTGCCGAATCGTAGCGGACCTCGACCGCCGTGACTTCCCAGCTCGGCCGCTTCGGGCAGCCCGCTTCGGTCTCGACCGCGCAGCCCGAAAATGCCGCGTCGTGCAGCACGAGATCGCCGTTTGCGCCGCGTTCGCCGTTTGCGGCGGCGAGGCGGCCACCCTGGCGCAGCACGAGCAGCAAGTCTTCGATCGCGCCTGCCTTGAGCGCGTCGGTCAGTTCGACCTGTTCGGTGTAGAGGACATTGCCCGCATCATCGACGAAGCGGATGTTGCCGTTCGCCTCGATCTTCCCGGTCTTGCGATTCCAGGTCACGCTGTCGGCCCGCACCGTTTGCTCGCCCCGGCGCAGCACGACACTGCCGGTGGCGGTCACCTCGTCGGCATCGCTGCCATAGGTGACGCGGTCGGCCTGAAAGCGGATCGCATCCTGCGCGTTTGCACCTTTGGGCGCGGGCGTTTCAGCGGTTGCGGGCTCGGTCGTTTGCTGGCCTACTTCTTGCGCCGCCGCCGGCGCGACGCCGAGCGAAACGGCCCCGATTGCAGCCCACAACGGGCTGAAGGCGGGGCGCAAAAAGACATGAGTGGGGGCGACGCCAAGAGGCCGCAAGCATCGGAAAAAGGCTTGCGGCAGCGGCCGCGGGGCGGGTTGCATGGCCTTGCCTATCGCACCCGCGCCGCTTAACTGCAAACCCACAATTCGCGTCTGGCCGATCATGGCCTGCGGCGTGTGGCATTTTTCCGGCAGGAGCCTTTGATGATTATCGAATTCCCCGCAGTCGCAACACCCCGGCCCCGTCTGGTTGCCAGCCTTTTTGCCCAAGATGCCCTTGAGCATTCATTGCCGGAAAGCGCGGACCTGCTGGTGCGCGAAGCGGCGGCTGCGGCGCGCTTCACGGGCAAGCCGGGCCAGGTGTTCGAGGTCTTTACGGCGGAGGGCGATACCGTGACGCGCCGCGCGTTCGCCGGGATCGGCGAATCGGGAGCGGCGGGGCGCATGGCATCGCTCGAACGTGCCGGGGGCGCGCTCACCGCGAAATACCTCGCCTCGGGCGAGACGGCGCTTGCCATCGACTTTGCCGGCAGCGCGCTCACCGCAGAAGAGGCGGCGGCGGTGCTGCTCGCGGCCCGGCTGCGCGCCTGGCGGCACGACATCTACCGCACCAAGCTGCCCGACGATCAGAAGGTTTCGCTGACCCGGATCGTCGCGATCGGCGCGCCCGAGGGCACCGAGGCGCTGTGGGAGTCCGAAAGCGCCCTGGCAGAAGGCGTGGAATTCACGCGCGAGCTGGTTACCGAACCCGCCAACGTGATCTACCCGGAAAGCTTCGTCGAGCGCTGCATGGCGCGGCTTGAGGGCACGGGCATCGAGATTGTGGTGCTGGACACGGCGCAGATGACCGCGCTCGGCATGGGCGCACTGCTTGGCGTTTCGCAAGGGTCGGTGCGCGAGCCGCGCATGTTGGCAATGCGGTGGAAGGGCAAGGCCGGCGCGCAGCCGACCGCGTTCGTCGGCAAGGGCGTGACCTTCGATACCGGCGGCATCTCGATCAAGCCTGCGGCGGGTATGGAAGACATGAAGTGGGACATGGGCGGCGCGGCGGCCGTGGCGGGCACGATGCTGACGCTCGCGCGGCGCAAGGCGCAGGCGGACGTGATCGGCGTGTGTGGTTTGGTTGAAAACATGCCCGATGGCGCGGCGCAGCGGCCGGGCGATGTCGTCACCTCGATGTCGGGCCAGACGATCGAGGTAATCAACACCGACGCCGAAGGGCGACTTGTGCTGTGCGATGCCGTCACCTGGGTGCAGCAGGAATACAGCCCGGCCACGATCGTCGATCTCGCCACGCTGACCGGGGCGATTATCGTTTCGCTCGGCCACGAGCACGGCGGGATGTTCTGCAACGATGATCTGCTGGCCAGCCAGCTCGACGCGGCGGGCAAGACCAGCGGTGACACGCTGTGGCGCTTCCCGCTGGGCGCGGCTTACGACAAGCTGATCGACAGCCCGATTGCCGACATGAAGAACGTCGGCCCGCGCTACGGCGGCTCGATCACTGCGGCGCAGTTCATCCAGCGCTTCGTCGACAAGGGCGTGGCCTGGGCGCACC
>JBJXEK010000319.1:0-15776 GCA_046155055.1 Novosphingobium sp. | reverse complement strand
CGTTCTGGGCCATCCTCAAGGCGGTCAATCCCGGCGCGCGCATGCTGCTGACGGTCTCGCCGGTGCCGCTGATCGCCACCGCCACCGATCAGCACGTGCTGCCGGCGACGATTTATTCCAAATCGGTGCTGCGCGCCGTGGCGGGTGATCTTGCTGCCGATCACGCCGAAATCCATTATTTCCCTTCGTACGAACTGATCATCGGGCACCCGTCACGCGGCATGTTCTTCGACCCGGATCTGCGTGAAGTGAATGATTTCGGCGTCAATCTTGTTATGAACCAGTTCTTTACCGGCGGGCTTGCAGCGGAATTCGGTTTGCCCGGCCATCAGGCCGATGAGGAGTTCGAGGTAATCTGCGATGAAGGCCGGATAACCGAAGACCTTTGACCAGGCACTATTGCGGCACTAAGCGCGCTGTGTCCGGGGATTGTGAGGCATTCAGAATCGCTATGAAGGAAACTGTCATGTCGCCCCCCGGGGACGGGGCCCGGTCGCTGGACGGGGACCAGTTGCTGGATGAGGGCCGGCCGCTGGACGAGACATTTGTTGTCGTATGCGGCATGCCCCGATCCGGCACGCGCCAGTTTACCGATTTTCTCAATCGGCACCCCGCAATCTGCATCCAGGGTGAAATACGCCATTCGCTCATTCGCAGCGTCCGCGATCTGATGGTTTCAGCAGATGTCGCGTACCCGACTGGCTACGCGGCCAAGTTCTATTCCAAAAAGCGAGCCAAGGCTGTGGTGGAACTGTTTGCCAGCTTTTCCAAAGTTCGCCGGGTGACCAAACCCAAGGCCAAAATCCAGGGCTTCAAGACACCGCATGGTGAGCACTATCACCGCATGATGAAAGATATTGTCGGCGAAAGTTTTGTCCACACATCCTATTTCTACTGCATTCGCAACATTGCAGATTGCTACCTCTCGCTAATCGAAATGCCGTGGTTTCTTGATGGGCCCAACCGGTATATCGACAATTACATTACCAGCCTTGGCAATGCGCTTATCTTGCAGAAACTCGCTGAATCAGGCGACGCGCGCGTTTCCATCGGCATTCTCAATCTAGATGACTTCATTCGTTCAGACACCAAACCGGCCTGGGTTTCTGCCCGGCTGTTTGCGTCGCTGCCAGTCGACGCCTCGGCTGACTGGATCGAGGATATTGTTGGCAGCACATCCAATCGCAATGCGACCGAGCGCGCCACCGGCAAGCGCCGCGCCAAGCATCTCGAAGGCCCAGCGGCCGAAGTGTTTGAACGCCGTCTGCCGGAAATCGAAGCAGCTGTGGCGCAGTTTAATCTCGCATTCAGGGAGAATCTTTCATGCAAGCTTCCTCTGGCTGAACTTGTCGCCTAGAACCGCAAGAGCATGTCGCTTGCTTCCCCCAATGTGCGATCGGAGACGATGAACTTGGCTAAACGGTTTCGGATCGTGGCGAGCATCTTCATGCTGGCGGCCACATTGGGTGCCTCTCAGGTTGCCAATGCGGGGGAAATCCACCTTGCGCTCAACGGCGATGACCGCAACGATGGTGCTTCCGAGCGAAGGCCGGTTGCCACCCTGGCCACCGCGGTTCGGCGCGCTGCGGACCGTTCGGCAAAGACTGGCGAGGACATGGCGATCATCGTGGGTCCTGGCCTTTATCGCAACCAAACCCTGACGCTGAACGACCAGAGTGTGCGCGGCAAGCTGACCATTTCGGGGACCACGACAGTGGCAGCGGATTACCCTGCCTTCTACGGTAATGGTTCGGGAACATGGCTACGCTATGACGGTCACGCTGGGCGCGCCACCGGTCTTACGATCCGCAACCTGCGCATTGTCGACTATGGAACCGCGATCACGCTGAATGGTGATCGGGATGATCCGCAGGGTTACAACATGGGCACGGTCATTTCGGACAACGTGTTCGCGCGCATCGGCAGTGCTTCCGGGAAGGGCAAATCCACGGCCGCCGTGCGCTTGGTGAATTCGCGCGAGAACGTGATCGAGGACAACTATTTCCATACGATCCGCAACTATCCGGTCACCTCATGCGCCGGTCTTCACTCGATTTACGTTGCGCACACCTCGTTCGGAAACAAGATTGATCGCAACAAGTTCGAGGATTTCTGCGGCTCTGCGATCAAGTTGCGCGACCGCTCAGGCAGCAACGAGATCATGCGCAACACCTTCATAACCTCAGACAAGGCGGCGGCTATCGAGGAATGGTTCTGCGACCTTGATAAGAACGCGGAATGCACCAAGAAAACGGGCGAATGTCCGTCGGCCGGCAACATTGCGAGCGGCAACCGCTTTCAAGGCATCGAGGAACGGCGCCAGATTGCCGTCCGCGGCAGCCGCCAGCCGCGCCCGTGGTGTGACGCTGCGATTTACGACCAGGCCCGTTTCTCCGACCGCTGATACCGTCATGCCACTGCGATGCCCGTGAGCGGTCTCAAAATCGCATTGCTTGCCGACGAGCTGACCCGGTCCTGCCTTGCCCACGAGTGCACGATCATCGATGTTCCCGCGACAGGCTTTGCAAAGCTGCTTCGCGCGGCCAAGCCCGATCTCCTGCTGGTCGAATCCGCCTGGCACGGCGTGGATTCGTCATGGAAGTACAAGATCGCGTCTTATCCGGGCTACATGCTGCGGTCTAACCGCCGTCTGCGCAAGCTGGTCTCGGTCGCACGCGATCTGCACATTCCGACGATGTTCTGGAACAAGGAAGACGGGGTCCACTTCGACCGCTTCATCGCCAGCGCCCGCCTGTTCGAGCACGTGTTCACGGTGGATGCCAATTGCGTACCGCGCTACCGCGCGGCCTTGGGTAGCGGCGCTACAGTTGGCGTGCTCCCGTTTCCAGTCCAGCCGAAGCTCCACAATTTCAGCGGGTTCAACTTCCGCTCCAACGACGCCAATTTCGTGGGAAGCTACAGCACCCATATCCACGAGGCCCGCCGCGCCTGGCAAAACATGGCCTTCGGCGCGGTGCGGGAGTGCGGCTTGGGCCTGACGATCTATGACCGCAATTCAGATCGGGCTTCGCAGATCTACCGCTATCCGGAGTGGGAGGGGCTCGTAGTGCGCCCTGCGGTGCCACACACCGAGACCGCCCAGATCTACAAAGATCACCTGATCTCCCTCAATGTAAACACGGTGACAGATTCGCCGACCATGGTATCGCGCCGACTGGTCGAAATCCTGGCTTGCGGCGGGATCGCCGTGACATCTGCCGCCCGCTCGATCGAGGCGATGTTCCGCGATTTCTGTCATGTCGTTTCAACCCCGGAAGAGGCGCGCGCGCTGTTCGGCCGGCTGCGCTCTGGCCCGTCGCCGGATGATCTTGACCGCGCGCGAGAGGGTGCGGCCTATGTCGCGAAGCACCACACCTGGGCGCAGCGGCTTGAACTGGTCGCAGGGGTGGCCGGATTATAAAGTGCCAGCGCATGACGGGCGAACCCTGCCTTGGCACAGAGCGAGCGAGCGCTGATGCCGCAACCACTTGACCGGATCATTGCGGTCGGGCTGCGGCGGTGGAAGGCCCACAACCTGCGTGCGCTGCTGCAATCCCAGTGCCGCCACCTCGTCTTTGCCGACAGCGTTGCCGCGGCCAGCGCGTTTGCGCCTTCACCCACCGACGGGATCGCGATCTGGGGCGCCGTGCCGCCACCCGGCATTGCCGCGCTGGCACTTGCCACCGGCGCGGCGCTGCTGCGGCTTGAAGACGGGTTCATTCGCTCGGTCGGCCTGGGATCGGACCTCATTCCGCCGCAATCGCTGGTGATTGATCGCACCGGTATTTATTTCGATGCCACAGGCCCATGCGACCTCGAAACGGTTCTACAGACCACCGACTTCACCGACCACGAACTGGCCGACGCGGCGCGCGTGCGGGGGTTCATCGTCGCGCAGGGTTTGACCAAGTACAACATCGAGCCGCGCAAGGTGCCGCAGTGGCGCGCTGAGGGCCGCCGGATCGTCCTCGTGCCGGGCCAGGTCGAAACCGATGCCTCGATCGCGCTGGGCGGGGCGGCGCTGCGCACCAACCTCGCCTTGCTACAGGCTGTGCGCTCAGCGCGGCCCGATGCGTGGATCGTCTACAAGCCGCACCCCGATGTCATGAGCGGCAATCGCAGCGGACGGATCGCACGGCGCGAAGCCTGGGCGATTGCTGACCGGATCGAAGCCGATGCCTCGATCGTCAGCTGCATCGACGCCTGCGACGAAGTCCATACAATCACATCGCTTTCCGGGTTCGACGCACTACTGCGCAGCAAGCCGGTGGTGACGTATGGCGCGCCGTTTTATGCCGGTTGGGGCCTGACTGAGGATCACGCGGCGAACTCGCCCGCCTGGCCTCGGCGAACGCGGCGACTGTCGCTCGATGCGCTCGTAGCCGGGGCTCTGCTCCAATATCCGATCTACTGGAACAGCGAGACCGGGCAGATCGATAGGTGCGATTTGGCTTTGTCCCGCATTGCGCAAGCCCGCGATGTGCTTCAAGAGGCAGGTCGGCTTGAGCGACTGCGTTCGGGCTGGCCAAGGCGGCAATTGCGAAAGCTCCGTGTGTTGAGCGGCGCGTTGTGGGGGAGTCGCAGAGCGTGATCGAGGGTGGCATCAGGGCATTTGCCGGTCGGCGCGTGCTCCTTTTGCAAGGGCCGGTTGGCCCGTTCTTCCAGCGCTTCGCCATGGATTTGCGCGCTGCGGATTGTGAGGTCCACAAGATCAATTTCAACGCGGGGGACTGGCTGTTTTTTCCTGATGGCGAATCCTATCGCGGGCGGATGGAGGATTGGCCGGGCTGGTTCGAACAGCGGCTGCGCGATTTGCGGATCGATCTGGTATTCCTGTTCGGGGATTGTCGGCCGATCCATCGCGGCGCGCATGCCGTGGCCATGCGGCTCGGGATTGAGGTCAGCGTTTTCGAAGAGGGCTATCTGCGCCCCGATTTCGTCACGCTGGAGCGCGACGGGGTCAATGCCAACAGCCCGATGACCCGCGCACCAGAAGAATACCATGCGACCCCCACTCGGATCATTGCGACCCGCTCAGTGCCGAGCGGGTTCTGGCGGATGGTATGGTGCGGTTTTCTCTACTTCACGATCGGCGGCCTTGGGCGGTGGTCATACCCGCATTACGAGCACCACCGGCCGCTGAAACTTCGGGAAGCGCTGCCCTGGCTGCTGTCGCCGCTGCGCAAGGGGTGGTACAAATGGCGCCAGCGCGGGGTGCAGGACGAGCTGGCGGGCGAATGGCACAAGCGTTTCTATCTCGTGCCACTGCAAGTTCACAACGACGCCCAGGTCCTGTTCCATGCCGATGTCGGCGGGATCGAAGGCTTCATCGCATCGACCATCAAGTCCTTCGCCGCCCACGCTCCGGCTGACAGTCGGTTGGTGTTGAAACACCATCCGATGGATCGCGGCTATCGCAACTATACGCGGCTGATCAGTGCGATCGCGCAGGCGCACAGTTGCGCGGACCGGGTGCTTTACATCCATGATCAGCATACCCCCACATTGATCCGCAACTGCCTCGGCGTCGTGGTGATAAACAGCACGGTGGGCCTGACTTCGATCGGCATGAGATGCCCGACCAAGGCGGTCGGCGAAGCGGTGTGGGACATGCCGGGACTGACGTATCAGGGCTCGCTCGACCAGTTCTGGAACGAGACCGATGCCGCTGTCCCCGACAACGCGCTCTACCTCAAATTCCGGGGTGAATTGATCGCCAGAACCCAGCTAAACGGCAATTTCTATCGCCGGCTCGCGCCGGAGATCTCGGCGACGGGCATGATCTGGAACAGCGAGATTGCCACATTGCCGCGCGGGAGCGAGGTAGTCGATACCGTATCCGCTGATGATCAGGCCGCAGCCCCCTGCATTACAGGCTCCAGCATTACAGGCTCCAGTACCGCGCGCCCTCGGGAAGTACTTCCGGCGCAAGTGCGGATTTGACATCGACAATGACGCCGCCCGGCGTCAGCATCGCGCTCAATTCAACCTTGGACAGAGCCGCATAGTCACTGTGTGACACCGCAAGCACGAGGGCATCGAGATCGTGCATGTCGGACAACGCGCTAAGCGTGATGCCAAACTCGTGCTGCGCCGCGGCGGGATCAGCAAGGGGATCGTGGACCAAGGGACGGATGCCGAATTCGGCAAACTCGCGCACAATGTCCTCGACTTTGGAATTGCGGATATCGGGCACGTTCTCCTTGAATGTCAGCCCGAGAATTCCGACTCGCGCCTCGGCCAGCTTGCAGTGGGCCGCGGCCATCATCTTGACCGTGCGCTGCGCGATATAGCTGCCCATGCCGTCGTTGATGCGCCTTCCGGCAAGAATGACCTGCGGATGATAGCCGAGCTGTTCGGCCTTTGCCGTGAGGTAATAGGGATCGACCCCGATGCAGTGCCCGCCGACAAGCCCCGGATAGAACCGCAGGAAGTTCCACTTGGTGCCCGCCGCCGCCAGCACTTCGCTGGTGCGGATGCCTACGAGATCGCAGATCTTCGAAATCTCGTTCATCAGGGCGATGTTGATATCGCGCTGGGTGTTCTCGATGACTTTCGAAGCCTCGGCGACTTTGATCGACGAAGCCTTGTGGATGCCGGCAGTGACCACCGACCCATAGAGATCGGCGAGGAGATCGAGCGTCTCCGCATCATGTCCGGAAACCACCTTCACGATCTTCTCGAACGGATGCGCCTTGTCACCCGGATTGATCCGCTCCGGGCTGTAGCCGAGCTTGAAGTCCACCCCGGATCGCAGGCCCGAGGTTGCCTCGATCACCGGCGCGCAGACTTCCTCGGTCGCGCCCGGATAGACAGTCGATTCGAACACGATCACAGCGCCCGGCTCGATCACTTTGCCCACGGTGAGGCAGGCCTTGTGCAGGGCGGAAAAGTCGGGCCGACGGCTTTCATCGACCGGGGTGGGCACGGTCACGATGATGATCCGGCAGCCGCGCAGGTCTTCCGGGTTGTCGGTGACGACGAGCGCCGACGCCTTGAGTTCATCAGGCGTCACTTCGTTGGTATGATCGATCCCGGCCTTGAGAGCAGCAATGCGCGACTGGTTGACATCAAGCCCGATCACTGCGTGCTTGCGCGCAAACGACACCGCCAGCGGCAGCCCCACATAGCCCAGGCCGATAACCCCGATGCGCCCGAAAGAATCCATAACAGTCCTGATCCATACGACGGGAGACCCCTGAACGGGCCCGCCTGCCGGACCGGCTTAGCAGGCAAACCTTTCTGCCATGGTAAACGCGGGCGACGCGCCGGGCCTGACGGCGAGCATTGCCGGACAGTTTGGCCGCGGCGCAGCGCAGCAATGAAATGACGCTCATTTTCAGGCAGCGCGCCGCAGGGTTTTGTCCTAATGACGACAGAACTTTGACGGGACCGGGAAGCTTTGATGTCCGAAACAGCCATCCTTTTGCGCGAAACCCCTGCAGCCGTGCGGACCGACTGGACCCGCGCCGAAATCGCGGCCCTGTTCGATCTGCCGTTCACTGAACTGGTGTTTCGCGCTGCCACGATCCACCGCGAGCATCACCGCGCGGATGAAGTGCAGCTGTGCACGCTGCTTTCGATCAAGACCGGCGGATGCCCGGAGGATTGCGGCTACTGCGCGCAATCGGTCAAGGCCGACAGCGGGGTCGAGGCGACCAAGCTGATGGATGTGCAGGCTGTGCTCCAGTCTGCCGCACAGGCGCGTGATGCCGGATCCAAGCGCTTCTGCATGGGTGCGGCCTGGCGCAATCCCAAGGACCGCGACATGCCCGCGATTGTCGCCATGGTGCAGGGCGTGCGCCAGATGGGCATGGAAACCTGCATGACGCTGGGCATGCTGACCGAGCCGCAGGCGGCCATGCTCGCCGATGCCGGGCTCGACTACTACAACCACAACATAGACACGTCGCCCGAACGCTACAGCGAGATTATTACTACGCGCAGTTTCGAGGAGCGGATCGACACGCTCGGTACCGTGCGCGCGGCAGGGATCAATGTGTGCTCGGGCGGGATCGTCGGCATGGGCGAGACTCGCAGTGACCGGGTGGGCTTCATTCACGCGCTTGCCACGCTCGAGCGGCATCCGGAAAGCGTGCCGGTGAACGCGCTGGTGCCGATCAAGGGCACCGTGCTGGGCGACATGCTGGCCGATACCCCGCTCGCCAAGATCGACGACATCGAGTTCGTGCGCACCGTGGCAGTCGCGCGCATCACCATGCCGCGCTCGATGGTCCGGCTTTCAGCTGGGCGCGAATCGATGTCGGACACGACGCAGGCGCTGTGCTTTATGGCCGGGGCCAATTCGATCTTCACCGGCGACAAGCTGCTCACCGCCGCCAATGCCGGCGATGATGCCGATGGCGCGCTGTTTGCGCGGCTTGGCCTGAAGCCGATGGAAGGCGAGGAACCGATGCGCGCCGACCGCGCCGCCAGCTGCTCTGGCGCCTGCACAGGCTGACCATGTCGGAAACCGCAGTGAAAGCAGGATCGGCACTGTGGCGGGCGCACCAGACTGATCTGGCGGGGCTGTCGGCGCGTGCACGGCGGCGCGATTTGCGCCAGCGCCTTGGCCGCGATTTCGCCTCGAACGACTACCTCGGCATGGCTGCCTCGCCCCGGCTGGCAGGCGCGGTGCAAGCTGCAATAGCGCGCGGGGTGCCGCTCGGCTCGGGAGGCTCACGGCTGCTGCGCGGCAACGATCCGGAGCACGAGGCGCTGGAGGAAGACGCGGCGCGGTTCTTCGGCTGCGAGAGCGCGCTGTTTCTTTCCTCGGGCTATGCCGCCAATGTCGCACTGCTGGCTACCTTGCCGCAGCGCGGTGATCTCGTGGTCTATGACGAACTGGTCCACGCCTCGATGCACGAAGGCCTGGCGCTGTCCCGCGCCACAGCGGTGGCCGCCGCGCACAACGATGTGGACAGCTTTGCCGACGCGCTCAGCGCCTGGCGCGCGCGGGGCGAGACCGGGCGGGTGTGGCTGGCGTTCGAAAGCCTCTATTCGATGGACGGCGACCAGGCCCCGCTGGCCGATCTCGCGGCGCTGGCGGAGCGGCACGATGCGGTGATGCTGATCGATGAGGCCCATGCCACCGGCGTGTTTGGCCCCGATGGGCGCGGGCTCGCCGCGGGGCTGGATGGGCGCGAAGACACAGTCGTGCTGCGCACGTGCGGCAAGGCGCTGGGCTGCGAGGGCGCGCTCATCTGCGGCCCCGCCATCGTGCGCGATTTTCTGGTAAACCGAGCGCGGCCGTTCATCTTCTCTACCGCGCCATCACCGCTGATGGCTGCTGCGGTGCGCGAAGCGCTGTGCATGCTGGGGGACGAACCTGACCGCCGCGAGGAGCTTGCGGCGCTTGTGCGCCATGCCGAAGCCGCGCTTGTGCCCTGCGGAGCCACGCCGACGGGATCGCAGATCCTGCCGCTGATCCTGCATGATGAAGCGCGGACCATGGCGGTGGCGGCGAAAATACAGGCAGCCGGTTTCGACGTGCGCGGTATCCGCCCACCGACCGTACCGCCCGGCACGAGCCGCCTGCGTATCTCGCTGACACGAAACATAACACTTCAGGATATTGACGCGCTGGCGGCAACCTTGGCACAGACGCTGGCATGAGCGCATTTGTTGTAACCGGGACCGACACCGGGATTGGCAAGACCGTGTTTTCCGCTGCCCTCGCCGGGGCCATTGGTGCGCACTACTGGAAGCCGATCCAGTCAGGCCTGCTGGACGGTGCGGATCGGGATACGGTCGAACAGCTTTCGGGTCTGCCAGCTTCGCACATTCTACCCGAAGCCTACCGCCTTACCGAGCCTCTTTCCCCGCACCGCGCGGCAGAGCTCGACGGGGTGGAAATCGATCCCGACCGGCTGATCCTGCCGCAAGTCCGCCCGTTGGTCGTTGAAGGCGCGGGCGGCGCGCTTGTGCCGGTGACGCGCGAGGTGACTTATGCCGATGTGTTTGCCAAATGGGGCCTGCTGACGATCATCGTCGCACGCACCGGGCTGGGCACGATCAACCACACCCTCATGACGATTGAGGCACTGCGCGTGCGGCGCGTGCCGATCCACGGGGTAGCCTTTGTTGGCGAGGCAAACGAGGACAACGAGGCGACCATTGCCGCGATGGGCCAGGTTCGCAGACTTGGCCGGCTGCCGGTGCTGCCCGAGCTCACCGCCCCGGCGCTCGCTGCTGCCTTTGCGGAGCAATTCCGGATCGAAGACTTCACATGACCGGCTCTGCAATCTGGCACCCGTTCACCCAACACGGCCTGCAAGAGCCGGTACCGCTGGTGACACGCGCCGAGGGTGCGGCACTTTATACCGCGGACGGGCGGCGGGTGATCGATGCGATCTCATCGTGGTGGGTGACGACGCACGGCCATTGCCATCCGCGCATCGTCGAGGCGATCCGCGCGCAAGTCGGCGAGCTTGATCAGCTGATTTTCGCAGGCTGGACCCATGCGCCCGCCGAGGCCGTGGCACAGGGCCTGCGTGCACTGTTGCCGGACGCGCTCACCCGCGTGTTCTTCTCAGACAGCGGCTCCACTGCAGTCGAGGTCGCGCTGAAGATGGCGCTGGGTTTCTGGGCGCATACAGGACGACAGACAGGCGGGGCGCGGTCACGCCTGCTGGTGCTGGAACACAGCTATCACGGCGACACGATCGGCGCGATGTCGGTGGGCGAGCGCGGGGTGTTCAACGCGCCCTATGCGCCGCTGCTGTTCGATGTGGAATGCATCCCCTTTCCGATGGCGGACGGGGCCAACACGCTGGACGCGCTGGAGGCAGCCTGCCGCATGGCGCCAGCCGCGTTCATCGTCGAGCCGCTTCTGCTCGGCGCGGGGGGCATGCTGATGTACCCACCCGCGCTGCTAACCGCGATGGCCGAAATCTGCCGCCGCCACGAGGTGCTGCTGATCGCCGACGAGGTGATGACGGGCTGGGGCCGCACCGGAACGCTGCTGGCCTGCGAGCAGGCGGGCGTGGTGCCCGACATCCTGTGCCTTGCCAAAGGGATCACCGGCGGCTCAATGCCGCTGGCGGTAACCGTGGCGCGCGAGGATATCTTCATGGCGCACTGGTCGACCGACCGGGCGCGGATGTTCTTCCATTCCTCGAGCTATACCGCAAACCCGGTGGCTTGCGCGGCGGCAGCGGCCAATATCGAGATCTGGCAGGAGGAGCCGGTCCGCGAGCGGATCGCTGCGCTGGGCATGCGCCAGCAGGCGCTGCTCGACCGGCTGGCCCGGCTGCCCGGCGTCGCGGGTGTGCGCCGCTGCGGCACGGTAGCGGCGCTCGATCTGGAAGCAGGCGACCGCGGCTACATGTCGTCGCTCGCGCCCCGCCTGCTGACCCTGTTCCGTGAGGCGGACGTGCTGCTGCGGCCGCTGGGCAACACGATCTATGTGATGCCGCCGTATTGTATCGACGACGCAGACCTCACACGGATCGGCGATGTGATCGAGCTTGGGGTCAAATCCGTGCGGGCCTGAAAAGCCCGCTGCGCCTGCGGAAACGGTTGGCAAGTCGGATACCCAAGCGTTTCTCCTAAGCAGTAACCCCGTGCGTTCGGCGAGACTAGCGCAACACACAAAAATGGGCGCTTAAGCCAATCCGCTGGGAGCGCATTAAGCCGCTTCCGGCAAGACCTTGCCGTGTCCCCCACCGTCTGGCCACCCGCCTGGAGACCGTGTCATGGTTCGCCGTATTCTTTTGCTGCCCTCCGCTGTGCGTCCGGCAATCCGCATCATGGTCTTGCTGGCGCTGCTGGCAGCCTGCGGGCCTGCCAACTTGCGCCGCACCGCCGAGATCGCCTCACCGATTTCGAAGGCTGTCGCCTCACCAACGGGCATGGGCGGCGTCGAGGCGGCGCAGCTACCGCCCATGACGCTGGGCGTGCAAACCCATTTCAGTCAGGGATGGCCGGCCGCGGCACTGGCGCAGGCGCAGCAGGTTTCTGCGCCGATGCTGCGCGATTCGCTGCCGTGGGCCGCCGGGGAGACCGTGCGCGGGCGCTACACGCTGGACAGCGCTGCCGCGCAGACGCTTGGTGCAGCTTGCACCTCTGGCCAACGGATCATGCTGACAGTCGTGCCGACCAATCCGCTCTACGACAGCGGCTACTGGGTCTGGAGTCCGGCCGGCAACGCGGCCTTCGCCGCCTATCTGGCGGCGCTGGTCGATCGCTTCGGCCCCTGCCTCGCCGGGATCGAAATCGGCAACGAACTCAACGGATCGGGCACGCTGCTCTACCCCGCAGGCGCAGACCGGGCTGCAGCGTATGTCCGCACGCTCAAAGCCGCGCGCAGCCAGATCGGCGGACGCACCGCGATTCTTGGCGGATCAACCAATATGATCGGCACCGGCTTTCTGAAGCCGCTGTTCTCGGCCGGAATGCTGGGCGAAGTCGACGGGATCGCCGTGCACCCCTATCGCACCCGCGCCGAAGGGCTCGATGTCGAGCTCGCCGCTCTCAATGCCGCGATGGATGCAGCGGGACGCCGTGTGCCCGTCTGGGCAAGCGAGTTCAGCCTCGACACCGCGAACCAACCGCTGGCGGCGGGCGAGCTGGTGAAGCAGGCGACAATGCTGGCTGCCGGCGGCGCAGCGCAGGCCAGCTGGTATGCGCTGATCGACCAGCGCTGGTTTCCGAACATGGGCCTCTATGCCGCCGCCGCGCCCAAGGCGCAGGCACGGGCATTCCAGCAGATGCAGCGGCTGCTTGCGCTGGGACGACCCAAGCGGCTTGATCTCGGGGATCCGTTGCTATTTGCCTATCGCTTCGGTGCGGACACCACCGTTGTGTGGGGGGCGCCGCGCGCCTTGGCTGTCGAGGGCGGCGCGGTGAGCGATGCCACCGGCGCGCCACTGGCCACACCATCGGTGAGCGAGACGCCGCTGGTGATCTCCGGCACCACCTCGCTTCGCTTCGGGCCTTCCACCTGGATTGCCGATACGCTGATGGGCTGGGGCACGCCGCAGTGGAAGCTGCTCGTTCGGCCAAAGGGCGAGACCAGCTATCGCCTGCCCCTGTTCGACGACCAGTTCACCAGCTACTTCGGCGACCGCTGGTATCGCCCGCTGCGCATCAATACGACCTCAGCCGCCCCTGCGGGTACAGGGGCTGCGCCGATCCGGGCCGTATGGCGCCATGTCGCGCCGGTGGCCGAGGCGGTCGAAATCGGCGGCTGCTTTGCCAAAGGGCCGCTCGGTGACGGCGTTGATCTCACCGTGATGGCGGGCAGCAAAGTGCTGTGGCGCGGCGTGCTGACCGCGCGCCTGCAATTGCCGCTGCTCAGCGCGGACCTTGCACCGGGTGAGTGGATCGATCTTGTCGCGGGGCCGAACCAGACCTCGGGCGGGGACTCGTTCAGCTACCGGCTGGTGCTGTTCCAGCGCGGCGCTCGTGAACAGGTGGAATGCCCGACCTAGAGCGTTTTCGAAGCAGGTGGAATCACCTGCTGACTGGCGAAAACGCGGTAAAACAAAAGCTAGAGCAGACGAGCCGATGCATTCGGATCGGACTCTGCTCTAGAGTCTGCTGCTCTCACGCAGCGGGTGGCAACCGGCGCACGCTGAGCACTTTGACCGGCTTGTCGATCATTTGCCCGCGCATCACGCCTTCGCCCAATGTGGCTGACATCGGCGCCTCCCAGATCGCGCGCACAACGTCCATGCCGGACGTGACATGGCCGAAAGCCGCATAACCTGCCTGCACCTCTGGATCGGCCGAGGCAGGATCGGCATCGAGCCCGGGCATATCGGAAAGCAGAATCGAGAAATCCGCGGCCGCCGTGCCCGGGGCATTGCGCGCCATTGAGATCGTACCCGCCTTATGCAGCACACCGGTCTGGCTGGTCGCCTCGTGCGCGATCGGCGGGAACAGGCGGCGCGGATCACGCAGGCCGCCCTGCACCAGGCCATTGGGTTGATCGCCCCAGGCAAGGTGCATAGCGCGGTAGAACGTGATCCCGTCAAGCCGCTTCGTATCGACATAGTGCAGGAAATTGGCGGTGCTGGACGGCGCATGTGCGCCATCGAGCGCGAGTTCGATTGTGCCGAGCTCGGTGACTATCGCCACCCGCTCTACTGCTGCGAGCGGCGGTGGCGACGCAGCCAGTGGGGCACGGGGCTTTGGTGCAGCGGCGGCAAGCAGCACCGCCAGCGGAAGCGCGGCGAGAACGAATCGGCGGTCCATCATAGCCCCGCATTAACCTTGAAGGTCCGCAGAGTGGCAAGCTTCACCGTGCGCAAGAGCCCGAAATGCGATGAACGGCCCATCAGCAGCCTTCCGTAACGCGAGTTGGCCCGAATCTAACCGCCAGCCGCCCAGATGGCGTGGCCCCACCCGATCGTCTTCCCGACGAACACCACGACGAAGTCTATTAGCCATCTGAAAGGACAAACCATGTTCAAGACTGCCAAGACCTTCCTGTTCGGCCCCCTCCTGTTCGGCGTCGCCGCCGCAGCCTGCATGGCGACACCGGCCTATGCCCAGTCGGCCGACTGGATCAAGCAGGTGACCCGCACCATCGCGTCCAAGCAGACGTATCCCAAGGCCGCACAGGCGCGCGGCGAGGAAGGCACAGCCAAGGTCAAGATTTCTGTGGCCGCATCCGGCCTGGTGGAACGCGCCGAATTGATCGCGCCTTCGGGATCGACCACGCTTGACCGCGAGGCGCTGGCACTGCCCAGCCGCACGGGCTCAGTGCCCCCGCCGCCGGGTGGTGCGACAACCATCACCGTGCCGATCACCTGGAAACTGCTCTGAACCAGACGCCCGGTACACGTCGGACGAATTTTTGAAACCATGGGAAGGGGCGGAGCAATCCGCCCCTTTTCCGTTTAGAAAGCCAATTCGGCAACTGGTCCGGTCTCACCGAAAAAGGCGCGCAACGCGGCCAGACCGCGGTGGATATTGACCTTGATCAGCGCCTCGGACTGGCCGGTCATTGCAGCCGCCTCGCGCACTGAAAAGCCCTCGAGCTTGACCAGGCGGATGGCATCGGCCTGGGGCCGGCGCAGGCGCTCGAACAGGCTGGCCATGACAATGCTGCTCAGCGAGGACGTCTCGTGGCTGGCGACACCGTGATCGTTTTCTGACAGCTCCTCGCTGCGGGTGCGGCCGGCAGCGCGCAGGCAATCGACGCCCTTGAAGCGGGCGATTGCGGCGAGCCAGGGCAAGAACGGACGGCCCGGCTCGAACGTCGCGCGCTTCAGGTGCAGCGCGGTGAGCGCTTCCTGCACCGCATCATCGATCATCTCAGGCGAAAGGCGGCGGGCGAAATAGCGACGAAGCCAGCGCCCGGCTTCCTCGAGCAGGCGGCGATAGGCGGCGCTATCGCCGGCAAGGCTGGCGGCCATCACCTCTTCCCATGCGAACCCTGCGGCCTTGCGGATGGCAGCCCGGTTCGGGGACCGGATTGCCGCAGCCGTGATCTGCTCGCCGGTTCCTTGGATAGTGGCCTGTTGAATGCCTGCCATGGTGTGCTCCTGTGCCTCTCGATGCATCAACAATGCCTCGGCGGAGCGGCGGCGAACACGCTCCAAGTGGTTATAATGTCTATGCATGCAAGGCATGTGTCCATGTAACCCATTATTTTATAATGGATAAGCTCCTTGCAGCGATGGCCTTACGGCCCAGCGCGGGCATCAATTCCAGCGTTGCGGGCAGATCTGGGGCGACATCCCCGGTGATCAGACGCGCACCGCGCTGGTAGGTGAGGTAGCTCCACAGCCAGGTCAGGCCGACTGCGATTCGGTTGCGATGCCCGG
>JBJXEK010000318.1:0-7969 GCA_046155055.1 Novosphingobium sp. | reverse complement strand
GTGCGCACGGCCTGACGGATGCATTCCATGTTGGGCACGGGCAGCATGCCTGGCATCGCCGCATCGACGAGGCTGACCTGCGTGTTGGGCTCCGCGCCGAATGCGGTGGCAGCCCCCGAGAACAGCTTCGACTGCGTGGTGATCTGCGCATGGACTTCGAGGCCGATCACGACCTCCCATTCGCCGGTTGCGCCCTGAATGCGATAATCGGTCATGTTACCACCACTTTGCCGGACGCGCGGTGAACCCCGCGCGGGCTTCGATCGCAAGCCCTGCATCGAGCACGCCCTGTTCGTCGAACGGGCGGCCGATCAGCTGGAGGCCGAGCGGGAGGCCCTGCCGGTCGAGCCCCGCAGGGACCGACATCGCGGGCAGGCCCGCCAGCGACGCGGGCACAGCGAACACGTCATTGAGGTACATCGCCAGCGGATCGCTGACCATCTCGCCGAGGCCGAAGGCCGCGGTCGGCGCGGTGGGAGCGAGGATCACGTCTACGCTCTGGAACGCATCCATGAAATCCCGCGCGATCAGGGTGCGGACCTTCTGCGCCTGCGTGTAATAGGCGTCGTAGAAGCCCGCCGAGAGCACATAGGTGCCGATCAGGATGCGGCGCTTGACCTCCGCACCGAACCCGGCGGCGCGGGTGGCGGCATACATGTCCTGAAGGCCAGCACCTTGAGGAAGATCGCGCAGGCCATAGCGCACGCCGTCATAGCGCGCGAGGTTGGACGAGGCTTCAGCAGGCGCGATGATGTAATACGCGGGCAGCGCATATTTGGTGTGCGTCAGGTTGATATCGACGATCTCGGCGCCCGCATCCTTGAGCCAGGCGATGCCTTCGTCCCACGAGCGCGCGACATCGGCGTCCATCCCGTCCATGCGGTATTCGCGCGGGATGCCGACCTTCTTGCCGCGCATATCGGCGTTGAGGCTCGCTTCCCAGGCGGGTACGGGCAAGTCGAGGCTGGTCGAATCCTTGGGATCGAACCCGGCCATCGCTTCGAGCATGATTGCGCAATCACGCACGTCGCGCGCCATCGGGCCCGCCTGATCGAGGCTTGAGGCGAACGCGACGATGCCCCAGCGCGAGCAGCGGCCATAGGTCGGCTTGATGCCCGAAATGCCGGTGAAGGCGGCGGGCTGGCGGATCGAGCCGCCGGTGTCGGTGCCGGTGGCGGCGGGGGCGATCCGCGCGGAAACGGCAGCGGAGGAGCCGCCCGAGGACCCGCCGGGGGCGAGCGGCACGGTGCTCCCCCCTTCAGTTCCATTGGCACGCCGCCACGGCGAGATCACGTTGCCGAACGCGCTCGTCTCGTTCGACGAACCCATCGCGAACTGATCGAGATTGAGCTTGCCGAGCATGCCCGCGCCCGCATCCCACAGCTTCTGGCTGACGGTCGATTCGTAGGGCGGCACGAAATTGCCGAGGATCTGCGAGGCGGCGGTGGTCTGGGTGCCGTTGGTGGCGAACAAGTCCTTCATGCCGATCGGCACACCCGCGAGCGGCCCGAGCGGCTGGCCTGCCGCCCGCGCGGCATCGACCTTGGCGGCCGCGTCCAGCGCCTTCTCGGGCGTCAGCTTGATGAAGGCGTTGAGCGCGGCCTGCGCTTCGGCGGCGGCAGTGTTGAACGCGCCGGCCACTTCAACCGCGGTGAAAGTGCCGCTGGCAACGCCGTCGCGGATCGCGGCGACGCCGAGTTCGGTCAGTTCTTTGTCGGTGCCTGGCATCATTCAATCACCTTGGGAACGCCGAAGAAGCCGTGTTCGCCGGCGGGTGCGTTGGCCAATACCGCATCGCGGATGCCGCCGCCGGTCAGCGGATCAGCGCCGATCACATCGGTGCGCAGGCGCTGCTGATTGGGAATCACCGCAGTCATCGGCGCGATACCGGTCACGTCAACCTCACCGAGTTGTTCGACCCAGGCGAGAATGCCGTTGAGTTCGGGCACCATCGCCGCGATTTCGGCTTCGGTTACCTTGATGCGGGCCAGCGCGGCAATCTTGGCCACAGTGGCGGTGTCTACAGACATGCCGGTCTCTTTCGCCAGATTTCAGGGCCGGATACGGCGCAGGCCGCACCGGCGTGGAACATTGAGGGGGCTAGCATCGCACCCGGCGAGCTTCAAGCCGGGCGCATATCGATCAGGGTTGCGGCACGGGTTCCATACCAGGGCCCGCTTCACCCGCGCCGCCCTTGGGCGCGCTGCCCATTTGCTGGCGCATCTGCTGAAGCAACTCACGCTGCTTCTCGATCTCCGCTGCGCTCTTGAAATCGAGCAACTCAACATCGAACACGAGAGCGCTGTTTGCGGGGATCACGACTTCGCCGGTGGCCTGATTCTTCTGTTCCTGCGCGCCATACGCCAGTGCAGC
Organism: Novosphingobium sp.; assembly: GCA_046155055.1. Lineage (GTDB taxonomy): Bacteria > Pseudomonadota > Alphaproteobacteria > Sphingomonadales > Sphingomonadaceae > Novosphingobium. The sequence continues at coordinate 5,596 of JBJXEK010000318.1, read as the reverse complement.
AGGAATGATCAGCTTGTACTTGCCCTTGCGCTGCATCTTCTGCAGCCCTTGGCTGAAACCGGGAATCACGCCTTCAACCGGCATGGCGACCTGCTGACCTTTGTCGAATTCCTTGCCGTTCTGAAGGTGGCCGGCATAGTTGACCAGCACCACATCGCCGAGCGTAGGCGACGGCCCCGTGCCCGCCTGCACCGTTTCGACCACAAGGCCCTGATAGCGCACCGCCCAAGCGGTCGCGCCACCGATCAGCAGCAGGGCGATCACGCCGACCCAGATCTTGGTGAGCGACCCTTTGGTAACGGGCTGCAGCGGAACGCGGGTGATTTCCGACATGTTTTCCCCTTTGCGGACCAAGTCTGGCCCCGGAATTCTGGCAGCCCATACCGCCGTTTGCCTCGGCCAGACAAGCGAAAGGGCGCCGCGATGACGGCGCCCTCTTGGCCCAGCGGGGCCCTTATCGCAAGAGGCCGCTCTTAACGAAAGAAGCTGGCAACCGGGAACACCCGGCCGCCGGGAGCCTTACTTGCCGCCGTCGCGCTCAAGGCGCTTGCGTTCCATCTTGCGAGCGCGGCGAACCGCAGCCGCCTTTTCACGGGCACGCTTTTCCGACGGCTTCTCGAAGTGACGGCGCAGCTTCATCTCGCGGTACACGCCCTCACGCTGCAGCTTCTTCTTAAGCGCGCGAAGGGCCTGATCGACATTGTTGTCGCGAACGAGAATTTGCATAAACCGCTACACCTCAAAGCTGGTGGCGAGAGCCCGCCAAGAGCGGGAGTCACCTTGAATTGCAGAAATACGAATTGCGCCGAATCCGAACGGAACGGCTCGATAGAGGCGCCCGCTATCAAATGAGGTCCGCCAAGGCAAGCAAACTCGTGCATTTGGCGCATGTCTGGTTTAGGGGCCGGAAGATGAACCCAACCTCAACATGGTTTGCATCTGGGCTGTCCAGCGTGAGCCCAAGCGTACTCGTTGCCAGCGGCGGTGCGCTCGGCGCGTGGCTGCGTTATATGACCAGCCGCGCGTTTGCCATCCCTCTGGGCGCTTCCGCCGCGGCGTTTCCGTGGGCCACGCTGACCGTTAACGTGCTGGGCAGCGCAGCGATGGGCCTGCTTATCGGCTGGCTGGCGCGCCAGAGCGGACACGCAGAGCCGCTGCGGCTGCTGCTCGGCGTTGGCGTGCTCGGCGGTTTCACCACTTTTTCCTCGTTCGCCTTGGAGTTTGCCGTGTTTGTCGAACGGGATCAGATCGGGCTTGCTGCGCTGTATGTCGCCGCGTCGCTCGGAGCCGGCTTTGCCGCGCTATTTGCCGGCCTGTGGCTGACGCGGGTGGCCGCATGAGCGCCGCTTCCGCTATGGACGAAGGCGATGTCCGCCAGTTCACCGTCACCAAGGACGATGACGGGGTGCGGCTGGACCGCTGGTTCAAACGCAACCTGCCCGCCGTGGGCTTCGCCACTGTGTCGCGCTGGGCGCGCACCGGGCAGCTGCGGGTTGATGGCAAGCGCGCCGATGTCGATACGCGGCTCGAAAAGGGCCAGGTGCTGCGCGTGCCGCCCGGCGGCTCCGCACCCCCGGGGATCAAGAGCGCGCGGCCCAAGCAGCCGCTGACCGACGAGCAGATCGCGCTGGCCGACTCCATGGTGCTGACCAAGGACCGCGCCGCCATCGTGCTCAACAAACCGCCGGGCCTCGCCACGCAGGGCGGCAGCGGCACCTATGAGCACGTCGACGGGCTGCTTGATGCCTATGCCGAAGAGAAGGGCCCGCGCCCGCGCCTCGTCCACCGGCTCGACAAGGATACCTCGGGCGTGCTGCTGATTGCGCGTACCCCGGGCAGTGCGGCGTTCTTTTCCAAGCGCTTTTCGGGGCGGACCGCGCGGAAGATCTATTGGGCGCTTATTACCGGCGTGCCCGATGTGAAAGACGGGCTGATTGATCTGCCGCTGGCCAAGCAACCGGGCACGGGCGGCGAGAAGATGATGGTCGATGAGACCGAGCATGGCCAGTCTGCCCGCACGCGCTACCGTGTGATCGGCCGCGCGGGCAATGCCGCGTGCTGGGTCGAACTGCAGCCGCTGACGGGCCGCACCCACCAGCTGCGCGTGCACATGGCGTCGATAGGCCACCCCATCGTGGGCGACGGCAAGTATGGCGGACAGGCTGCATTCCTGACCGGCACGATCAGCCGCAAGATGCATCTCCACGCGCGCCGTCTGCGGATCGAGCATCCCGAGGGCGATCTCATAGACGTGACCGCGCCGCTGCCCGATCACTTTGCGGCGAGCATGGCGCAGCTGGGCTTTGACGAGGCCGACGGCGATCTGCCGCTGGAGCCGGTGAAGCTGGTGCCGGAAAAGGTGGTCGAGAAGCGCGCGGCCAAGGCCTATGCCAAGGAATACCGCAAGGAACGCCGCGGCGAACGCCGCAAGCGTGCCGATGCGCCGCCCAGCGGCCGCACCGCCCCGCAGACACGCGCAGCTGTAAAAAAAGGTCCGGGCAGCAAGGCTCCGACGGGCACGGCCCTTGCGCGGGCTTCGGCCGGGCGCGCTTCGGCAGAGCGCAATGCGGCGGAACGCGCGGCCAATGGCGGCAAGCCGGTGCGACGCGCGCCTGCTGCAAAACCAGGTGGTGGCACTTCAGGCGGCGGCCATTCTGGTGGTGGTCGGCCCCCGGCAAGTAAAACGCCGCGCCGCAGCCCGAGAGTCTGATGCACCCGAATTCCGTCTTCAGATCGGACGATCGCGCGCTGTTCGAGGCGCTGATCACCGAGGCCGGCTTCGGTATGGTGTTCCTGACCACGCCCGATGGCCCGCGCGTGGCGCATGTGCCGCTGATGCTAACCGAAACGGGCACGCTGCGCTTTCACCTCGCGCTGGGCAACGCGCTCACCCGGCATCTCGATGGCGCGCAGGCCCTGGCGGTGGTGAACGGGCCAGACGGCTATATCTCGGCGCGGTGGTATGCCGATCCCGATCAGGTGCCGACCTGGAATTACATCTCCCTCGAGATGGAAGGGCCGGTGCGGCGCATGGACCGCGCCGAGCTGATCACCCTGCTCGAAGACGTTTCGGCGCATCACGAGGCGCGCGTGGCAGACGGCACGCCCTGGACCATGGACAAGATGGCGCGGATCAAGCGCGACCGGATGATGGACATGATCGTGGGCTTCGAGCTGTCCGTGCAGGCCTGGCGCCCCACGTTCAAGCTCTCGCAGAACAAGTCGCCCGAAGAACGGGGGCGGCTGATCGAGGGATTGCAGGCGCAGGGCTCGCATGCAGTTGCCGCGCTGATGGAGCGTTTCGCGGTATGAGCCTGCGCGCATGACTCTTCGGCTCGCCATTTTCGATTGCGACGGCACGCTGGTCGACAGCCAGGCGGATATCTGCGCGGCGATGGACGCGGCGTTTGCGGCCGTTGGGCTCGCGCCGCCCAGCCGCAACGCCACGCGCCGGATCGTCGGCCTCTCGCTGCCCGAGGCGATGCGGCAGCTCAACCCGGAAGGGAGCGAGAAGGACCACGCCGCCCTCGCCCAGAATTACCGCGACGCCTTCCGCACGCGCCGCGCCGCCGGCCAAGTAGCCGAGCCGCTCTACGACGGTATTGCGGGACTGATTGCGGAACTGGCAGGCGCCGGCTGGCTGCTCGGCGTGGCGACGGGCAAAAGCGACCGGGGCCTGGTCCATTGCCTCGAAACGCATGGCCTGACCGGGCACTTCGTCACGCTCCAGACCGCCGACCGACACCCCTCTAAACCGCATCCAAGCATGATCGAGGCCTGCCTTGCCGACACGGGCGCACGCGCAGGCGAGACCGCGATGATCGGTGACACCGCGTTCGACATGGCGATGGCGGTGAATGCCGGGGTTCGCGCGATCGGGGTAGACTGGGGCTATCATCATCCGCGCGACCTGGTCGAGGCAGGGGCAGAGGCCGTCGCCGGATCGATCGCGGAGCTGCGCCTGCTGCTGAAGGGCATGGAATGAGCGAGTTCCCCGATTCCCCGTCCGATCCCGCTGCTGCGCGCTTTGCAGTGCTGCAACTGGTGCGCCTGTCTGGTGCGCTGCTGGCATTGGCTGGAGTGCTGGTGGTTGCCGGCAAGATCAGCTGGCTACCGAAACTGCCCGACGCGGTCGGCTATATGCTGATCGGTCTGGGGCTGGTTGACTTCTTTACGCTGCCGCCGCTGCTCGCGAAGCGCTGGAAAAGCAAACCGTGAAGCGGTTCTACAAGGCCGCGACGGTGGAGGCGCAGGCTGAGGGCTTCCGCGTCATGCTCGATGGCCGACCCTTGCGCACCGTCGGCGGGCGTGCGCAGATCGTGCCGGGCGCAGCGCTGGCTGAAGGTCTGGCGGCGGAATGGGCGGGCCAAGGCGAAGAGATCGATCCCGCCGCGTTCTTGCTGCGCGATCTCACCGACTATGCGCTCGATGTCGTCGCAGCTGGCAAACCCGGCGTGATCGAAGAGCTTGTGCCTTATGGCGAAACCGATACGCTGTGCTACCGCGCCGAGCCGGACGAAGCGCTCGGCATGCGCCAGCGCGCGGTGTGGGAACCTTTGCTGACGGCGGCAGAGGCGCGCTGGGAGGTGCGCTTCGTGCGCGTTGCCGGGGTGATCCACAAGCCCCAGCCCGCCGAAACGCTGGCCCGGCTGCGCGTGGAGCTTGGCAAGCTGGATGTGTTCACGCTGGCCGCGCTGCGCACCACGGCGGCGCTCGCGGCCTCGCTGGTGCTGGGCCTCAAGGCGCTGGAACCGGGCGCAGAGATCGAGGCGCTGTGGGACGCGGCCAACCTTGAGGAAGACTGGCAGGCCGAGCTCTGGGGCAAAGATGACGAAGCGCTGGAGCGCCGCGCGCGCCGCCACGCCGCTTTTGCCGCCGCCGCGCGCTTTGCCGCGCTGGCACGGGGCTGAGAACTATCGTCACCCCACCCAATCGGCCACTTCGCCAGCCACCTTGTTCGCGGCTTCATTCAGCGCCGGCCCAAGCGAATCGCCATCCGGCTGCACTCCGGGCACGCGGGCCTCGAAGCGGCGTGTTTCGATCTTGCCCCCACCGGAAAGCTTGAGCCCGTCGAAGCGCACGACCGCCGCGCGGGTGCGGGCATCGAAGCCCATCATCAAGAGCCGCCCGCCAATCCGCAATCCGCTGCCGGTGCCGGCATCGTCGGCGCGCTTGATGCCGCCTTCAACCACCAGACGCTGACCGCGCGTGCGCAGTGTCTCAGCAAGGAGGTGCTGGAACTGGCGCGAGGGGCGTTCGACCCACTGCGTGCCTTTGACATAGGCGATTTGCGCATCGTCGATCTGCACCGGCACGCGCAGCACCGCGACGCCGGCATCGGCTTCCGGCTCCAGCACCACAAGCGCGTCGGACAGCTTGCCTGAAGCCCCGGTGCCGACTGCGGGCGCGGTATCGGCGGTAAGGCTGAGCAAGCTGCCCGGCGCCTTGGCACCGATGTTGACGCACCCCGACAGCGCGAGTGCGAGCAGCGGAACGGTGAAGCGAGGTGCGATCATGGGCGAGGCTTTCCGGTTCACGGCTTATAGTCCGGCAAGCGCGGGCTGCCGACGATGCTGCTGACGCCGTGGTCGGCGAT
>JBJXEK010000317.1:0-13166 GCA_046155055.1 Novosphingobium sp. | reverse complement strand
CAGCCGATCCCCTCGCGCAGCAGGGCATGCTTGGCGCCAAGATCGGCGAGCCGCCAGGTCTTGGCGCTGACCACGCCGAAATCGCGCCCGGCGGTGGTGCCCGAGCGATCGGACAGGACAAGCTGGATGTAATTGCGGCCGGCCCCCGGCGGGATACCGGGCATCCGTCCGAGCGGGTGATCCGGGGCAGCCACCGGAACGAGCACCGTCGAGCCTGCCGCGACGCCCTCCAGTTCCTCGACCTCGGTCGCAAGCGGGCCGGATAGGCCCAGCGTCGCGGTTCCGGCCCGCACCATGGCATTGATGGCGCCCAGCGCCTCGACATGGAGCTTGAGCTGGACGGTCGGGAACTGGGCCGCAAATCCGCGCAGGACGCCGGCCAGCCGCTCCGGGGGGACCATGACATCGACTGCGAGATCGACCTCGGCCTCCAGCCCTTCGAGCAGCCCTTTCACTTTGGCGCGCAGGCCGTCCATGCCCTGCGCAATGGTCCGGGCTTCGGCCAGAAGCGCGCGGCCTGCCACCGTGAGCCGGGGTTTGCGCGTGCCCTCCCGGTCGAACAGCATGACACCGAGCTGCGCCTCGAGATTGGCGATACCGTAGCTTATCACGGAGACCGCACGGCCCAAGGTGCGGCCTGCTGCGGCAAAACTGCCGGTATCGACGATGGCAAGGAAGATGCGCAGCTGATCGAAGGTGGGAGTGCCGGGGTTCGCCATCGCTTGGGTCCAAAAACGTTTCATTCCATCGAACAGATCAGCGCATTTTATCCCTCTGAACAGGAAAGTGCGCAAGCGCTATATGGGCTCCAACGCAGCGCCCGGCAGGTTCCGAGGGCGCACCCCAGGAGACCCATAATGATCGAACTTCGATCCTTTTCCAGCCTCGGCGGCGAAAACCACGGCTGGCTCGATGCCAAGCACCACTTCTCGTTTGCCGGCTATCATGATCCTGCCCGGATGAACTGGGGCAACCTGCGCGTGTGGAACGACGATACCATCGCCCCGCACACCGGTTTCCCGCCGCATCCGCACCGCGACATGGAAATCATCACGTATGTTCGCGAAGGCGCGATCACGCATGAGGACAACCTTGGCAACAAGGGTCGCACCGAAGCGGGCGATGTGCAGGTGATGAGCGCAGGCACCGGCATCCGCCATTCCGAGTACAACCACGAGGACGAGACCACGCGCATCTTCCAGATCTGGATCATGCCGACGCGCAGCGGCGAGGCCCCCGGCTGGGGCGCGCGGCCGTTCCCCAAAGGCGAACGCTCGGGCCAGTTCGTTACCCTCGCCTCCGGATATGCCAAAGACCAGCATGGCGAAGGCGATGCCCTGCCGATCCGCACCGATGCCCGCGTGATCGGTGCGACGCTCAAGGCGGGCGAAACCGCACGCTATCCGCTGGGCAAGGACCGCAAGGCCTATCTTGTGCCGGCGACCGGCGCGGTTTCGATCGAGGGTGTGACGGTCCATGCCCGCGACGGGGCAGCAATCCGCCATCTCGAGGTGCTCGAGGTCACCGCGCTGGAGGACAGCGAGGTCGTTATGGTCGATGCGGCATAGAAGGAGCAGCGCAAGGGGCAATCGGTCGGGTCATTCTGACCGATTGCCCCCTGATGGCTTTACCTTTTGGCAACCCTTTTCACAATTTTTTACATCAAGGCAGTCTGCGAACAGCAAGCATAACGCATCGTTTACCTATTTCGGTCCATATTGGATTCAGGAAAAGGTAAGATGCGTTCTTTGGCTCGTTGCAGGATGGTGGTGCAGTAGATGTCATTCATGGCTTCCATACCCCCGACCGATCAGGTGGTCCGCGAAGTGCGGCAACCGCGCATCCTCCGTGCGCGCCTGATCCACCGGGATGGAGAAGTGCAGGACATTGTCGTGCGCAACGTTTCCGACAGCGGCCTTGGTGCCAGCGCGCGCGGCCCGGCGCCTGTGCGCGGAGAGCGGATTGTCGTGGTCCTGCCGGGCGAGCAGGAAGTTACCGGCATCGTCCGCTGGTTTGGCGGGCACACCTTTGGCATGCAACTCGACAGCCCGCTCGATCTGGACGCCCTCGCTCTGGCGTTGCAGCGGCAGGCGCATGTCGCGCAGGTTTCGGGCGAATGGAGAGTCGAGAACCGGCACCGCGTCACTACGCCGTATACCGATCCATCGCGCATCCGCCGGGTCTGACACTGCAGTTTCCTGCCGACCTGCGTGCCGCCATCGGATCGGCTGAAGGCCATCATCAGACTTGCTTAAGATGCCGGGCAATCATGCCCCTCCATTGACCCTGCGCACCGGCCGGGGCCATGCATTGATGCCATGACCAGCCAAATCGCAGAACCCGCGCGCCGGATCGACGTGATCCATGAAACCGACGTGCTCGTGGTGGGCTCTGGCCCCGGCGGCCTTGCTGCCGCGCTGGCCTCGGCACGCGCAGGCGTGAAAACCACGCTGGTCGAGCGCTACGGCTGCTTTGGCGGGAACATCACGCAAGTCGGCGTCGAGGGCTTTGCCTGGTATCGCCATCCGGAAACGATCGACAGCGAAGGCATCGGCCGCGAATTCGAGGACCGCGCCGTCGCAATGGACGCCGCGCTGCCCGAACCGCAATCGATCAGCCACGCGCTTGATGCCGAAGCCTTCAAGCATGTGGCCGATGTGCTGGTGCAGGAAGCGGGTGTCATCCCGATGCTGCACCGGCTGGTGGTCGCGCCGATCATGGAAGGCGATACGATCCGGGGCGTGATCGTGGAGAGCAAAGCGGGCCGCGAGGCGATCCTCGCCGCCCGCGTGATCGACGCCACCGGTGACGCCGATCTGGCCTATCGCGGCGGCGCGCCGACGATCAAGCACCCGGTCGACGAGATGATGTCGGTCTCGGTCATGTTCTCGATGAGCGGGGTCAACAAGACGCGCTTTATCGACGCCGTGAAAGCCGATCCGCAGACCTATGGCGACTGGTCGGGCGGCGGCGAATGGGACATCACCACGGACGGCAAGGAGGACGCGCTGTTCTCCCCCTTCCTGCGCAAGCCCTTCCGGCAGGCGCTGGCAGCGGGCCTGCTGCCGCCCAATCTGGCAACGATTGCAGGCACCTGGGGCACCGTTTCGGATCAGGGCGATCTTACCTACCTCAATCTCGTCCACCATTATCTCGACGGCACCGACCCGGACAGCCTGACCCGCGGCGAGATGCAGGGCCGCGCCGATGCCATGAATGCCATTGCCGCGCTGCGCGGGTTCATGCCGGGATGCGAGCACGCCAAGCTGCGCAATTTCGGCATGACGCTGGGCGTGCGCGACACGCGCAAGATCGACGCGGCTTACAACATGACCGGCGATGATGTGCGCGGGGAAGCGCGGTTTGCGGATTCCATCGGCATTTTTCCCGAGTTCATCGACGGCTACGGCTTGCTGATCCTGCCGACCACGGGCCGCTATTTCCACGTGCCCTACCGTGCGCTCGTACCCAAGGGGATCGCGAACCTGCTCGTCTGCGGGCGCGTGATCGGCGGCGACAAGGTGAGCCATGCGGCGGTGCGAAACATGATGTGCTGTGCGGTTTCCGGTCAGGGCGCGGGCGTGGCAGCGGCGATTGCGGTGAAAACCGGGCGCGATTTTGCCGGAATTGATATAGCCATGGTGCAAGCCGAATTGCGGCGGCAGGGAGCGCGGCTCGATTGATCGCGCCTTGCGGGGAGGCTTGATGGACGAAACGCGGGTCAAGTGGGTCGTGCTGGTGCTGGCGGCGCTGACCATCATGGGCAGCTATTACACCTACGATTCGATCGCCCCCATTGCCGACATGCTGCGAAGTCAACGCGGCTTCAGCAACAGCCAGGTCGGCCTGCTCAATGCGGTCTTCAGCCTGCCGAATATCCCGCTCGCGATCATCGGCGGGGTGGCCATCGACCGCATCGGGGCTGCTCGCGCCACGCTGTTTGCAGCGCTGCTGTGCACGCTGGGCGCAGTGCTGACGGCGATCGGTGACCCCTACGCGCTGATGGTGGCTGGCCGGCTGTTCTTCGGGCTTGGCAACGAAACGCTTTACATCGCGCTGCTCGTGCTTCTCGCGCAGTGGTTCCATGGCGGCGGCGGCGCGCTGGCGGTGGCGCTGTTTTTCTCGATGGCGCGGGTCGGCTCCTATGCGGCCGATACCTCGACGAGCTGGGCGGCGCGGGTCTACGCGATGGGTTGGCAGCCGCCGCTGTGGCTGGCGGCGGGCCTCACCGCGCTGGGCGTGGCGACGGCGCTGGCGCTATGGCTGATCGACCGCCGCTTGCCGCACTTGCGCAGCGCGGGCGAGGCGCAGGAGACCTTCGCATGGGCAGACCTGTTCGGCTTCAGCCGCTCGTTCTGGTATATCCTGTGGCTGAACGTGCTGTTTGCCAGCGTGTTCTTTCCGTTCCGCTCGACGTTTTCGATCCAGTATTTCCAGGACGTCAAAGGCATTACGCTCGCCCAGGCCGGCATCGCCAACAGCTGGGTGTTCGCGGCGGCGATCTTCGCCACCCCGGTGTTCGGACTGATTGCCGACCGTATTGGCAAGCGGGCCACGCTCCTGACTATCGGCGCGGCGCTGATGCCGCTCACGTTCCTCGTGCTGGTGCTCACCGATTGGGGCCTGTGGGTCTCAACCATGCTGATGGGCGTGAGCTTTTCCGTCATCCCCGCGGTGATCTGGCCGGCCAGCGCGATGCTGGTCGATAAGCGCCGGATCGGCACCGCATTCGGGCTGATCAACATGCTGCAGAGCCTGGGGCTTGCCGCATCGAACACCGCTGCGGGCTGGCTCAACGACGCGTTCCATGCAGGGCCCGGCAATCCCGAAGGCTACGATGCCATGCTGGCGATGTTTGCCGGGCTCAGCCTGATCGCGCTGGGGGCGACGCTAGCGCTGCGCTGGCGCGAACGGCGCCTTCCCGGCGGCGGGATCGAGGCGCGCGTGGTCGGTGATATTGATCCGACCTTGGCGCGGGCCTAAGTCCCGATCAGCGGCAGCGCCGCTTCCCAGAAGTGCTGAAGGGACACGGCATAACTTGATGGCACATAGGCCACGCAAGCCGCTTCACTTTCGACATGCAGCCGCACATTGACATGGTCGATGATGGTCGCGGCGGTCGCACCCGGACCGAAATGCGCGGCCTCCGCATCGAACACGCCGCCTTCCATCAGCAGCTCGCGCCAGCCCGGACCGGCGAGACGGAAGCGGACGATACCGCCGCCGATGGCTGTGAGCGCGCCGTCCTTGCCCAGCACATCGCCGAGCGGCGCGACATCGCCCTCGGCCAGCCACACGGCCGGTTCGAAGCGCATCAGCGCGAGCGCAGCGTTGCCCGCGCTCTGCCCCATCGGCGGCAAGCCGAAGCCCAGCGCTGTTTCGGCGCGCGCAGCAACTGCCTGCGGGTTGCTCCAGATCTCCACGGCATGGAGCGGCGCTGCGGGCAGTACAGTGATCGTGGTCGGTTCAGTCACGATAGCGCTCTCCGGCCGGATCATAGAAATGCGGCGCGACCACGCGCACCTGCGTTTTCAGCCCGCGCGTGGGCGATGTGGCGGTTAAGATCTCGCCATGCCGCGCGTGGCCATCGATCAGATGCGCGAGCGCAATGGAGCCGCCTTCGAGAATGCGGCGCGCGGCGGCGGTGACGTGGCCCTGAGGTGATGTCCCTGTCCGGCCCACCAGCATCGCGCCTTCAGGAATCTGGCCTTCGAGCGCGTCCAGACCGACCAGATTGTACCGGCCTCCGGCCTTGAGCACCGGGCGTTCAAGGCCGGAGGCACCGATAAAGCCGCCCGCCTTGTTCACCATCTTGCTCAGGCCGAGATCGTGCGGGGTCGTGCGCCCATCGACTTCGCCGCCGACGACCACGTGGCCCTTCTCGATCCGCAGCAACTCCATCGCCTCGAGCCCGTAAGGCGCGCCGCCCTCGGCTGCGACGGCAGCGGCAATTGCCTGCCAGACCGGCGCGGCAAGCGTGGCCTCGACATAAATCTCGAATGCGCGCTCGCCGCTGTAGCTGGCGGCCAGCACGAGAACCGGCGTACCGGCAATCGTGCCCGGAGCCGTCGACATATGGCGCGGCGGTTCGGCGCCGATCAGCGCGGCGAGCACGGCGCAGGTACGCGGGCCGGCCAACGCGATCCCGGCGTAGTGCTCCTGCACATTGACCACCGAGCAGCGCAGATCGGGCCGCAGATAGTTGCGCACGTACGAAACGTGTCCGGCCATGCGGTCTGCGCCGCCGGTAGAACTCGTCAGCAGGAAGCGCTGCTCGTCCAAACGCCAGATCGTGCCGTCATCGAACACGAAGCCGTCCTCGCGCAGCATGAAGGTGTAGCGCCCGCGTCCGACCGCGAGTTTGCCCGCAGTGGTCGCGCAGACCACTTCGAGCAGCGCGGCGGCATCGGGGCCACTGACCTCGAATTTGCCGAGCGTGGAGACATCGGTGACGCCAACCTTGGTGCGCACTGCCGTCGCTTCGCGCAGCGCGGCCTCGGCGAGGCTTTCACCGCCCACCGGATACGCGCGCGGGCGGAACCAGTAGCCGAGCGGCTGCCACAGCGGCTGCCTCTGGGGATCGTGCGCGGCATGCAGATCATGCAGAGCGATCCGGCGCACGTGTGCCCCCGCATTCCGTGCGCCAGCGCCCGCCAGCAAGCCCATGGTGACGGGCGTGAATGGCGGACGAAAGGTGGTGAGACCGGCATCGGGCACGGCCACACCCTGCTTTTCGGCGAGACGCGAGAGCGCGACCATATTGCTGGTCTTGCCCTGATCGGTCGCCATGCCCAGCGTGGTGTACCGCTTGAGATGCTCGACCGAGCGGTAGCCCTCTTGCCAGGCGAGGTCGATATCGGCGAGGCTGACATCGTTCTGGAAATCGACGAAGCTTTTCTTCGCATAACCGGCGGGCGCGGCCGGGCTGGCCGCAGGCGGCGCGGCGGCAGCGCCGATGGTCACGCAGTCCTGCGGGCTGGTGCCGGGCACGAACGCCTGCGCAGCCTCGTTCCACTCCAGCTTGCCGCCCGCCTGCATGTGCAGGTGCGCGACCGGGATCAGTCCGCCGGAGACGGCCAGCAGATCGGCATCCCAGCTCTGCTCGCGCCCCGATACCAGCGCGGTCACCTTGCGCAGCGCATGCTTGCGGCCAGTGACGCTGGCAGGCCGCGCATCGTAGAGCACGGGGAAAGCAGCCGCCATGCTCGGGCCGCTGCCGGGCGTGCGCGAATCGAGGATCGCGAGCACGTCTGCGCCCGCATCGCGCAAGGCTCCGGCGGTGAGGTAGGCGTCGTCGTTGTTGGTGGCGATGACCACGCGCTTACCCGGAAGCACGCCGAAACGGCGCACATAGGTGCGCACGGCCTGGCTGAGCATGACGCCGGGGCGGTCGTTGTGACTGAAGGGCACCGGCCGCTCGATCAGGCCGGTGGCGAGCACCACTCGCCCTGCCCGCACATGCCATAGCCGCTGGGCAAAGCCGAGCGCGGGCACGGCGCCCGGTTCGGCCAGACGTTCGGTCAGCGTGAGGAAATTGTGGTCCCAATAGCCCGAGGCGGTGGTGCGCAGCAGGACTTGGCCGCCAAGCGCCTTGATCTGCTCCACCATGGCGGCGGGATCGATAGCCGGATCGGGGTCGCGCAGCAGCGAACCTCCGGGCACCACGTCCTGTTCGACGAGCATGACCCGCAAGCCGCTTTCGGCCGCTTCCAGCGCGGCGGCAAGGCCGGCCGGCCCTGCCCCCACGACCAGCACATCGCAGAAACCGGCGCGCTGGGAAAAGGTGTCCGGATCGGTCTCGGTCGGTGCCTTGCCGAGCCCGGCGGCGCGGCGGATGAACCACTCGTAATACATCCACTGCTTCGCAGAGCCGAAGAAGGTCTTGTAATAGAAGCCCGCGCCCAGCGCCGGGGCAACAAGGCCGAACACGGAGGCCACGTCGAGCGACAGGCTCGGCCAGCGATTCTGGCTTATCGCCACCATGCCCTCGTAGACGAACAGGTCGGTCGCGCGGGTATTGGGTTCGGTGCGGCCGCCCTTCCCCACGGTGACGAGCGCGTTGGGCTCCTCGACTCCGGCGGTCATGATCCCGCGCGGGCGGTGATACTTGAAGCTGCGGCCGACGAGGCCGATGCCGTTGGCGAGCAAGGCGGCAGCGAGCGTGTCACCCGGGCGAGCCTTGTAGGTCACGCCGTCGAACGTGAAGCTGATCGTTTCCGCGCCCGTGGGGGTGCGTGCGGGGCCGCTCATGGCAGGGTCTCCGGTCCGACCGCGCGAACCGCTTCAATCACATGCGTCACGCGGTGGCGGGTGAGCACGAGCCAGCCCCGGCAACCATAGGTATGCCGCCAGATTTCTTCATCGAGCCCCATCGGGTTGGCGCGGGTATAGAGCGTTTGCATCGCTTCCACTGCGTCGGTGCCGGGCGTGACGACGGAATCGACCGTGCGCTCATACGTAAACTCAAGCTGGGCGCGGGGGCCGCAGTGGGGACAGGCGATCTGGTACATATCTGCGCCCCCTCAGCGATGGTTCGGCATGGGGCCGACCGCGGTTTCGTCAATCGTGGCGCCGGTCATGAAGCGTTCGAGGCTGAACGGCGCGTTGAGCGGGTGCGGTTTGCCGGTGGCGAGCGTGTGGGCATACGTCCAACCCGAGGCGGGTGTGGCCTTGAAACCGCCGTAGCACCATCCGCCGTTGAGGAAGAGGTTCTGCACCGGCGTTTCGCCGATGATCGGCGCGCCGTCGAAGCTCATGTCCGTGACGCCTGACCAGGTGCGCAGCATGCGCAGCCGCGAGAGCGCGGGCATGATCGAGACGGCCTGCGCGATCGCGCCCTCGACCACCGTGGGCTGGCCGCGCCGGGCATAGCTGGGCCAGTTGTCCGGATCGCCGCCCATCACGATGCCGCCCTTGTCGGACTGGCTGATGTAGCAATGTAGCGACTGCGACATAACGACGCTCTGCACCATCGGCTTGACGCCTTCGGTGACGAGCGCCTGCAAGGTCTGCGATTCAATCGGCAGCTTGAGACCGGCGAGGCCCGCGACGTTGCCGCTGTGGCCCGCGACACAGATGCCGGTGCGGCCTGCGAGAATACGGCCGCGTGTGGTCTCGACGCCGATGACCTTGCCGGAATCGCGCACGAAGCCGGTGACTTCGCACTTCTGGATGATATCCACACCTAGTGCGTCCGCCGCGCGCGCATAGCCCCAGGCGACCGCATCATGGCGCGCGGTGCCGCCTCGGCGCTGCGTGAGCGCGCCTTCGATGGGAAACCGCGCATTCCGGGACATGTCGAGCAGCGGTTCGATCTTGGCGACCTGATCCGGCGTGAGCAATTCCGCGTCGATCCCGTCGCAGCGCATGGCATCGCCGCGCTCGGCAAGCTTGATCATGTCACCGTCGTTATGACCGAGGAACATGGCGCCGCGCGGGCTGAACATGACATTGTAATTGAGCTCGTCGCTAAGATGCTCCCACATCTTGAGGCCGAACTCGAACAAGTTGTGCAGCGGCGCGAGGCGGTAGTTCGAGCGCACCAGAGTGGTGTTGCGCCCGGTGTTGCCGCCGCCGATCCAGCTCTTTTCCAGCACCGCGACATTGCGGATACCGTGGACGCTGGCGAGATAGTAGGCCGTGGCGAGCCCGTGCCCACCACCGCCGATGATCACGACATCATAGCTCGCGCGCGGCTCCGGATCGCGCCAGGCCGGTTCCCAATGCTTCTGGCCGCCGAGCGCGCCGCGCAGCAGGCTGAACGCCGAGTAGCGGTTCATGCCGGCGCAGCTGGGTGTAGCGGCTGCCAGCCGCGCTGCTCGCGCCAGTCCGCTTCGATGTCGGCGAAGCGCGAGAGGCTGAGCTTGGCGATATCGGTGAAGGTGCAATGCCCTTCCACCACCAGATCGCGGATCGCGTGGCCCGAGGCGGGCGAGAGGCCAAAGCCGACGCCTGACATCGTGGCGACAACCACGTTTTCCGGGTCCGACATTCGGTCGATGATCGGGCGGCCATCGGGAGTATTCTCGACGATCCCGGCCCAGCTGCGGATCACGTTAAGATGCGCCGCCTTGGGGAACAGTTCCGCTACGCGGCGTGCGAGGTTGCGCGTCAGCGGCGATGAGGGCCGCGCGGGCGGGCCAGCCTCAAACGTTTCGAGCCACTCGTGCGGACCGCCGCCATAAGCGAGGTTCCCGCGCATGGTCTGGCGGCCATAAAGCCCGTTGCCGTCGACCCCGCCGATGGGCATCATCGGCGCAGGCTCGGTCACTATCATTTCGGCACGCGCAGCGGCCAGCGGCACCTCGACGCCCAGCTTGGCCATGATCATGCCGGTCTGCGGGCCAGCGGCGACAACCACCGCATCGGCTTCATAGCGTCCGCTGGAGGCATGGACTGCCACGACCTTGCCGCCCTCGGTCTCGAACCCGGTCACAGGGCTGTGCTGGACGATCCGTCCGCCAAGGTCTTGCAGCGCCCAGGCATAGGCCTGCACGGAGCGCTGCGGGTTGGCGTGACCGCCGAAGCGGTAGTGCATACCGCCGAGGCAGTTGTCCCCGGCGAGCGGCACCATGGCGCGGACCTGATCAGCCTCGAGCAGATCGACCCGGTAGCCCATGTCGTTGTTCATCTTGGCGATGTAATGGTATTGATTGAGCTGCTTTTCCGACACCGCCACGACGACGCGCTCTTTCTGATGCTCAGTCGGATAGCCGAGCAGCGCGTCCATCTGCGGCCACATGCGCTGTTCTTCCTCGAACAGCGGGCTCTGGTAATGCGATGCGCCGCCGCCGTTGCGGCCCGATGCTTCCCAGCCGACAATGCCCTTATCGAGCACGGTGACCTCAGCGCCCGAACGCGCGAGCCACCAGCCCGCGCTCAGCCCCGAGACGCCGCCGCCGACAATGACGACTTTCATCTTGCTGGCGGTGCCGGCGATGGCAGCCATGGTTTCCTGCGGGGTCTCGCTGGGTGTCTTGAGGCCAACATAAGTCATGATCAGAGGCTCCAGCCTTCGGCAATGGCTTGCTGGTGCTCGCGCTCGCGCGGCGTGTCGATATCCCGGTAGGGTACCCACTGGGTGGGAATGCCGAACCAAACGTCCCAGCCCGCGCGCATGTCCTCGCCTTCTTCCCAATCGGCGAGAATACGCAATGGGAGCGGACGCACTGGCGCACGGTGGGTGGCAAGCGGAACCGAGCCGAACGGGCCATCTGCCGCCATGGCGAGCATCATCGCCACCTGATCGCGGCAGCGGCGGCCCTGGCACACGCCCATGCCGGCCCGGGTCAGGCGCTTGATCTGATCGGGATTGGGCGGGCCATCGGCGATCAGCGTATCGAGCGAGCGCGCGGCCATCGGCGCAGGGCGCTCCAGATAGTGCGGCGGCTGGACACCGAGCAGATCGGCGCGGGTCACTTCCTCGCACTGGCAAATGACCGTGTCCGGCTTGCTGAGTTCGCCCAGCGCGCGCGCCCAGTCCATGCGATAGGCGACATGATCGAAGCCGGTATCGGCAAGGCCCGCGCAATCGCCAACAGTTCGGATGCCCACGTTCGCGCCGGGGATGTAGCCGCCGCGCATGGGTTCCAGTACACGCTTGCCGCCCATCGCATCAACCAGCTCGATCGAGGGGACGAGGCCAATGGCGAGGCAGATGGTGTCCACCGCAATCGCCGCGCCAGAGCGCAGGCGCACGCTCTCGACGCCATCAAGGCCGCCAGTGGCCTCAGCAACTGCATCATCGAGGTAGAACGGGATCTGAGCCGCGCGCACAGCCTCGACCAGCGCAGCATCGCCCTGCGGCGCGTCGCGCACTTCGACGAGGCCCGCAACATCAACGCCCTTTTCGCGCGCCAGCAGCGCGGTCTGCAGAGCGAGATCGTGGCTGCCAATGAACAGCACGCGCTTGCCGGCAAAGGCCTCGTAACGGCTGAGCAGCATGGTCAGCGCCGCCGCGCCCATCACGCCTGGCTGGGTCCAGCCCGGAAAGCCGATAGCCAAATCGCGCGCGCCGGTTGCCAGCACCAGTTCGCCGAAACCGACCAGCCAGCCCCGCGCGCTGTCTGCCAGCGCCACAACCTGTTCTGGCAGCGCGCCGATCCCTGAGCCGTTGCGATAGACGCCCCAGGCGCTGGTGCCGAGCAGCACTTCGACCCCGGCATCCATCGCCGTTTCAAGCCCCGGTTCGCTCATGAACACGGTCTCGAGCATGCGCTCGGCGTTCTGCGTGGCGGCGGTCATGCGGCCGCCGAAAAACAGCGGCACGTCGCTGCCCATCGCCGCGCCGGGAACAGGGTTTTCGTCCACCAGCAGCACCGACTTGCCCTCTGCAACCCCGGCCTGCGCAGCTGCAATCCCGCTAGGGCCAGCGCCGATCACGACGAGATCGTAGCGGGTTTCGGGTGCGGGAAGCTTGTCACCGATGGCGTTCGGATCGGTTCCGGTGTTGGCATGCCCATTCTTCTCATTCATGGTCAAACTGCCTCAAGTGCCTGGGCGAGATCTTCAATCAGATCATCGACATGTTCGAGCCCGACGGACAGGCGCATGGTCCCGTCGGTAATGCCGCCCGCAAGGCGCGCCTCGCGCGGGACGGCATAATGGGTGGTGGTCGCGGAATGGCAGATCAGCGTTTCCGAACCGCCGAGGCTAACCGCCAGCTTGAGCAGCTTCAGATTGTCGAGCATCCGGAACGATTCCGCCTCGCCGCCGTGAAGGTGGAACGAGAAGGTAGAGCCCGCAGCCTTGCACTGCCGGTCATAAACCGCACGCTGGGGCGTGCCGGCTGCAAGAAAGCCGAGATAGGTGACGCCGGCGACCTTGGAATGATCGCGCAGAAATTCGGCAACGCTGCGCGCACTGGTCATGGCGCGCTCGATCCGCACCGAGGCGGATTCGAGGCTGCGCACCACCAGCCACGCCGTGAACGGATCAAGGTGGTTGCCCCAGGTCGTGCGCAGGGTGCGCAAGCGGTGGATCAGATCGAACTTCCCGCTGACACCGCCCGCCAGCAGATCGCTGTGCCCGGCGCAGTATGTGGTGAGCGAGGTCATGCACAGATCGACGCCGTGCTCGATCGGGCGCTGCGAGAATGGCCCGAGCAGCGTGTTATCGACCACGACCAGCGGACGGCGGCCAGTTTCGCGGCCGATCTCATCCGCCAC
>JBJXEK010000316.1:0-8334 GCA_046155055.1 Novosphingobium sp. | reverse complement strand
CGGCATCATGGGCGATCTGACCGCCATCCGCGTCGGCAAGTAAGCCCCCCCACAAGAAAGGCGCTCTGCAATGCTTGGTACCATTCTCGTAATCGTCCTCGTCGTCTTCCTGTTGGGCGGCTTCAGTGGCCGCTTCGGCGGATACGGCTACGGCTTCGGCCATGGCGGGGTCAGCGTGATTGGCGTGGTGCTGATCGTGGTGGTGATCCTGCTTCTCACCGGCAGAATTTAGCTGCGGAACAAATCTTGATCACGGCAGTTATTGTACCAAGTCGCACAAACATCGCGCGGCGCAGCGGAGACCAGCAATGGGCGAATTCATCGACAAGGCCAAAGGTGCCGCCGACGAAGTGATCGGCAAGGCCAAGGTCGCCTTGGGCAAAGAGACCGAAAGTTCGGACCTCGTCGCCAAGGGCCTTGCGCAGGAAGCTAAGGGCCACGCCGAGAAGATCATCGGCGCTGCCAAGGGCGTACTCGGCAACAAGCTATAGCCTTTCGGACCTCATCGGTCCGAACGTATCGCACAAACGATCGGCTGCGGCCTTCGCCGTATTAACAGATCGCTGCGAATTGGCACTCGCTTACCCACCCTCCCGGGCGGGTGCCAGACTGGCCTGCTATTCCGGTTCAATCCCGGGGTAGCAGGCCAATTTCGTTCAGGCTGACCCGACAAGCGCTCGGCGGGGCCAGATACCATGCAGGACCTTGTGCCGCATGTGCTAACTTAGGTTTACTTGGGGCGCAGACTCGCACGCAGGTAGACATGCTGAAAGAGGTTCAGTGCCGAGGGTGGGCTGCGATGTGCAGGCCCACGGTTCTCCGAAGGCCTGATGTATGTAGCAGCTGAGCGAAAGAGGACTGACACCGGTTGTTGCCGGATCAGCGGGCACGCTGGCCTTTGCCCTCATCATTGCGTCCGAAACACCGCTCGTCCTGCTTGATGGCAGCCTTGGCATCGTGGTCGCCAGCGCCTCGTTCTATCACAATTTCGACCTCGCGCCGCCAGGCCCTGCCATCGTTCCGTTCGCCGATCTCGGCCAGGGCGAATGGTCGCGTCGGCAGCTGACGGCCATGCTCAGCGCGATTGCCGCAGGCAGCCCGGCGATTGAGGGATACGAGATGGATCTGGAGCGCGCGGGCCATCCGGTGTGCCACCTTCTGCTGAGCGCCCACCTGCTTGATTACAAGGGCGCTTCCAGCGGCACCCGGATCGTGCTGGCCATCACCGACGTGACGGCGGCGCGCGCGGCGGACAAGCTCAAGGATGGACTCATTCGCGAAAAGCAGCTGCTGATGCAGGAGCTTCAGCACCGCGTTGCCAACAGCCTGCAGATCATCGCCAGCGTGCTGATGCAGAGCGCGCGCAAGGTCAATTCGGACGAGACCCGCGGGCATCTCAGCGATGCGCACAACCGGGTGATGTCTATCGCGACCTTGCAGAAGCAGCTCGCCGCCACGCAGGAAGGCGAAGTCGAACTGCGAGGCTATTTCACCCAGCTGTGCCAGAGCATCGGTGCCTCGATGATTGCCGATCCGGGGTTTCTGACACTCACGGTCACCACGGACGACAGCAAGGTCGATTCCCGCGTTTCGGTCAGCCTTGGCCTGATCGTGACCGAACTGGTGATCAATTGCCTGAAGCACGCGTTCCCGAACGGCACGCGCGACGGGCGGATCACGGTCGATTTCAAGACGGTCGGTGAAGGCTGGACGCTCGCGGTCGCGGACAATGGCGTGGGGTTCCCGTCCGGGAAGAACACCGGCCAACCGGGGCTAGGCACCGGCATTGTCGAGGCCCTGGCCACCCAGCTCGATGCCCATGTCGTGATTCGGCATGAGAACCCGGGAACAACCGTCTTGATCGAGCACGACGGACCCGGCTTTTCGGAACTTCTAGCTCCACCCCGGGTTATCCAATAGTCCCTGCGGACCCTCTGCAGGGCCGCCCGGCGCGATTTGCGCGCCACGGGAACAACCCATGAAGAAACTGCTCTGCGCGATGGCCTCCATCGCGCTCTTGGTCAGTCCGGCTGCAATGGCAAAGCCAGACCACCAGCAAGGCGAGAAACACGGCGAGAAGCACGGCGAACACGCAGGGCAGCGCGGCGGTCATCACGACGGTTGGCAGCGCCCGATTGGCACACACCATTATGGTCAGCAGCAGTACCGGCAGCGACATGCGGCCAACCGCGTCTACAACGTCCGCACTTACCGCACCTACAACTACGGCTATGCGGACCCGGCCCGCTATCGCAACAACGGCAGGCATCTTGGCTGGGCGCAGGACCGTGGCAATGCCTATCGGTGGAGCGAGGGTGAGCGCATGGGCTACAACGACTGGTACTATGCACCGCGCGTCAGCTATCGCCGCTATCAGTTGCGCCGTCCGCCCTATGGCTACGAATGGCGCCGCTATGACGACCGCTATGTACTGGTTGCGATCTCGACCGGGCTGATCATGTCGGTCATCCTGAACGCCGGGCGATAAACTTGCCCCTGCCGGGGGTGTCAGCCACTCCCGGCAGATCGGCGCTAAACCGCGATCCGGTATTCCAGACGCACTTCCGTACCGGTCTCCGGCGTGCTTGCAATCGTCAGTTTGCCGCCCAGTTGCCGCGCAAAGCCCAGCATGAGCTGGCGGCCCATCGATGCGTCTTTCCCGGCGCTGTCGAACCCGATGCCATCATCGGTCACCGTAAACTCGGCCTCGCCCCCCGCGCTCACGCTGAACCGCAAGACAATCGAGCCGCTACGCCCACCTGGAAACCCATAAGCATAGGCATTGGTGACGGCTTCCACCGCAAAGAGCACCAGCGGCAAGGCGCTGTCGAGCGGCACCGCGAACGAGCTGGATTGGCAGGAGAACGCAATCTCGGGTCGCTCCCTGTTCCCGAACCGGAACTGCGCGCACAGCTCGGGGATGAGCCGCCCGATATCGAGTGTGGCCTGGTTGCCGTCGTCGGTCTGCTCGTAGAGAATCCGGTGGATCAGCGCGAGCCCGCCAATGCGTGCGCGGGTCTGGCCAAGCGCCTCGCGCGCGGCGGGGTTTTCGATGCGGTTGGCCTGCATGTTGAGCAGGCTGGTCACGATCTGGAGATTGTTCTTTACCCGGTGATGCACTTCGAGCGCGAGCGCCTTGCGCACCGCCTCGCGCTCGGCGATGGCCAGCGCCAGATCGTCGAGATCCCGGCTCAGCCCGGCCACCCCTGGCGGCGCGTCGGTAAAAGCAAATCCGGCGGACATGTAGTTGCCGGCGGCAATGCCTGCCACCTGATCGCGCAGCTTCAGCGCCCAACCATCCACGGGGTCAGGCGACCTCTTCGAACAAGGCATCGCCCGGTGCACCGTCGATGATCAGCGCCAGCGCCTTGCGCCCCCGGGCAAGACGGCTCTTGATCGTGCCGATGGCGCAACCGATGATCTCCGCCGCCTCGTCATAGGAAACGCCGTTGGCGCCCACGAGCAGCAGCACCTCGCGCTGCTCTGCCGGCAACTTCTGCAGCGCCTTCGCCACATCGGCGACATGGATCGCGCCTTGTTGACCAGGGGCCTCGACCAGCACGCGCTCGGCCACTTCCGGGTCCCAACTGGTCATGCGCTTGTTCTTGCGGATCATCGTATAGAACTGGTTGCGCAGGATCATGAACATCCACGCGCGGAAATTGGTGCCGGGGGTGAAGCTGCCGCGCGCCGCCCAGCCGCGCATCATGGCATCCTGCGCCAGATCGTCGGCCATGTCGCGCCAGCCGCACAGCCCACGCGCGAACGATCGTAGCGAAGGGATAAGCGCGACGAGGTCGTCGCGAAATTTCTGGTCGGCGGCCAGTGTCTCGGGCGACGGTTCGGTCACATTGTTCCGCCCGGCTTGACGGCCGCGATCTTGGCGTCGATCTCCTCGAGCAGCCGAAGAAAATCATCGGGCACGGCCTCGTTCGCCACAGCCTGATGCAATTGCTGCAACGCGGCTGAGACCGGGTCGAAGGCGGTCACGGCAGTGGGCATCTTACTTCCTTTTGCGGCTGGGTTTTCTGCCACTTGGTCCTGCTTCATGGTTAGGTTGCGGAAGGGAGAACCTTGGAGAATCAAAAAAGTTTCGCACGGTTCGGAACTTTTTTGCATGCCCGGCAGTTACCGGATTACTTCAAGGAGTGCACATGTCGCTGAAAGCTGAGATCGGACCCGAACTTCCCTACCTGCGACGCTATGCGCGCGCGCTTACCGGATCGCAAACGCTTGGCGATGCTGCGGTGCGCGAAGTGCTGGAAGCGCTGCTTGTCGCGCCCGTGGAATTCGATGAGAGCCAGCCGCCCCGGCAGGAGCTCTACCGGGTGTTTCACAAGCTCTGGCTGGGTCTTTCCGAGATCGAAACGAGCGCCCACCCCGATGGCGGGCTGGTGGCAAACCTCAACGTCTACACGCGCGAAGCCTTGCTGCTCACCGCCGTGGAAGGGTTTACCAGCGCGCAGGCCGCGATCATCCTCGCCAGCTCGGCAGCGACCATCGACGACGATATCGCGCAGGCTCGCCGCGACATCGCCGATGCGCTGCAATCGAACGTACTGATCATCGAGGACGAATCGATTATCGCACTGCACATCGCCTCGATCGTAGAGGATCTTGGCCACAGTGTCGCCGGGATCGCCCGCACGCGGCGCGAGGCGACGGCGATGGCCGCGCAGACCCAGCCCGAACTGGTGCTGGCTGATATCAGCCTTGCCGATGGTTCCAGCGGCATCGCGGCGGTCAAGGACATTCTGGCCGAGATGGACGTGCCGGTGATCTTTATCACCGCCTTCCCCGAACGCCTGCTGACCGGCGAACGGCCCGAGCCGACGTATCTCATCGCCAAGCCCTTCAACCCGGAGACCGTGGCCGCCACGATCGGCCAGGCGCTGCTGTTCCACCGCGAGCGCGCCGCTGCAATGGCCGAGCCTTCGGTGCAGGTGCTGCAAGGCTCTGCGGCAGATCCGCGTCAGCATTTCGATACGCCATCGAGCCTTGTGGCAGATCCGAATCTTTCCAACGCGGACAAGCAGGCCCTCCTCAAAGATTGGGCAACCGACGTGGATGCACAGCTGAACGCGGAGGCCGAGGGCATGGGTCTCTCTGACCCGCTAACCGCGCATGACGAGGGCAGGCTCGCGAACGAGGCCCAGAAAGTGCAGACCGCGCTCACCCGCGCCGGAGATGACTCCGCGGATTGAACGGACCTGCAGCCAACGGGGGCGCTGCCCTTTGACAGCAGCGCCACCCCGCCCCTAAAGGCTAGGGCGATGGGGAACGGGTCGGCTTCGGTGATGGGTGATCTGCGCAAGGCGGACGGCACGCGCGCTTCGCCCGCGCGCGCCACGCCGCTTAGCGAACTTGCAGTGATAATCCTCCTTAGCGCGGCAGCAGCGCTGCCCGCGATGCTTGCCCCGATCCTGCCGCTCACCGATCTGGGGGGCCATATCGCGCGGTATGCCGTGCAGCTTGATGCCGGACGGTCGGCGGTGCTGGCGCAGTGGTACAGCTTCGAATGGGGTCTGCTGCCCAATCTAGGCGTCGATCTGCTCGTGCAGTTGCTCGCACCGCGCATCGGGCTCGAACCGGCGGTTCATCTGATCGTGGGCTCGATCCCGCCGCTCACGGTCTCGGGCATGCTGCTGCTCTCGCGCGCGGCACATGGACGGATCGGGGTCAACGCGCTCTATGCGCTGCCGCTGGCGATCTCGCTGCCCTATCTCTACGGTTTTGCAAACTTCTCGCTATCGATCGCGCTGGCCTTCCACGCGATGGCGCTGTGGATTGCGCTGGAACGGCGGCCGGTACTTCGCACCGCGCTGTTCCTGCCCTTGGGGTTTGCCTTGTGGATCTGCCACCTTGTCGGATGGGCTGTGTTCAGCCTCGTCGCGGGCGTGACCACGGTTGTTGCGCAGTACCGGGCAGGCAAGGGTGTGCTGCGCACGCTGGCCGCGACCGCGGTGATGACGCTGCCGCTGCTGGCTGGCCCCGTTGCCGGCGCGCTGGCCGGGCGCGGCGGCGGCGAGGCCGTCGCCCTGTTCGCCAACAACGACGCGCCGCGCAAGATTGCCTGGCTGCTCATGGCGCTGACCGATCGCTGGCTGGCTTGGGATGCGGCATGCGTCGGTGTTATCGTGTTTGTCATCTATCTGGGCCTGCGCACCCGTGGATTTGTGGTTCACCTCGGCCTGCTGATTACGGCTATCGTGCTGCTCGGGCTCTATCTGCTGATGCCCGATACGATCATGGGCTCGCGCTTCGCCGATATGCGCCTTGCGCCGGTGATCCTCGCTCTGCTGGTGCTTTGCGCCGCACCAGGACCGCAGCTTGGCTCCCGCACCGCCCGCTACCTGCTCATAGGCGCGCTGGTCTTCGGCGGCGCACGCCTTGCCGGCAGCGCTGCCAGCATGGTTCTTTCCGGCCGCCAGTTCGAAGAAACCCTCACTGCAATCAAAGCCGCGCCGCGCGGGGTCAATCTCGTTTCACTCTTTGTCGACAAATGCGACGAATGGAACACCGATCGCCGCCGTCACATCATGGGCTATGCGCTATCGCGGCGGCACCAGTTCGACAACGGCCAGTGGCAATTGCCGAGCGGCCAGCTCATCGCGATCCACAACCCCCGCCTCGCACCGTTTGACCGCGACCCGTCCACGATCACGTTCCTCAAGCCCTGCGGCGAATCGCCCGCGCTGACGGAGGTTGTCGCCGCGATACCGCGAGTGGTACGCTACCTGTGGGTCATCAGGATTGATCCGCAAACCGCTTTGCGAGGCTGGGAGCCGCTGCGCAAAACGCGGGACAGCGTGCTTTACCGGCGCTTGCAAACTCAATCGAATTAATAGACTATAATCGGAAACGCCAGAGCAGGATGCCACTCATGCCCGATCTCTCCAATGCCCACCCCGAAACCCTTGCCCTTCATGCCGGATGGCGCGCCGATCCGACGACCGGGTCCGTCGCGGTGCCGATCCATCAGACGACTTCGTACCAGTTCCACAGCACCGAACACGCAGCGAACCTCTTCGCGCTGAAGGAGTTGGGAAATATCTACACCCGGCTCGGCAACCCGACGACCGACGTGCTGGAACAGCGCGTGGCCGCATTGGAAGGCGGCGTTGCGGCGCTGGCGGTCTCCTCGGGACAATCCGCCACCACGCTCTCGATCCTCAATCTGGCGCGCTCGGGCGACAATATCGTTGCCTCGACAAACCTTTACGGCGGGACCTGGAACCTGCTTGCCAACACGCTGCGCGATCTGGGCATCGAGACGCGCTTCGTCGATCCGGCCGACCCCGAAGGCTTCCGCCGCGCGACGGACGACAAGACCCGCGCCTATTACGCGGAATCGCTGCCCAATCCGAAACTGGAGGTGTTCCCCATCGCCGAAGTTGCAGCGATCGGGCGCGAATACGGCATTCCGCTGATCATGGACAACACCGCCGCCCCGCTGCTGATCAGGCCTTTCGAGCACGGCGCGGCAATCGTCGTCTATTCGGCGACCAAATACATCGGCGGGCACGGCACCTCGATCGGCGGCGTGATCGTCGATGGCGGGAACTTTGACTGGGAGGCCTTCCCCGAACGCCAGCCGCATCTCAATACGCCGGACGCCAGCTATCACGGCGCGGTCTGGGCGCGCGACATCAAGCCGCTCGGCCCGATCGCCTACATCATCCGCGCGCGGGTGATCCTGCTGCGTGATATCGGCGCGGCGCTTTCGCCGTTCAACGCGTTCGCCCTGATCCAGGGACTTGAGACGATGCCGCTGCGGATGGAGCGCCACTGCGAGAATGCCGTCAAGGTCGCCGCCTTCCTCGCCGAACATCCCAAGGTGAGCAAGGTGATCCACCCCTCGCTCGCCGCCGGACGCGCCGCAGAACTCGCCGCCAAGTACCTCAAGCGCGGCCACGGCGGCCTGGTCGGTTTCGAGCTGAAGGACGGCGCGGATGCAGGCCGAAAATTCATCGACAGCCTCCAGTTGTTTTACCACGTCGCCAATATCGGCGATGCGCGCAGCCTCGCCATCCATCCGGCGACGACGACGCACAGCCAGCTCGACGAGAAGGACCAGGCCGCGACCGGCGTCTCGCCCGGCTATGTGCGGCTGTCCATCGGTATCGAGCATATCGACGACATCATCGGCGATCTCGACCAGGCGCTGGCCGCCGCCTCGGGACCGGGGATGAAGGCTGCGGCCGAATGAACGCCGATCGCCGCCACGGCTTGCCGGCGCTGGGCTTCGCCGAGCCCGCGGCGGCGGCCGCGCCGGGCGCCTTCCCGGCGATCCGCATGCGGCGCAACCGGCGCGATGCCTGGACACGCCGGCAG
>JBJXEK010000315.1:0-13534 GCA_046155055.1 Novosphingobium sp. | reverse complement strand
GGGCGCCTTGCCGATGTGCGCGAGATGGCGCTGTGAGCGCGGGGTTTACGCGGCTGAGTGCGCCGGCGGCGGTGCTACCCGGCGCGAACATCGATACTGATGTGATCATGCCCAAGCAGTTCCTGAAGGGCATCGACCGGGCGGGGCTTGCGCTTGGGCTGTTCCACGATCTGCGCTTTGGCGCGGACGGCGCGCCCGATCCGGCATTCGTACTCAACTGGCCGAAACTGGCGGGGTGCCGCATCCTGCTGACGGGGCCGAACTTCGGCTGCGGTTCCTCGCGCGAGCATGCGGTATGGGGCATGCTGCAATATGGCATCGGCGCGGTGATCGGGACGACATTCGGCGCGATCTTCGCCGACAATGCGGGCAACAATGGGCTGCTGCTGATCTCTCTGGAGCCGGAGCCGCTGGCGCGGCTGATGGCGGCGGTGAGCGGCGGCGCTGACGTGACGATTGATCTGGAGGCCCAGAAGGTTGTGGCGGGCGGCCTGACGGTGCCATTCGCCATCGAACCCTCGCAGCGCCGCGCGATCATGCTGGGGCTGGACCGGATCGGCGAGACTTTGACAATGGCAGACCAGATCCGTGCGTTCGAGGCGGTGTACTTCGCCAGCGCGCCGTGGCTGTTGGACGATCAGCCCAAATGACGCCGGTGGCTGGGCATCCCGAGATCCTGCCCGGCTTTCGCTGGTTTGATGCGGATGTGGACGGGGTCTCAATCCGGTTTGCGACCGCGGGCAGCGGCCCGCCGCTGCTGCTGCTGCATGGCCATCCGCAGACGCATCTCACCTGGCACAAGATCGCGCCGCAGCTCGCTGAGCGGTTCACTGTGGTGATGAGCGATCTTCGGGGGTATGGCGACAGCGCCAAGCCCGAGGGCGGTGCGGAGCATGCGGCCTATTCGAAACGGGCGATGGCGCTCGATCAGATCGGGCTGATGCGGCAACTGGGCCATGAACGCTTTGCGGTGGTGGCGCATGACCGGGGCGCAAGGGCGGCGCACCGGATGGCGCTCGATCATCCGGAGGTGGTGACGCGCATGGTCCTGCTCGATATCGCGCCCACGGCTACGATGTATGCCGGGACGAACATGGAATTCGCGCGGCGCTATTTCTGGTGGTTCTTTCTAATCCAGCCGTTCGATCTGCCCGAACGGCTGATCGCGGCTGACCCCGATCACTTTCTTGATACGCATCTGGCCGCGCAAACCAGGATCGAAGGTTCCAGCGATCCGCGCGTGATCGCGGAATACCGGCGCTGCTATGCCAATCCGGCGACGCGCCACGCCATCTGCGAGGATTACCGAGCTTCGGCCGGAATCGATCTGACCCACGATGCCGCGGATGCACACGCGCGGATCGCCGCGCCGCTGATGGTGCTCTGGGGCAGCATGGGTACGGTGGGGGCGCTTTGGGATGTGCTCGCTACATGGCGGGACAAGGCGCTGGATTTGCAAGGGGCTGCGATCGAATGCGGACACAATCCGCAGGAGGAAGCGCCCGAGGCTTTGATGGCGGCGCTGGATGGGTTTCTGTGAGGAGGATGCGATAGTGAGGCGCCTTCTGGTTTTGCCGCTGCTGCTGGCGTCTGCCGCGCATGCCGAGACCGTCCGGATCGACCGCGACGCGTTCGGTGTGCCGCATGTGTTTGCTGAAACGTCCGAAGCGGTGCTGTTTGGCGCGGGCTTTGCCGAGGCGCAGGACCGCTTGGCAGGTCTGGAGCAATCGCGGCGGCGCGCGTTGGGGCGGCTCGCCGAAGTGCTGGGGCCATCGGCGGTGCTGTCCGACGTGGTCTCGCGCCAGCGGCTACCGGATAACGTCGAGCTGCTGCGGATGTATGCCGCGATCCCGGCTGAGTACCAGCGCCTGCTGCAGGCCTATGTCGATGGGGTGAACCGCGCGATTGGGGAGATCGAGCAGGACCCGGTACACAAGACGCCCTATGAATTCACCCAGTGGGGCGTGAAGCCCGAGCGCTGGGTGCTCACCGATTTCCTTGCGATGATCGCCGGCTTTCCGCGCGACCGGGGCGGGTCCGAGGTCAGGAATCTGGAATTCCTGCAAGCGATGATCGCGCAGCATGGCGCGGCCAAAGGGCGGCAGATCTTCAATGATCTGGTGCCCGCGAGCGATCCCGATACGCCGACGGTCATTCCTCTCGGCGAGGACCTGGCTCCCGCGCAGCCGATGCCGCAGCCGACGTTCCTGACGCTTGCGCCCCTGAGGGCGGCCAGAGCCTCTGAAGTGATCCCCGTGGCAAGCAAGGATCACAGCCGCTGTCTTGTGCTGGGGCCCAGGCGCACGGCGAACGGCAAAGTGATGATGATGGAGGCGACGGCGGATGGCCCGGAAATCCATTTGCATGGCGGCGGGTTCGACAGCGCAGGGTTCACCACCCCGGCGTGGGGCGTGCCGATCATGGGGCGCGGGCCGCATCATGGCTGGCTGATTACCTCGGGTCAATCGGACGGGACCGACACCTTTGCCGAGAAGTTCGATCCGAAGAATCCCGATCGCTATTGGTTCAAGGGGCAGTGGCGAGCGATGGAGCGCCAGACGCAGACGATTCTTGTGAAGGGGGCCGCGCCGGTCGTCCGCGAGTTCAGGTGGACGGTGCACGGCGCGGTGGTGAGTGAGGATAAGGCGAGCAGCATCGCCTATACCCACCGCTTCGCGCAGCGCGGGCATGAGCTGGAGAATTGGGTCGCGCTGGTGGACATGCAGCGCGCCCGCTCGATCGGCGAATTCGATACGGCGATGGGCAAGCTCGCGGTCAATTTCGGCATTTGTTACGGCGATGAGAGCGGGCAGATCGGGTACTGGGAAACCGGCCTGCAGCCCCGCCGCGCGCCCGGCACCGACCCGCGCCTGCCGACGCCCGGCACTGGCGAATACGAGTGGCAGGGTTTTCTCTCGCCTGCGGAACGCCCGCATATGGTGAACCCGAAGCAAGGCTATATCCACGCCTGGAACAGCAAGGCGACCAGCTGGACCCGCGAGGGCGACGAAGCGCGGATGGGGGCGACGTTCCGCACTTGGATCGGAAGCCGGCTTGGGGCCGGGGCGCACGGCGCGACTCTGGTCGATATGGCCGACTACAACCGGCAGATCTGGAACGCCTTTGGCGCGCGGGACCGGGCCAATGCGCCGCCCGCCATGTTCGCGCCGTTTCTGCGCGCGGCGGCGGCTGCCGCGAATGATCCAGATGTGACGCAGGCTGTGGAGCTGATGGTGTCATGGAACGGGCGTTACGAGGACCGGGATGACGACGGGCGTTACGACAATGCCGGACTGACGCTGTTTCGCACCTGGCTCGGCACCGCGCCCAAAGTGCTGTTCGATCCGGTGATGGGCGGTTGGTGGAAGGATATCGATGCGCAGCGCTATCTGAAATACCGCACCGCGCTGCTTTACCGCACGCTGCAGGGCAGGGTGGCAGCGCTGCCGGTGGAGTTTGACTATTTCCAAGGGCGCTCGCGCGATGCGGTGGTGGCCGAAACGATCCGCCAGACGATTGCCGCCGTGCGCCCGAAGTTCGGAAAAAGCGCGATGGCGGAATGGAAGCTGCCGGTGTTCTGGAAGTACTTCACCGAGGGGGCCGAGGATCCGGCGCACCCGCCGCTGCCCGATGACGACGAGCGCTCCGCTGCGCTCTGGGCCGAATTGGGGCTGGGGCCGAAGCTGGTGCCCTTGAACGGCGGCGAGGAATGGGTGGGGATGATGGAGCTCACCGCGCTGGCTCCCGCGATCTACACGATCACCGAGGCTGGCGGGCAGAATCAGTTCATCGATCCGGCCGGGCGGGGGACATCGCATCTGACCGATCAGGTGCAGATGCACGCCGAGAACCGGTTCAAGCGGATCGATCTTGCGCCAGACGCGATCGCGGCGGTGCGAGAGTCGTCGATCTCCCTGACGTACGTGCCTTAGCTGCCGGATGAATATTGTAGGACATAAAGGCAGCGCAACGCATCATCGGCGCGATCGATTGATCGGCGGGGTAACGCAGCTCCAGTTTCGATGCGCCGGATTTCGCTCATCACGGCGGGCGATCCTCGGGGTTGCTTGCCCGAGCTCAAACGCCTTCCAAAACGCTGTCAATCCGGCGAAGCATTGCGACGAAGGCCTCGATTTCCGCCGGGCTGAACGCACCGAAGATCCGGCTTTCGAGCTCGCGCGCTTTGGGTGCGACCTGAGCGTAGAGCACGCGGCCCTCGCTGGTGAGCGTGAGGCACTGGGCGCGCCGGTCATCCGGGCTCTGCGTGCGGTCAATCAGCCCGCGACCAGCGAGCGCGATGGCGGCGCGGCTGACCGTCACTTTCTCCATGCGGGTGCGCGTGCCGATGCCTTGCTGGGTGATCCCGTCATGCTCGGCAATCACCGCAATCAGCCGCCATTCGGGGATCGAGAGGCCGAACAGGCTCTCGTAAGCACGGGCGATGGCCTCGCTGACGAGGTTGGAGGTGTAAGACAGCCGGTAGGGCAGAAAGTCATCGAGGCGCAGCAGGCTCATGGCTGTTTGATAACAATTGACACCACCTCGTCAAGTCAATACAGTGACAAATGTTACTAAATGGGAGTCGGAATCATGCTGCTCGACAATCCGCACCAGAATCCCCACGAGAATCCATTGGGCCTCGACGGGTTCGAGTTTGTCGAGTTCGCCGCGCCGCAGCGCGGGCTGCTCGAGCCGGTGTTTGCCGCGATGGGCTTCAGCCATGTTGCGCGCCACCGCTCCAAGGACGTCGATCTGTGGCGGCAGGGGGAAATCAACCTCATCGCCAATTACGAGCCGCGCAGCCCGGCAGCCTACTTCGCCGCCGAACATGGCCCTTCGGCCTGCGGCATGGGCTTTCGCGTGCACAATGCCGCGCGCGCCTATGCCGAGGCGCTGGCGCGCGGGGCAGAGCCGGTCGAGACCGCGACCGGACCTATGGAACTGCGCATCCCGGCAATTCGGGGCATCGGCGGCGCGATCATCTATCTGATTGACCGTTATGCCACGCTCGACAAGCCCGACGCGCTTTCGATCTACGACATCGATTTCGACTGGCTGCCGAGCGCAGAGCGCAACCCGGTGGGGGTCGGCTTCCGGTTGATCGATCACCTGACGCACAACGTCTATGGCGGGCGGATGGATCACTGGGCGCGGTTTTACGAGCGCATCTTCAATTTCCGTGAAATCCGCTTTTTCGATATCAAGGGCGAATACACCGGCCTCACCAGCCGCGCGATGACCGCGCCGGACGGCAAGATCCGCATCCCGCTCAACGAGGAGAGCAAGGGCGGCGGCGGCCAGATCGAGGAATACCTGCGCGCCTACAACGGCGAGGGCATCCAGCATATTGCGCTGATCTGCGACGATCTCATCGCCTGCATCGACCGGCTGCGCGCCAACGGCGTGCCGCTGATGGCGCCGCCGCCCGCGACGTACTATGCGATGCTCGATGACCGGCTGCCCGGCCACGGCGAGCCGGTGGACGCGCTCAAGGCGCGCGGCATCCTGCTCGATGGCTCGACGGAAAACGACGACCCGCGCCTGCTGCTGCAGATCTTCGCGCAGCCGCAGATCGGCCCGGTGTTCTTCGAATTCATCCAGCGCAAGCGCGACGAGGGGTTCGGCGAGGGTAATTTTACCGCGCTGTTCAAGAGCATCGAGGCCGATCAGATCGAGCGCGGTGTTGTCGGGGAATTGGCGCAATGAGCCTGCCTTTCAGCCTCGGCAAGATCCACCATGTCGCCTATCGCTGCCGCGACGCCAAGGAGACGGCGGACTGGTATGCCCGCATGCTCGGCATGACGTTCGAGACCGCGTTCTCGGAAGATCACGTGCCCTCAACCGGCGAGTTCGATCCCTACATGCACATCTTCCTCGATTGCGGCGGCGGCAATGTGCTCGCGTTTTTCGAACTGCCGCAACAGCCGGAGATGGGCCGCGATCTCAATACCCCGGCGTGGGTGCAGCATATCGCGTTCCAGGTCGCCGATTTCGATACCTTGAAGGCGGCCAAGGCGCATCTGGAAGCGAACGGGGTCGAGGTGCTCGGGCCGACCTTTCACGGCGTGTTCCGCTCGATCTATTTCTTCGATCCCAATGGCCACCGGCTCGAACTCGCGTGCGATATCGGGACCGAGGATCAATATGCCGAGCTGCGCCGGGTTGCACCGCTGATGCTTGACGAATGGAGCCGCACCAAGCAGGCTCCGCGCCACGCAGATTGGCTGCACAAGGACCCGGATGCATGAAACTGGCTTCGCTGAAGGGCGGGCGCGATGGGCGCCTTGTCGTCGTCTCCGATGATCTGGCCTGGTGCGCTGAGGCGAGTGCTATTGCCCCCACGCTGAGCGCTGCGCTCGACGACTGGGAGCACACGGCCCCGCTGCTCGAAGCGCTTGCCACCGATCTCGCGCACGAAGCGATCCCGATGCTGCGCTTTCACGAGCGCAATGCCGCCGCGCCCTTGCCGCGCGCGTACCAGTGGGCCGACGGCTCGGCCTATGTGAACCACGTCGCGCTGGTGCGGCAGGCCCGCGGTGCCGACTTGCCCGAGAGCTTCTGGCACGATCCGCTGGTCTATCAGGGCGGGTCAGACGGGTTCCTCGGCCCCCGCGATCCGATCCCGTTGGCGGACGAGAGCTGGGGCTGCGATATGGAAGCCGAAGTCATCGTCGTGACCGGAGATGTGCCGCAGGGCGCGAACCGCGACGAGGCGCTGGCCGCGATTCGCCTTATCGGCCTCACCAACGATGTTTCGCTGCGCGCCCTCATTCCGGCGGAACTCGCCAAGGGTTTCGGCTTTTACCAGTCCAAACCCGCAAGCGCCTTCTCCCCGGTGTTCGTAACGCCCGCATCGCTCGGCCCGCGCTGGCAGGACGGCAAGCTCCACGGCACGCTAAAGGTCGATCTCAACGGTGCGCCACTTGGCCGCGCCGAGACGGGAGTGGACATGACGTTCGACTTCGGCACCTTGATCGCGCATCTTGCCAAGACGCGGCCGCTGGGCGCGGGGACGATCGTCGGATCGGGCACCGTATCGAACCGCGATGCCGACGGCGGGCCCGGGCGGCCCGTTGCAGATGGCGGGCTGGGCTACAGCTGCATTGCCGAGCTGCGCATGGTCGAGACGATCCGCACCGGCGCACCGGTCACCCCGTTTCTCAAGACCGGCGATACCGTGCGCATCTGGATGGACGATGAGCGCCATCACCCCTTGTTCGGGGTGATCGAACAGACGGTCGGGACCCCTCCGGCCTGAGGCTCAGGCATCTTCGTCGCCGAGCGCATCGATCACACCGCCCACGAGGTTCTGCGCGCGAAGCCGCTCCTCGAGGTTCTCGGCTTGCCTCAGGCTACCCAGAAACGCAGCCTGCGCCGCAGTGAAGCGGCGCAGGCGTGTGGTCGCCTCGTCCACCGGCACCGCTTCGAAGCGGAACAGAGTGCCCGCTGGCAGTTGGGCCAGCCTTTCGATATCCGCGCCGATCACCGTGGCGAGCTTGGGAAAGCCGCCCGTGGTCTGATGATCGGCCATGAGCATGGTCATGCGGCCATCGCCTGCGATCTGGAGGCAGCCACGCATCGCCGGCTCACTTGGCATGTCGAGCCGCAGCGGGACGAACGGCGGACCGTTGAGCACGCGGCCCATGCGATCGAACGTGCCGGTGGCGATAAACGTTTCGGCGGACATGCGATTGACCGCATCGGCTGCGAAGTAGCGCTCCTGCGGACCGATCACCACGCCGATGGGCGCGGCAGCTGACGCGGCTGGGGGCACTGCAAGCGCGGCCGGGGGCAATGGCCGCGCCGCGTCGAACTCCAGCACATCGCCTTCACTCACCATGCCGCCGCCGAGGCCTGAGAGCGCATGGGTGGCACGGCTGCCAAGCCAGGCCGGGGCCGATGATGCTCCTGCAAAAGCGAGGTAAGCCCAGTTGCCGCCACCCTGCCGCACGCGCAGGCGTTGGCCGGGAGCGAGCGCGGCGCGGCACCAGCCGCCCAGCGCGCGCCCATCGATCTCGGCGGTGAAGCCGCCCCCGCACAGCGCGAAACCGATCTCGCCTTCCAGGCATGTGAGTGTCAGTCCTCCCAGCGAAAGCTCGATCGCGGTGCCGCAATCAGGTTGTGCGGCAGCGAGAGCAGCGGCGAAGGCGAGGCGGTCGATCGGGCCCGAGCGCGGGACGCCAAAGCGCATCGCGCCGCGCCGCCCGGCATCCTGCACCGAAGTGAGCGGACCGGCGGCTTCGATTCTCAGCCGGGCGATCATGCGGGTGCGGCCCGCTCGAAACGGATCGTGTCGCCGGGATCGAAGCGGAACGGGCGCGGACCCTTCGGGTCGAGCACCGCCAGCGGCGTGCGCCCGATGACCCACCAGCCCGTTGGCATCGGCAGCGTGGTGATCAGGCATTGCGGCCCGGCGATGATCACGCTTCCCACCGGATGGCCGCGCTCGGCCACCGGCTTGCGCGGTAGCTGCAGCGCGGGCGGAACGCCGCCCATGTAGGCATAGCCCGGAGCGAAGCCGT
This sequence comes from Novosphingobium sp., assembly GCA_046155055.1. GTDB lineage: Bacteria > Pseudomonadota > Alphaproteobacteria > Sphingomonadales > Sphingomonadaceae > Novosphingobium. The sequence continues at coordinate 5,012 of JBJXEK010000315.1, read as the reverse complement.
ACATGAACACGCGGTAGCGCGCGGCCAGAAAGGCGGTGATTGCGGCCTCGTGGCCGAACCCTGTCTGCCGGGACACGCTGGCCAGGTCGGGTGCATCGGCTTCGGCGAAGCTGACTGGCACGATATGCTCGCGGCCCGCCGCAAGGTCTGGCGGGGCGGTTTGCGCCAGGCCCAGTGCGGCTGCAGCGATGGCCGCTTGCGATGTGGCTAGCGGATCAAATTCGATCAGAAGTGAGCAATAGGCCGGGACCGTTTCGCGCAGCCCGTGTGGCGGATTCGCGGCAAGCGCGCGGTCGAGCGCGACGACCCGTGCGTTTACACGCTCGTCGATCCTGTCGCCAAAGTCGATCAGCAAGGCGCTGTCACCCACCGATCGCACGACCGGATCAGCCGTCATGGCAGGAACGAGGCTATCTCGATCCCGCGCCCGGCAAGCGCGACGCGGATCGCCCGGGCCATGACCACTGCCTGAGGATCATCGCCGTGGACGCAGATCGAATGGCCCGCGAGCTTGACAGGCTCGCCCGCCACGGTCGGCATGAGGCCGGTTTCAAGCCAGGTTAGAAGGCGCGCGGCAGCCGCCCCGTAATCATCGATCATCGCACCCGGCTGGCCGCGCGGGACGAGGTTGCCCGCCGAGGTGTAACCGCGGTCGGCAAAGATCTCGCTGAAAACGGTGACGCCGGCATCGCGCGCGACATTTTCGAGCACTGTGCCCGAGATCGCGAGGATCGCCAGGCGGCTGTCGATGGCGCGAACTGCGCGCACGATCGCCTCGGCGACAGGGCGGTCCTCGGTCGCAACATTGGCGAGTGCGCCGTGCGGCTTGACATAGGCAACGCGTGTTCCCGCAAGTGCGGCAATGGCGACAAGCGCGCCGATCTGCGCCGCGACAAAGCGCTCCACCTCAGGCGGCGGAAAGGGCAAGCGGCGGCGGCCGAAGCCCTCCTTGTCCGGATAGCTGGGATGCGCGCCGACATTGATCTTGCGCTCGCGCGCCCAGCTCAGCGTCCGGAACATCGTTTCCGGGTCGCTCGCATGGCCGCCGCAAGCAATGTTGGCGCTGGTCACGATGTCGAGCATCGCCTTGTCGTCGCCCATGACCCAGGGGCCATAGCCTTCGCCGAGATCCGAATTGAGATCGATGGTGCGGGCTGTGGTCTCAGCCATTGGGTGCCCTTGCTGTGATTGGACCGTTCCGTTTCATCCGCAATCCTTCCTGCTGGCAGGCACTCTGGCAGGCACCTTCTGCCATCGGCTTGTCCGCTTCAAGCCCGTCATTCATGAGTCTTTACAAGCTCGCCATTGCCCCGCTAACTCACGACGATGCTTGAACCAGACTATGCCGATATCCGTGATGCCGTCCGCGCGCTCTGTGCCGATTTCCCTGGGGCCTATTGGCGCGATCTTGACGCGCGGATGGAATATCCCACCGCGTTTGTCGATGCTTTGACCAAGAGCGGCTTTCTTGCCGCACTGATCCCCGAGGAGTTCGGCGGCTCGGGCCTGCCGCTTTCGGCAGGCTGCGCGATCCTTGAGGAAGTGCAGCGCGCCGGGTGCAACGGTTCGGCCTGCCACGCGCAGATGTACACGATGGGCACCGTGCTGCGGCACGGTAGCGACGAGCAGAAGGCGCGGTATCTGCCGCGCATCGCGCGCGGCGAACTGCGCTTGCAGGCGTTCGGCGTGACCGAGCCGGGCAGCGGGACCGACACGCTCTCGCTGCGCACCTTCGCGCGGGCCGAGGGCGATACGTACTTCATCAGCGGCCAGAAGGTCTGGACCAGCCGCGCGGAGCATTCGGACCTCATGATCCTGCTCGCGCGCACCACCCCGCGTGATCAGGTGGAGCGCAAGTCTGATGGATTGTCGGTGTTCATCGTCGACATGAAGCAGGCGCTGCAAAACGGCATGACGATCCGCCCGATCCGCACGATGATGAACCATTCGAGCACCGAGATCTGGTTCGACAACGTGCCCGTGCCCGCCGCGAACCTGATCGGCGAGGAAGGCAAGGGCTTTCGCTATATCCTCTCAGGTATGAACGCTGAGCGTATCCTGATTGCGGCGGAGTGCATTGGCGATGCCAAGTGGTTTATCGAGCGCGCGACGGACTATGCCAAGGAGCGGCAAGTGTTCGGGCGGCCGATCGGGGCCAACCAGGGCGTGCAGTTCCCCATCGCCAAGGCCTATGCCGCGATGCGCGCAGCCGAACTGATGGTGCACGAGGCTGCGCGGGCCTATGAGGCAGGGGCAAATGCGGGAGAAGAGGCCAATATGGCCAAGATGCTCGCCGCTGATGCCTCATGGGAAGCGGGCAATGCCTGCATTCAGACCCACGGCGGGTTCGGCTTTGCCGCCGAATACGACATCGAGCGCAAGTTCCGCGAGACGCGGCTCTATCAGGTCGCGCCGATCTCGACGAACCTGATCCTCGCCTACCTTGCCGAACACGCGCTCGGCCTGCCGCGCAGCTACTGATGACCAAATTCTGATGAACGGTGCGCTCGAAGGACTACTGGTTATCGCGTTGGAGCAGGCGGTCGCGGCCCCCTATTGCACGAGGCAGCTGGCAGACGGCGGCGCGCGGGTGATCAAGCTGGAGCGCGTGGGCGGCGAGACTGCGCGGCATTACGACCGCGTGGTCAACGGTGCTTCAGCCTATTTCGCGTGGCTCAACCGGGGCAAGGAAAGCCTTGTTCTGGATGTGAAGGATGCGGACGACCGCGCGCTGGTGGAGCGCATGGCGGCCAGGGCCGATGTGTTCATCCAGAACAACGCGCCCGGCGCGGCGGCGCGGCTTGGTCTGGACGCGGCGGCGCTCGTCGCGCGTTTTCCCGCACTGATCGCGGTGGATATCTGCGGCTATGGGCAGACGACAGATGCGCGGAACATGCGCGCCTATGACATGCTGGTGCAGGCCGAAACCGGGCTTTGTTCGGTGACGGGCTCTGACGAGGCAATGGCAAAAGTCGGCGTGTCGGTCGCCGATATCGCCACGGGAATGAACGCGCACGCTGCGATCCTCGAGGCGCTGATCGCGCGGGGGCGGACGGGCAAGGGGCGAGCCATCGAGATCGCGATGTTCGATTGCCTGGCCGACTGGATGGCAGTGCCGCTGCTGCACTACGAGCAGGGCGGGCAGCGCACCGGGCGGCACGGGATCGAACACGCCTCGGTCTATCCATATGCGCCGTTCGCCTGCCGTGACGGTGCGGTCATGCTTTCGGTCCAGTCGCCGGACGAATGGCGGCGGCTGTGTGGCGGCGTGCTGGGCGAGGCTGGGCTGGCCGATGATCCGCGCTTTGCCGACAATCCTGCGCGTGTGCGCAACCGATTGGTGCTGGGCGCTTTGATTGCAGGGGTCTTTCGGGACTGGAGTGTTGTCGAGGCGATTGCCCGGCTTGAGGAACACCGTATCGCCTGGGGCCGTGTCTCGGAGATCGAGGACTTTGCCAGCCACGCCGCGCTGCGCCGGATCACGGTGCCTGTTGGCGGGAAGCCGGTCCATATGCCCCGCCCCGCCGGGCGGTGCGGGGCTGAGGGCGGAGCAGTGCCCGCGCTCGATGCGCATGGGGCCGCTTTGCGCGCGGAGTTTCGCTGAGCTATGCGCCTGTATCTGTGACAACATTGCTCGGTGTCGGGACATTGGGCAGCCGGTCTCCCGTGAACCCCTTCATACCCGCTTCGTCGTTCAGCGTCGTGACAGCGGCGGATGCGACATTGGGCGTGGCGGTTCGGTCCCGAGGCGGGTTTCGAACGGCGCAAAGATGTGCTCACCTATATCAGCGCGCCGATTGAGGTGCCGCTGCTCCTCGTCGTCACTGCGCGCTTCTCAACACCTGGAACCGAACATGCCCATGAAGCCCTATCTCATCTTCGTCGGCGATGCTGCGGAATCGGCCTATACCAAGACGGCGCAAGGCGTGCGGCAATGGGCTCCGGATGCCTGCGTCGGCCAGTGGCGATTGACTGGCAGTGCCATCGATCTCGGCCTGCCCGACATGGCCCCGGCCGCGGCCCATGCAGCAGGCGCGCGGTCGATGCTGATGGGCATCGCCCCGATCGGCGGGCTTCTCCCGGCGGCGTGGATCCCCATGGTGATCGAGGCTCTGGAAGCGGGGCTCGACATTGTGGCCGGACTGCACTCGCGGCTCTCATCCATCCCGGAGATCGCGGACGCGGCCGCACGATGCGGACGCTCGCTGCATGAGGTGAGGCAGACCACGCGCTCGTTTCCGGTCGCCAACGGTCTCAAGCGCAGCGGAAAGCGGCTGCTGACGGTCGGCACCGATTGCGCGCTGGGCAAGAAGTATACCGCGCTCGCGGTCGCCGATGCGATGCGCCGACAAGGGGTCAACGCCGATTTCCGTGCCACCGGCCAGACCGGGATCATGATCGCGGGCGATGGTGTCGCGATCGATTCGGTCGTGGCAGATTTTATCGCTGGCACCGCTGAAGTGTTGTCTCCCGATGCGGCGGAGGATCACTGGGATGTGATCGAAGGGCAGGGGGCGATCTTCCATCCTGCCTATGCCGGCGTGACTCTGGGCCTGCTCCATGGCTCGCAGCCGGATGCCTTGATCTTGTGCCATGATCCGGCGCGCACGCACATTGCCGGCTTCCCTGAAGCCCCCATCCGCCCGCTGGGCGAGACTATGGACATCTACATTTCGCTGGCACATGTGACGAACCCGGCTGCAAAGTTCGTTGCGATTGCGCTCAACACGTCGTCGCTCCCCGAAGCCGAAGCTCTGGCCCTCGCAGCTGAACTGGAAGCCGCGCATGCCCTGCCCGTGTTCGATCCAATCCGGTTTGGCATCGACGGCGCGGTCACCAAGATCTTGGCACAAGGATACTGAAGGCATGACCTGGACCATCAAGATTTGGCCGAAATTCTGGCCTATGCTCGAACCCTTCGCCATCTCCCGCGGCACGCAGTTCGATGCGCCCACGCTGCAAGTGGAACTGACCGATAGCCACGGTCACGTGGGCTTTGGCGAGGCCTGCGG
>JBJXEK010000314.1:0-3327 GCA_046155055.1 Novosphingobium sp. | reverse complement strand
GGCAGATCGGGCAGCGGCGGGTTGTCTGGCGCTCGTTCGCGGTGCTCATGCGGCAACTGCCTGCGCGAAGGCGGTGTGAAGGGCAAGCGCTGAGTCTTCGTGCCAGCGGAGCAAACGGCCGGTGCGGCGGGCAAGCTCGGCCTCCCATTCGGGGCGCAGCGCGCGGCGGACGACGGGATGGGCGGTGAGCAGCAGGGTGCCCGGCTCGCGTACACGCTCGGCAGCGCGCAGCAGGCGGCGCGCGGCGGCAGCGGCGGGATGGCGGGCGAAGCGTTGGACAAGCGACGGGCGTTCGAGGCGCGAGACGAATTGGACGAAGCCAAAGCCGTTCATACCGGTGCGTTCACCCTGCCAGCCAGCGGCGCGGACAGCTTCGGCGAGCGCTGCATCGACAGCCTGCCGCTGCGCCTTTTCGGGGAGCGAGGGAAAGTCGATGCCGACCGATCCGCCAACATCGAGCCGTAGCAGTGCACCGACAAGCGCGGGGACGGCTGCCAGCGCAAGGGCGGCGAGCGGAGGCGGGCCGTCGATGTCGATCAGCGTCATGGCGGGCGTAGCACTGATGATCAGGCCGCCACCTGTAAACGTGATCTCGCCGCTAAGCGCTTCCTCGACCAGATCGTGCCACCCGGCGTATTCGAAGCTGCGGTCATGCGCGGACAGGCTGCGCACAGGCACAGGACCGGCGGCGAGTTCCTCCCGCAGCGTCGGCGCGGGGCGGGGCGCTTCACTGGCGCTTTCTGCACGCACGTGCGGGAGCTTGGTGCGGCCCTTCTCGGCAATCGCACCGCGCGTGATGCGCACGCGCACCGGCGCGCCTTCGGTCAGCGCGGGGTCGAGCCCTTCGGCCAGCGCTTCGCTGCCATCAGGCAGGCGCACAGCAGCACGGCGGGTGCCGGGAATGCGGGAGATCAGGCGCGCCTCGGCAACCGCGCCCGCGCGCCAAGGCTCGTCCCACACCACGCGCGCAGCGATGATCCGCTCATCGCCCACCAAACTGGCGCGCTCCTCGCCGATCCCGGCCTCGTGGAGCCATTCGTTCACTTCAGGCGATCTTGATGCCAGCGGCGCGCAGCAGACGGCGGGTTTCGTAAAGCGGCAGGCCGACCACGCCCGAGTGGCTGCCGGCGATCCATGCGCAGAAGCCTTCGGCGCTGCCCTGGATGGCATAGCCGCCGGCCTTGCCGTGCCATTCGCCGCCCGCGATATAGGCGTCGATTTCGGCGTGATCGAGCCGCTTGAAGCGCACGATGGTCTCGCTCAGCGCCTCGCGCAAAGTGCCATCGGGCGAAAGTACCGCGATGGCCGAGAACACGCGGTGGCGGCGGCCGGAAAGCAGCGCCAGGCAGCGACGCGCAGTAACCTGGTCCTCAGCCTTGGGCAGGATGCGCCGACCGACGCCGACCACGGTATCGCCAGCGAGGATCAGCGCGCCGGGCGCCAGTTCGGCGGCAGCGCGCGCCTTTGCAGCGGCGAGGCGCACCGCATGATCGCGGGGGATCTCGCGGGGTAGGGGGCTCTCGTCAATATCTGTGGCGAGCACGCGTACATCCGCAATGCCGAGACGCGCGAGCAATTCACGGCGGCGCGGGCTGGCTGAGGCCAGCACCAGTTCCGGCCCATCTGTGCCTGCAGTGGTGTGAGGGGAGATGGTAGCTTGCCCAGCACTCACTTAAATGGGGCCATCAAAATCCTCCGGGGCCCGTGCGTCCGGGCATGAAACGATAGGTTATGCGGCCCTTGGTGAGATCGTAGGGCGTCAACTCGACCAGAACCTCATCGCCGACCAACACGCGGATGCGGTTCTTGCGCATCTTGCCGGCGGTGTGTCCAAGGATTTCGTGCTCGTTTTCGAGCTTTACGCGAAACATTGCGTTGGGCAGCAGTTCGACCACCTGGCCGCGCATCTCGAGGAGTTCTTCTTTCGCCATTGGCAGGGTCGGTCGCCTTCTCGTGTCTGCCGTTCGAACGCATTGCGGACGCAAACTCACGCCGTGCGCCGGGGCGCATAGCGGCTTGCCGGGCAAAAGGAAAGCCCGCCCGCAGTAGCTGCGCCAATTGCTGCGCTGCGACAAAATGATACGAAGGGCGGATTGTCAGGCATCGTCCGCTCGTTCTACCCGCATTCCTCGGGGGTCAGGCACGCGCAACTGCGCCGATGGGAAACGATTCGATGGTCCTGCCGCATCGCGCCGCCGCATTGGCGCTTCTTGTCTGGTTTGGCTCCGCCGAGACCGTGCGCGCTGCGGAGCAGACCCCTTCCGCGACTGGTCCCGGTGAAGCAGAGCCGGACGACATCGTTGTGGTGGCAACGCGTATCGAGGGTGAAGTCGAGAGCGCTGCCCCGCCGATCGTCACGCTCAGCGAAGAGGATATCGCCGCTTACGGGGCCGGGTCGCTGCAGGCCTTGTTGGTCGCCTTGGCACCGCAGACGGGCACCGGCCGGGGCCGCGGTGATGGCGCCCCGGCGGTGCTGCTCAATGGCTTGCGCATTGCCAGCTTCCGCGAGATCCGCTCGCTCCCGCCCGAGGCTATCCGCAAGGTGGAAGTGCTGCCCGAGGAAGTCGCGCTCAAGTACGGCTTCCGGCCCGACCAGCGGGTGGTGAACTTCATCCTCAAGGACAAATTCCGCAGCTTCGGCAGCGAGACCGAGGGCAAAGTGCCCAGCGCGGGTGGTTTTAGCGATCTTAGCGAGGAGGCGACCCTGACGCGGATCGACAAGGCCGCGCGGCTCAATGTGACCGGCACGCTCGAACGCCGCTCGCCGCTGACCGAGGCAGAGCGCGGGATCGTCCAGCCGGTGGCAGCAGGCACGACAACCGTGGCCGGAGACCCCAATCAGGGCGATTTCCGCACCTTGCTTGCCGATAGCCGCAGCGCTGCGCTCAATGCGACCTGGGCGAAGTCGCTCGGGGTCGGAGCATCGCTGACGCTGAACGGGCTGGTCCAGCGCAGCGAAAGCCGCAGTTTCAATGGCCTGAACGGCGTGGTGCTGCGCGCCCCCGATGGGACTGCATTCCTGCGCACCACCTTGCTGCCGCGGCCGCTGGCAAGCCGCACGGTCAGCAACACGGTTTCGGCCGGGGCGACCCTCAACAGGCCTTTGGGCGCATGGCTGCTGGCCTGGACCGCTGATGGCACGCATGTCGCGACGACGACCAGCAACGACTCGCGTACTGCCCTTCCCGGGCTGCAGGCGCTGGTCGATAGCGGGGCGCTTCTGGCCAATAGCCCGCTGCCCGCGGCCGCAATCCTGTCAGTCCCGCCTGGCGAGGCGCGAAGCAAGAGCGATACCGCGACCACACTCGCCACGTTGACCAGTTCTCC
>JBJXEK010000313.1:0-4459 GCA_046155055.1 Novosphingobium sp. | reverse complement strand
CTCATAATTGTGATCCAGATTCTGCAGCTTTTCATCCTGCCTTATCTTGCAAGAGTTGTCGCATGACTGCCGCGATTATCGATGGGAAGGCCTTTGCCGCGACATTGCGTGCACGTGTGGGCGAGCTCGCCCGCGCGTTCGAAGCCAAGACCGGTCGGAAGGCGGGCCTTGCGGTGGTGCTGGTGGGTGAAGACCCGGCGAGCCAGGTTTATGTCCGCTCAAAGGGCAAGAGCACGCTGGAAGCTGGCATGGCAAGCTTCGAACACAAGCTGCCAGTAGAGACGAGCGAACCTGATCTTCTAGCGCTGGTCGAGCAGCTCAACATCGATCCCGCCGTCGACGGCATTCTCGTCCAGCTGCCGCTGCCTGCGCATATGGACGAGCAGAAGGTCATCGCCGCGATCAATCCGGACAAGGATGTCGATGGCTTTCACGTGATCAGCGCCGGCCGCCTCGCGGTCGGCCAGTCGGGCTTTGTGCCCTGCACACCGCTGGGCTGCCTGATGCTTCTCAAGGCCCGGCTCGGCAGCCTGTCAGGCCTTGATGCCGTAGTGATCGGCCGCTCGAACATCGTGGGCAAGCCAATGGCGCAACTGCTCCTCGCTGAAAGCTGCACCGTCACGATCGCACACAGCCGCACCAAGGATCTGCCCGAGGTCGTGCGCCGCGCTGATATCGTGGTGGCGGCGGTCGGCCGGCCGGAAATGGTCAAGGCCGATTGGATCAAGCCCGGTGCCACAGTGATCGACGTAGGCATCAACCGCGTGCCCGCCGCCGCAGAAGGCAAGACGCGCCTCGTGGGCGATGTCGACTACGCAGGCGCGCTGGGCGTCGCGGGCGCGGTCACGCCGGTCCCCGGCGGCGTCGGCCCGATGACCATTGCGGTGCTGCTGCGCAACACATTGGTCTCGGCCTATCGGGGAGCAGGGCTGGAGCTCGCCGCCGAGGCGATCTGACGGCAGGCCTGCCTTTCTATTGTCCCAAGCCTGCTCTAGGCTTCTGTGTATGAAGCGCCTCTTCCTGCTCGTCTTGCTTGCCCTGACAACCCCCGCCAGCGCCCAGCCGCGTGGCGGGGCTGGAAGCATCACCCCTGCCGGCAATCCCAGCGCGCTAATCGCGGCAGAGAGCGCCTTCGCGCGGCTGGCGCGCGAGAAAGGGCAATGGACCGCGTTTGCGGCAACGGCTGCCGAAACCGCCGAGATGTTCGTGCCGCAGCGCGTGCTGGCCAAAGCGTGGCTCAAGGGGCGCGCCAATCCGCCGAGTGCTGTGCAGTGGCAACCAGGCGCAGTGTGGATAAGCTGCGATGGCAGTGCAGGTGTCACGTTCGGTGCATTTCACAGCAACGGCGCAGCGCAGAGTGAGAAGGGCTGGTTCTCCACCGTCTGGCAGCGGCAGAAGAAGGGCGACTACAAGTGGGTGCTCGATCAGGGCGGCGATCTGACCGCGCCGCTTGCCGGGCCCGATTTCATCACGGGCAAAGTGGCGGATTGCCCCGTGCGCCCGCGCCGCGATCCCCTCGCTGACGAGCCCCCGCCTTTGCCAAAGCAGCCCCGAAATGCGCCCCCGATGCAGCGTCCGCTACCCGGACCCATCCCGCCGCTAAATGCAGCCATCGGGGCCGACAGCAAGGATGGGCGCTCTATCGATGGCTCACTCGTCTGGCGCTCCACCGTCCTTCCCGGCGGCACCCGCGATTGGATCGTGTGGATGTGGCAGGACGGCAAGATGGTGGAAGTGCTTCACCGCACCGAAGTGGCGAAAAACGAAGGCTGACCCGATGCTTGCCCTGTTCCTCTCCGCCTTCGCCACGCTGTTCGTGGTGATCGATCCGCCCGGATGCGCGCCGATTTACGCCGGGTTGACCGCCTCGGCCACGCCGCGCCAGGCCTTCACGATGGCCGCACGCGCCTGCCTGATCGCCACTGGCATTCTCGTGGTCTTCGCGCTGTTCGGCGAGGACCTGCTCGGCGCACTGCACATCGAGCTCGACAGCTTTCGCATCGCCGGCGGGATCATGCTGTTCCTGATTGCGCTCGACATGGTGTTCGAGAAGCGCACCGAACGGCGCGAGGAGCGCGCGGAGAAGGTCCGCACCGCCCAATCACAGGGGCAGCCCCACGTGGAGGACGTCTCGGTGTTCCCGATGGCGATGCCGATGCTGGCAGGGCCGGGCTCGATTGCCTCGGTCATGCTGCTGACCGCGCGCGCCAAGGGCTATGAGGAAACGCTGGTGATCCTCGGCGCGCTCGGCGCGGTGATGCTGCTAAGCTTTGTCGCGCTGGTCGCGGCGCGACCATTGATCCGGATGCTAGGTTCGCAAGTGGAGGCCGTGATCACACGCCTGCTGGGTGTGCTGCTGGCGGCGCTGGCAGCGCAGTTCGTGATCGACGGGATCCGCGCGCAATTCTGAAAGCCGCTTTTTGCCCCTCCCGCAAGCGGGACTGACCGGGGGTGGGCATGCTACTGCAGCGTCACTCGCCCATCGTCCGAATCGCGCCGTCCGAAGAACGCCATCAGCTGCACCAGCAGTTCGCACCGCGAGGCGAGGTCATCCGCTTCCAGCAGCGCCTGCTTGGCCGCCGCATCGAACGGCGCGATCTGCGAGACGCCATTGATCAGCGAGACATCATCGAGTCGCGCGACAGAATCCCAATCGACCGAATAGCCCTGCGCCTCGGCAAAATTGCGCGCTTCGCGCTCGAACGAGGCGCGCTCGACCGCGCTGAGGCTGGCGCCGCCATCGTCCTCGATCAACTGCCCCTCGATCTGGCGGAACGGCGTGGTGACATCGAGCTCGCGCACCAGGCGGAAGCGCGAAATGCCTTCCAGAATGACGTTGTAGCGACCGTCCTCCATCGCCTCGAACTCGCCGATCTTGCCGACGCAGCCCACTGTAAACAGCGGCGCACCCTCGCCCGGGGCTTGCGGCTGAATCATCGCGATGCGCCGGTCACGCGCCAGCGCATCGGACAACATCGCCCGGTAGCGCGGCTCGAAGATGTGCAGCGGCAATTGCAGCCCGGGAAACAGCAGCACGCCGGTCAGCGGGAAAATCGATAAGCGCACCGCGCGGTTGTCCTGTCCCATCGCCTTAGCCGAACAGCACGGTGGAGAGCTTGCGGCGCGTGGCGGCGACCCAGGGGTCTTCCAGACCGATCGCCTCGAAGATTTGCAGCAGCCGCGTGCGCGCCGCGCCTTCGTTCCAGGTGCGGTCGCGCGTTATCATGTCGAGCAGCAGCGTAGCCGCGCCATCACGGTCGCCGCTGGCGAAGAGCCCGTTGGCGAGCGCCAGTTCGGCGTCCATGTCGCCCGGATTGGCAGCCACGGCCGCGCGCAGCCCATCCAGTTCGCTCGGCTCGGGCGCATCGAGCGCAAGGGCGAGCGCCGAGCGCGCCTGCCCCAGCGCCGGATCCTCGGCCAGTTCGGGCGGCAGTGAGGCGAGCACCTCGGCGGCCTCATCCTTGTGCCCTGCTGCGATCAGCGCGCGGATCAGGCCAGACTGCGCGGCGGCGCTCTCGGGCGCGATCTCGGCGATCTGCGCGAAGATGCCCACGGCGCGATCGCCGTCTCCGCCAGCGAGCACTTCCTCGCCCATTGCCAGCAGCGGCGCGATATCCTGCGCAGGAGCTTCGCCATCCGCCTGTACCGGCAGCTGCGCAAGGAGCTGGTCGAGCGCCTGACGCAGCTGCGATTCGCTGCGTGCGGGCGTCAGGTCTGCCACTGGCTGGCCCTGGAACATCGCATAGACCGTGGGGATCGAGCGCACCTGGAACTGCGCGGCGATGAACTGCTCCTCATCGACATTGATCTTTGCCAAGACCACGCCCTTGTCTGCATAATCAGCCGCGACCTTCTCCAGCAACGGGGTCAGCGCCTTGCAGGGCCCGCACCATTCCGCCCAGAAATCGAGCACGACCAGCTTGGTCATGGACGGCTCGACCACGTCCTTGCGAAACCGATCGACCGCTTTTTGCTCGTCGAGATTGAGGCCTAGGCTTGCCAATGGGAGTCTCCGGTCTGCTGCTGGCGCGATCTGAATGTACCATGTGGGATTGCAGGCGCATTCGGCAAGGGCATTCAAGGGCAGAGCCCTGCGCATTGCCGCCGAATCGCGAGCAGGGCCCTCTGCTGCACTTTTGCAGTTGCGCGGGTTTGGCAGGCCCGCTAAGGGCGCGCTTCACCTCGGTCGCAGCTTAAATGCCTTCGGCCAGAAACGCACGAGCGGGCGTAGCTCAGAGGTAGAGCACAACCTTGCCAAGGTTGGGGTCGAGGGTTCGAATCCCTTCGCCCGCTCCAGTTTCTTCTCGGGTTACTCCTCCGCAATCAAGCCCTTGTTTCCGGCCCCGTCGGCGATAGACTTCGCGGCGAGAGGCATGCGCAGCAATGTGACCGGCTCCGAGCAACCGTCACGACGGGGACGCCAGTTCCGCGCGTGAACCGAGAGGAACGACCATGACAG
>JBJXEK010000312.1:0-7224 GCA_046155055.1 Novosphingobium sp. | reverse complement strand
CTCTACCTGTTCGGCATTCCCGACGACAAGGCGCAGACGTTGCGTTATGCGATCGGCATTCCCGGCCTGTCGAGCCTTGTGCTCAAGCACGACATCGATGCGCCGCTGGCCGGGCTGGATACCATCGCGCCGGACAAGCGCCCGCCGGTGGCCATCGTGTTCTGGTCGTTCCGGATCATGGTTGGCCTCGGCTTTGCCATGCTGGGGCTGGGCGCGTGGAGCCTGATCGCCCGGGTGCGGAAAGGGCTTTATTCCTCGCCGTGGCTCCACCGCGCGGCTGTGCTGATGGGGCCATCGGGGTTTATCGCAGTGATCGCGGGGTGGACGACGACCGAAGTCGGCCGCCAGCCCTATACGGTTTACGGTCTGCTGACGACGGCGCAGAGCCGCAGTCCGATTGCCGCGCCGGCGGTGGGGGCGTCGCTCGTGGCGTTCGTACTGGTCTATACGGCGGTGTTCGGCGTGGGCATCTGGTATCTGCTCAAGATGATGCACACTGCGCCGCATGCGCATGAAGAGCCGCTGCAGGCGAGCGACAACGCGCCGATCCGCACCGCGGGGATCACGCCCGGCCTGGCACAAGGTGCAGCAGCATGACGCAGAACTTCGATCTCACCACGATCTGGGCGCTGATCCTGGCCTTTGCCGTGCTGATGTATGTGGTGATGGACGGGTTCGATCTGGGCATCGGCATCCTGTTTCCGTTCTACAAGCCGGGCGCGGAGCGGGATCAGGCGATGAACGCCATCGCGCCGGTGTGGGACGGGAACGAGACCTGGCTGGTGCTGGGCGGCGGCGGGCTGCTTGCGGCCTTTCCGCTGGCCTATGCGATCATCCTGCCCGCGACCTATCCGCTGATCATGGCGATGCTGCTGGGGCTCGTGTTCCGGGGTGTGGCGTTCGAGTTTCGCTGGCGCGATCCCAGCCACCGCGCGTTCTGGGACGTGGCGTTTACCGGCGGCTCGTTTGTTGCGGCGCTCTCGCAGGGGATCATTCTGGGCGCGCTGCTGCAGGGCGTGCATGTGGAAGGGCGCGCTTATGCGGGCGGTTGGCTGGACTGGCTTTCGCCCTATTCGTTGCTCACGGGGCTCGGCGTGGTCTGCGGCTATGCGCTGCTCGGTGCGTGCTGGATGGCGGGCAAGCTGGGCGGCAGCGGGCAGGACCGCGCTTTTGGCCATGCGCGCGTGGCGGCATGGGCGACCTTTGCGGCTATGGGGGCGGTGAGCCTAGCCACTCCGTTCCTCGCCGCGCCCTATTACCAGCGCTGGTTTGCAATGCCGACCTTGCTCTACCTCAGCCCGGTGCCGGTGGTGACGGGGCTTGCCGCGCTGTTCCTGCTGCGCGGCCTCGCGCAGCGGCGCAGCGGGCAGGCGTTTGTGCTGGCACTGCTGCTGTTCCTGCTCGGCATGATCGGCCTTGGCGTTTCGATGTGGCCCTATCTGGTGCCGCCTTCGGTGACGATCTGGCAGGCCGCCGCGCCCGAACGCAGCCAGAGCTTCATGCTTTTCGGCGTGGTGCTGATCATGCCGTTGATCCTCGCCTACACCGGCTGGACCTACTGGGTGTTTCGCGGAAAGGTAGGCGAACATGGGTATCATTGACTCTGGCATTGACCCGCGCCTTTCAGGTGCCGAGCGGGCGGAAGCCACGCCGCTGTGGCGCCGCCTTGCATGGATGGCGGCGATCTGGGCAATGAGCGTGGGCGCGCTGGGCGCAGTGGCGATGGTGCTGCGGGCGTGGCTTAAGGCGTAGCGCGCGCCAGCACCCTCAGCCGCGAGGCGAACTCGCCCCGGTCCACATAGCAGCCATGCAGATGGCGGAAGCCCGAGGCGGGATCGAAGCTTTCGCGGCCGTGCAGGATGCGGCGGTTGTCGAAGACGACCATTTCTCCCGCGCCGAGCTTGAAAGTAAGCTGGTAGGCCGGGTTGCGGGTCTTGGCCATCATGGCGCGGTAGGCGCGGTAGTATCGGGGCATGATCTCGGCCGGCATGTCGAACATCGCGGCGATGTGGGCGTTGTAGCGGATCTCGCTGACCCTGCCCTGCTGGTCCAACTGGATGACGGTTGCGTGGACGCGAATGTCTGCATCGTTGTCGTGAAAGCGGAAGGGGATGGCTGTTTCGCTGAGCAGGCGGAAGGCTTCGGGGTCTTCGGCGCGCAGGTCTTCGGCCAGCGCAAAGCCGTCTGCGAAAAACGAGCCGCCACCCGTTGCCTCGTTTTCGAGGCAGTGGAGGAACTGGTAGCCGGGCGGCACTTCCTGATTGGGCAAATCGGTGTGAAGTGGGAGCGTGACCGCAGTGTAGGCCAGATTGTTGGGATCGGGGCGGTTCACCACTTCGAACGTGGTGCCGAAGTTGGTCTCGCGCAGGAAGCCGATGCGTTTGGCGACTTCAACGCCGGCGTCGATGTGATCAGCTAGGCCATCGACGATCGAGAGGCCGTAGCGGGCCGTCTCGCGCATCCATGTGCCCAGCGCGGCGTCGTCTGCCAGCAGCGCGGTGGCGGGGTAGCGGGGCATGCCGGCGGTAGTGAGATCGGCGCGCCAAAGCTGCGGGGGAATTTGCGCTGGATCGGTAGCGGGCTGGCCGGGGCGGTGCGCGCTGAGGAGCGCGGTGGGCACCGGGCTTTTGTGGCCGTCGGCGTAGTGCAGCGTGATGGTCTCTGCGGTGTGGTCCGCGCTCAGCAGCACGGGGGAGAGATCGAGCGAGAGCAGATCGAGCACGCGCTCATGGGTCTGGGGATGGAAGGCGGTGGGGCAATTGTCGCGCAGCCAGAGCGCGGGGTAAGTGGCAGTCGTGCCATCCGCCCACGTGACGAGGAGGGCGTCTGCCCGCACCTCGAGAGTCGATACAGTCATGGGATTTTCCGTCCTTGCAGGGAGTTGATCGCGGTTTGGCGGATCAAGCCTGCGGCGGCGGGCGCCAATCCTGCACTTTGCCATAGGCGACCGCGACGGGGCGCGGGCCAAGGGCAAAGGTTGGGCGAGGGGGCTGCATGGGGTGAGGCTATGGCGGATCGTCCGGCGCGACAAGGGGAAACGTGGCCTATCCATTGCACCGTGGGAACAGGCATGGCACCCCTGATGCGATGAAGGATCAGAGCGGCACAGCCGGCAGCAGCGCGACACCGCCCCCCTTTGCCATCACGCTGATCGGCATTGGCGCGGCGACGGCGGCGGCGCATATCGGCAACAATTTCTCGACCTATCTGCTCGGTGGGCTGATGGACCGGTTCGGCTTCTCGCCGTTCGCGATGGGCGCATGGAACATGGCTGAAACGCTGAGCTATGCGGCTGCGATGTTTCTGGTCGCGCCGCGCGCACGGGGGCTGGATGCGCGGTATCTGGCCATGCTGGCGAGCGCAGTGGTGATTATTTCGCAGGGCGGCTCTGCGCTGACGGGGGCTTATCCGCTTCTGGTGCTGGGCCGGATCGGCACCGGCCTCGGCTTTGGCCTGATGAACAGTGCGCTCAATCTGGCGGCGGGGCGCACGGGGAATCCGGCGCGCTGGATCTCGCTGGGAATTGCCTTCCAGACGCTGCTCTACAGCGGCATCGCCATTGGTCTGCCGCTGATCGGGCGCGATCACGGCGTGACCGGCATGTTCTTCGCGCTGACCGGGCTCTCCGTGCTGTTCGGGCTCTGCGCGCTGCTGCTGCCAGGCGGTGTTGGCCAGCGCGGGGGCCAAACCGGCGGCGCGGCGGCGGCAACTGCGGGGCCAATCGGGCCGGACGGATGGCGCGTGCTGGCAGCTATGGCGCTGTTCGCGTTCGGGTCGCTGGCGATCTGGCCGTTCATCGAGCGCACGGCGCACGCCATCGGCATCCCGGCGACCCAGTTCGGCCTCTACCAGAGCCTCGCCGTGCTGCTGAGCGCGGTTGGCAATGCGGTGCTGGCCATGGTGATCCATCGCCTGCCGCGCGCCTGGCCGATGGCCGCTGCACTCGGGGCCTGCAGCCTCGCCTGCGCCTTGCTCACCACGGTGGGGAGCGAGGCGGCCTTTGCGCCTGCCTTCGTTGCATACATGGTCAGCTGGTTCCTGACCTATCCGCTGCTGCTGCGGCTCGCCTATGCGCAGCCTGACGGCGAGCGGCTGGCGGTGATGACGACTGGCACGTGGCTGCTCTCGCAAAGCCTTGGCTCGCTGGCGGCGGGTGCCATGGCACAGGGATCAGGCGCCTACACGCTGATCGGTCCGCTGGGCGGGGCGATCTGCTTCATGGCGATAGCGGCGGCACTGCCGGTGGCGAGAAGGTTGGACAGCGAAGCAGCTCAGGCGGCACTCGCCACGTAAGCATCGAGCTTGGCGAGCAGTTCTGCCTTGTCTGCGGCGGGCAGCCATGCGGCTTCGAAGCCGTTGCGCGCAATGGCAGCGAGTTCGGGGCGCGTCAGATTGCTGCGGGTGACGGCGCGCAGCAGCACCTCGTTGATATACTCGCTCGCCATATAGGCGGGGTCATCGGACGAGATCGTGACCTTGAGGCCCGCGTCCAGCATCGTGCGCACCACATCGACCGGCTGGGCGATGCCCCGGTGCAAGGTGCCGGAGAAAGTCGGGCAGACGGTGAAAATCATTCCCCGCTGCTTCGCAATGGCGACGAGTTCGGGCGATTGGACGATATTGCCGCCGTGGTCGATGCGGTCGACCTTGAGATCGACCAGCGCGGTGCGGATGTTCTTGAGGGTATCGACCTGATCGACGTCGCAATGCGCGGTGACGTGAAGGCCGTTCGCGCGGGCCTTGGCGAAGTGCGCCGCGAATTTTTCGGGCGGGTGGCCGGCTTCATCGGAATCAAGGCCGACACCGATGAGGTGCTGCTTGAACGGCAGCGCGGCATCGAGCGCGGCCATCGCGCTTTCCGCCGAAAGATCGCGCACGAAGCACAGGATGAGCTGCGAACGGATGCCAAGCTTGCCTTGCGCATCGCGGCGGGCGCGGGTGATCCCCATGATCACCGCTTCCATCGGCACGCCGCGCTTGAGGTGCTCCTGCGGATCGAAGAACATCTCGGTGTAGATGACATTCTGCGACGCGGCCTTGGTGAGATAGGCATAGGCGAGATCGTAGAAATCCTGCTCCTTCAGCAGCACTTTCATGCCGTCGTAGTATATCGCGAGGAAGCTTGGCAGGTCGTGGTAGTTGTAGCTCGCCTTCATGGCCGCCACGTCAGCGAAGGGCAGATTCAGGCCGTTGCGCTTAGCGAGGGCGAACTTCATCTCCGCCTCGAGCGTGCCTTCGAGGTGCACGTGGTATTCGGTCTTGGGCAGGCCGGCGATGAACTTGGCGAGGGCTGGATCGACGCCGTCAGCGGGCGCGGCAGCGCGGACCCAGCGGGGTAGGGCGGCGACGCTGGCCATGCCGGCCATGAGTGTGCGGCGTGTGATCATGTGTTGCCCCCTTGTCGTTGCGCGGGACTTTCGCGGCCGGGGTGCGCGGGGTCAATCGGGTTTTGTGCAATGGGCTGTGCCGGAAATGTGGGCGGTTACCCCTCCGCCACCTTTTGGGCGGTCCCCTCCCCGTTGCGGCGAGGTTCTGGCTAGCTCTCCGCAAACGTGAACGGTTCGGCCGTCTTGCGGTAGTCGTCGGGCAGGATTTCGCGGCCGAGCGGCGGTTCGGCGCGGGCGGTGCAGGTGGCGCGGTTGCAGAGGCGGCAGGTGACGCCGATGGGCGTCGCCGCTGGCTGTTCGCCGCGCGCGTATATGAGCTTGGGAGCGTGTTCGGCGGCGCAGGCGAGCGCGATGGCGCGCACGATGGTGGGTTTGCCATAGCCGCCGCCGCCCGAGGCGACGCTGCGCGCGATGCTGAAGAAGCGCTCGCCGCCGGGAAGTTCGAGCCATTGGGTGAGTACGTCGCCGGGGCGGCGAAACGTATCGTGCAAAGTCCACAGCGGGCAGCCGCCGCCGTGCGCGGCGAAGGGGAAGCCTGCGCCGTCAAGCCGTTTGGACACATTCCCGGCCGCATCGACGCGGATGAAGAAGAACGGCACGCGCTCCTGCCCCGGGCGATTCAGCGTGGTAAGGCGGTGCGCGACCTGTTCGAAGCTGGCGCCGAACTGGCCGGACAGCGCTTCGATATCATAAGCGCGCGCATCGACCGCGCGGGCGAAGCGGTCATAAGGCATGAGCAGCGCCGCCGCGCCATAGGCGGCGAGCGCGCGGCGGACGAGCTGCGCGGCAGTCTCGCTCGCGAAGGTCTCGCCGCGCACCAGGGCGGCGATTTCAGAGCGCAGCGCGGTGTAGGCAATGTGCAGCGCCATTTGCCAGCGCCGGGCCTGCGGGCTGAGTGTATCGTCGATCAGCAGCTGTTCGGCGTGGCGGTCATAGCGGCGCACCGCGTCCATCATGATCTCGGCGGGCATGAGGCGCACGCGCAGGCCCTGGCTGCGCAAGTATTCGGCGAGGCCGCCTTCCTGCAGGCCGCCGAGCTTCTCGATCTCCTCGGCCAGCGCTTCGGCTTTGCTGTCGAGCGCGGGGAAATAGTTGCGGCGCTGGGCGACGAAGCGGCGCGCCTCGCCAAGCGGGTCGGCAGAATCGGAGCTGCCTGCGCCGCCGCGCAGGCCCGCCAGCGCCTGCTGTTCGCGCATGTAGGCGGTGTGGAGGCGCAGCATGGCCTCGGTTATGCCCGGGTAGCTGGTAGCTACGTCGGCCACTTCGAGCGCGGGCAGATCGATCTCGGCAAAGATCGGATCGCGCAGCACATCGGACAGGCGGCGGGCATAATCGTCGCGTTCCTCCGCCGCAAGATCGCTCATGTCGAGCTTGTAGGCGCGGGCGAGGCGTAGCAGCAGATCGGCGGTGAGCGGGCGTTGGTTGCGCTCCAGCAGCGCGATGTAGCTTGGCGAAATCGCCAGATCCTCGGCCATGACAGCCTGGGTCAGGCCGAGTTCGCGGCGCAGGCGCTTGAGCCGTGGGCCGAGGTAGAGCGGGCGCGATTCCATGGTTAATCAATGTCCTGTGAAGGCTGTACAACTTTACAAGCATATTCTGTAAAGTTTGACAACATGACTGCGTGGTGGGTTTCGCGGGGGGCGGGGCAGGCCTACCCGCAGAACACCGACGAAAATACGCAGGAACATCCAATGACCTACTCGCAGACCATCAACGATGCCGCCAAGGCGATCGCGCCGTTCGCCGCAACCTGGGACGGCATCGATGCAGCTTCGGTCGCGCGGATGCGTCTGCAGAACCGCTTCCAGACCGGGCTCGACATCGCGCGCTACACCGC
>JBJXEK010000311.1:0-10715 GCA_046155055.1 Novosphingobium sp. | reverse complement strand
CAGCGCGGTGTGTCTGCCCCAGAATCTCGATTTCAAGTTCGGTGCCGAGCCCTGCATGCTCCGGCGCGACCATCGCCAGCGCCAGGCTTTTGCCGCAGCGCCAGCCATAGCCGCCCGAAGTCGCGCGGCCAACCAGCGTGCCGTCCCGCAGGATCGGCTCTGACCCGCGCGCATCGGCATCGGCCACATCCATCACTTCCAATGTCACGAACTGCCACTTCAGCCCGGCATCCTTGCGCGCCAGCAGACCTTCGCGGCCATGGAACGCAGGCTTCTTGAAGCTGACAAAGCGGTCCAGCCCGGATTCCAGCGCGGCATATTCGGTCGAAAGCTCGCGCGGGATCAACTTATAGCTCTTTTCGATCGCCATCGCGGTCATCGCGCGGATACCGAAAGGCTTGATCTGGAACTCCGCCCCTGCCGCCATCAGCTTGTCGAAGATGTAGTTCTGCAGCTCGATCGGGTGATGGATTTCCCAGCCCAGCTCGCCGATGAAGTTCACCCGCAGCAGATCGACCTTGGCCGCCGCAATCGATACCGACTGCCCGGTAAGCCACGGGAACTCCGCGCTCGAAAGGTCGGTGTGAGTCAGCTTGGCCAGCACAGCGCGCGACTTCGGCCCCGCCAGCACCAGCACTCCCATCGCCGTGGTCAGCCGCTCGAAGCGCACCGAACCGTCGGTCGGCAGTGCCTTGACCAGATAGTCCTGGTCATGCCGCTCCAGCGCGCCAGCCGAGACGAGATAATAGGCCTGCGGGCCCTTCTTGTAGACCGTGAACTCGGCCCGCACGCCGCCATCCTGCGTCAGCAGATAGCTCAGCGTAACCCGGCCGATCTTCTTGGGCACGACATTGCTGAGCAGGCCGTTAAGCCAGTCTTCCGCGCCCGGGCCGGAGATCATGCACTTGGCGAACGCGCTCATGTCCTGCAGGCCAACGTGCTGCGTCACATGGCGGCACTCGCCCCCCACATGCTCGAAATAGTTCGACCGGCGGAACGCCCACTTCTCGCGGATCGGCTCCCCGGGCACATCGGGGTGGTTGTGGTTGAGGATCACGTCGGGCTTGTCGAGATCGGCCTCGGTCAGCTCATAGCCTTCGGGGGCGAACCAGTTGGGGCGCTCCCAGCCGAACACGCTGCCGAACACTGCGCCAAGCGCCTTCATCCGGTCGTAGCACGGCGTGCGGCGCAGCGGCCGCGCGGCTTCGCGCTCCTCATCGGGGTAGTGCACCGAGAAGACCTTGGCATAGGCCTCCTCGTTCTTCTCGATGAGGTAGCCCTCGCCCGCATAGTCCCCGAAGCGGCGCGGATCGACGCCCATCATGTCGATGCTCGGCTCGCCTTCCACGATCCACTGCGCCAGCTGCCAGCCTGCGCCGCCCGCTGCGGTAATGCCGAATGAATGGCCTTCGTTGAGCCAGAAGTTCTTCTTGTCCCACGCCGGGCCGACAATCGGCGAACCATCGGGCGAATAGGCAATCGCGCCATTATAAACCTTCTTGATGCCAACCTCGCCGAACGCGGGCACTCGTGCCATCGCCGAGAGGATATAGGGCTCAAGCCGCTCGAGCGCGTCGGGGAACAACTCATACTCGCTGTTCGCCGCCGGGCCTTTCACATAGCACGCGGGCGCACCGACTTCGTAGGGTCCGAGCAACAGTCCGCCGGCCTCCTCCCGCATGTACCAACTCGCGTCGCTTTCGCGCAGCACGCCCATTTCGGGCAACCCCTGCTTGCGCCGCTCCATAATCGCGGGGTGCTGTTCAGTTACAAGGTACTGGTGCTCTACCGGGATCACTGGGATATCGAGCCCGATCATCGCGCCGGTCTGGCGCGCGAAGTTGCCAGTCGCAGAAACGACATGCTCGCAAGTGATCTCGCCCTGATCGGTCGTGACCACCCATTCGCCATTGGCCTTCTGGGTGATGCCGGTCACGGTGGTGTTGCGGTAGATCGTCGCGCCGCGCTGGCGCGCGCCCTTGGCCAAGGCCTGCGTAAGGTCGGCGGGTTGAATGTAACCGTCCGCCGGATGCTGGATCGCGCCGAGCACGCCCGTCATATCCGCCAGCGGCCAGATCGCCTTGACCTCGTCGGGGCTCAAAAAGTTGACCTCGACCCCTATCGTGCTCGCGACCCCGGCGTAGTACTTGTACTCGTCCATGCGGTCGCGCGTGGTGGCAAGGCGGATGTTCGAGACGTTCGAAAAGCCGACATTGAGCTCGGTCTCGGCCTCCAGCGTCGGGTAGAAATCGACCGAATACTGGTGCAGTTTGCCGACTGAATAGCTGAGATTGAACAGCGGCAGCAGCCCGGCTGCGTGCCAGGTGGAGCCCGAAGTCAGCTCCTTGCGCTCGATCAAAACAGAATCGGTCCAGCCCAGCTTGGCCAGATGATAGAGCGTGCTTACACCTACCACACCGCCACCAATGACCACCACGCGTGCCGTCGTCTTCATATCGCTTCTCGGCTTTCAAATCTCTGTCAGGACCCGGCTATGCCAGCCCCGCACGCGAGGCTGAACCGGTCTTTGATCCCATCGTAAAGACTAATGCAGTATATTAGTCCAAACTAACCCATCGGCACCGGCAGCTTCGCCAGTGAATGCGCGCCCCAAACCACCGCTGCGCAAGCAATCAGCGCCAGCCAAGGCAGGACGCCGGCGTGCTTCACCGTGCCAGCCTCGGCATAATCCTCGCTAAGCGCAGCCGGAAACTGCCCTTTGTCCTGCACGTAATGCCGGAACGCGAACACCGGCAGGATCAGCAGCACGCCAATCAGGCCGTTGCGCAAGGTGCCCGCGCCATAAACGTCCGCCCCGGCCCCCATGAAGGCCATGTTCACGAAACCCAGCACCGCGCCAAGCCCCAGCAGCCACGTCGGGCAGCGGAACGGGCGTTCCCAATTGCCACGGTCCATGCGGTGGATCCAGCCTGACTGCAGGTTGAGGAAATTGAACGCCATGTAGCAGACGTTGCTGATCATCAGCACCGCGAAGTAGTCTGACGCCAGCAGCAGCACGAGATTGAAGCCTAGGTCGGTCCACATAGCCGCCGTCGGCGCGCCGTGCGCATTTACCTTGCCGAGGTACTTGGGCAGCCACCCATCCACCGCCGCCTGATAGAGCGTGCGAGAGGAGCCCATCATCGAAGTCATCACGATGAGCAGCAGCGAGAGAATCAAGGTAGCGATGAAAATGTTGGCGACAACGACCGCACCGCCGGCGGCCACCCCCAACCCCTTGGTCACGATCTTGGCCAGCGCCAACGCCACGCCAGACCCATCGCCGATGCGCGGGTCCATCAGCGCGTCAAGGCCCAGCGAGGCCTGAAACGCCAGCGGCACCAGCGTGAAAATGACGATGCACAAGATGCCGGAGGCGATCAGGGCACGCGGCGTATCGCGCGCCGGGTTCTTGAACTCGCGGGTGTAGCACACCGCCGTCTCGAACCCGTAAGTCGACCAGCCCGCGCCAAACATCGCGGCAGCCATCAGCGTCAGGCCATAGCCATCCCACGTGCCGAAATGCGCATGCCCCGCCGCATCGCGCACCAAGGGCAGCAGCGGGAACAGGTTCTGCGTCGGCAAATCGCCGGTGATTAGCGGCACCAGCCCGACCAGGATCAGCGGCGCAAGGCAGGCGATGCCGAGGATCTTCTGCGCCGAAGCCGCCTTGGCCGCGCCGCCATGCTGAAGTGCGAAGGTCAGCAGGAGGAACGCGGTGCCGATGATCGAGACGGCGTTGATGCGCAGCGTCAGCTTCTCGCGAATGAAGCCCAGATCGAGCAGCGTGATGTGCCAGGTGTTGATCGCGCTATCGGGCGCAAAGAGGCTCGCCATGATATATCCGGCGGCAAGGCTGGTGCCCAGTGTCAGCACCGGCGACCACGCCAGCCAGTTGCACCACACCGAAATCGGCGCAACGAACTTGGAATAGGGCAGCCAAGCCGCCGCGCCATAGACCGATGCCCCGCCCGACTTGTGCGGATAGAGCCCGGCGATCTCGGCGTAGACGAAGCTCTGCAGGAACCCCATCGTGATCGAGAAGATCCAGATCACCCAGCTCGGCTGGCCGATCATCGTCGCAATGCCGCCCATCGTCAGCAGCACACCAGCCGGCACACCGCTCGAGGCCCAGAACGCGCCCTTCCAATCGAGCGAGCGATGAAGCTGCGCGTCTTCGGCGATCATCTTTGTCGTGTCTCCCAATCGGGCGCGACATAGTACGGGGCGTTGGACGGCGCGAGCAGCGGCTTGCCGAGAATGTGGTCTGCCCCCTTCTCGCCGATCATGATCGTCGGCGCATTCAGGTTGCCGGTGGTGACGGACGGCATGACCGAACTGTCGACCACGCGCAGGCCTTCCACGCCGATCACGCGCAGCTCGGAATCGACCACCGCAGACGGATCATCCACCGCGCCGATTTTACAAGTGCACGATGGGTGATAGGCGCTCTCGACCTTTTGGCGCACGAACGCATCGATCGCCTCGTCGCTCGTTACATCCGCGCCCGGCTGGATCTCGCGGCCCCGCCACGGTTCGAACGCGGGTTGCCGGAAAATCTCGCGCGTTAGCCGCACGCAGGCGCGCATTTCTTCGATGTCGTCGGGATGCGTCAGGTAATTGAAGCGGATCACCGGCTTGTCGTGCGCGCTGGCGCTGCGCAGCGTGACTGTGCCCCGGCTCTTGGAGCGCATCGGGCCGACGTGGGCCTGAAACCCGTGCTCGTTCGCCAGCGAATTGCCATCGTAGCTCACCGCCATCGGGAAGAAGTGGTACTGGATATCAGGATAGCGGATGCCCGCCTTGCTACGGATAAAGCCGCAAGTCTCGAAATGGTTGGTCGCGCCAAGGCCCGACTTCAGGAACAGCCAGCGCGCGCCGACCAGCCCTTTGCCCAGCAGATTGGCGTATTTGTAGAGCGTGACCGGCTGGGTGCAGGCCATCTGGAAATAAAATTCGAGGTGGTCCTGCAGATTGCCGCCCACCCCGGCGCGGTCCGCCACAACCGGTATCCCATGCTGTGCCAGTTCGGCCGCCGGGCCGATGCCGGATAGCTTAAGCAGCTGCGGCGAATTGATCGGCCCGCCCGCCAGGATCACCTCGCGCTGCGCGCGCACGGTATGCCGCTTGCCGTAGCGCTCGTACTCCACGCCGACCGCGCGCTTGCCTTCCATGACCACCCGCGTAACCAGCGTATGCTGCAGGACGTGCAGATTGGGCCGCCGCATCGCAGGACGGAGATAGGCCTTCGAGGCTGAACAGCGCTCGCCGTCGCGCACGGTCATGTCCATCCGGCCAAAGCCTTCCTGACGGTAGCCGTTGACGTCGTCAGTCAGGCCATACCCTGCCTGCTTCGCCGCATCGAGCCAGGCCTGGTTGAGCGGGTTCTGCAGCGTGCCATAGCGCGTATCGAGCGGGCCATCGCCGCCGCGATATTCATCGCCGCCTTCGTCACGCCGCTCCGCCTGGCGGAAGTACGGTAGCACTGAGGCATAGTTCCAGCCGCGCGCGCCCTCTTCCTCCCAGCGCTCGAAATCCAATGGATTGCCGCGGATATAGACAAGGCCATTGATCGACGACGATCCGCCCAGTCCCTTGCCGCGCGGCGTATGCAGCACGCGGCCATCCAGCCCCGGCTCGGGCTCGCTTTCGTAGCCCCAGTTCCACCGCGTGGTATTCATCGGGATCGCCAGCGCGCTCGGCATCTGGATATAGATCGATTGGTCCGATCCGCCGAATTCCAGCACCAGCACCTTGTTCGTGCCGTCCGCCGAGAGCCGATCCGCCAGCACACAGCCGGCGGACCCCGCCCCCACGATTACATAATCAAATTCCCCGTCAATAGGGGGCATCGATCGGCTCCATTGCGACATAGACGCTCTTGAGGCGGGTAAAGTGGTGGATAGCCTCGCGGCTGTTCTCGAAACCGATGCCAGATTGTTTGAACCCGCCGAACGGCATTTCCACCGGGCAGATGTTGTACGTGTTGATCCAGCACGATCCGGCATCGAGCGCGGCGATCACGCGGTGCGCGCGGGTCAGGTCGTTGGTGAAGACGGCCGCCGATAGCCCGAACTCGGTGTCGTTGGCGCGCGTCACCGCTTCCTCTTCCGTGTCGAACGCCAGCACGGTCATCACCGGACCAAAGATCTCCTCGCGCACCACGGTCATGTCGTCGGTGCAGGCGCTGAACACTGTGGGCGCAACGAAATGCCCGGCCGCCGGAACGCCCCCATGATCTTTGGCGGTGACACGGTGACCGCCGGTGAGCACTACGGCCCCCTCGGCTTTGCCCTTCTCGATATAGCCCATGACCTTGTCGGCATGCGCGGCAGAGATCAGCGACCCCATCTGCGTTGCAGGGTCCATCGGATCGCCCAGCTTGATCGTTTCGGTGCGGACCTTCAGCCGTTCAAGGAACTTCGGCAGGATGCTGCGCTCCACAAACACGCGCGTGCCGTTCGAGCAGACTTCGCCCGCCGAGTAGAAGTTGGCCAGATGCGCGCCCGAGATCGCATTCTCGATATCGGCATCGGCGAAGATGATCAGCGGCGATTTGCCGCCCAGCTCCAGCGTCACATTCTTGAGCGTCGCCGCAGCGCCTTCCATGATCCGCTTGCCGGTGGCTACGCTGCCGGTGAGAGAGATCTTGGCAATGCCGGGATGCGCAGTCAGCAGCGCGCCGGTCTCGCCAAAGCCGTGGAGCACCTGAAACAGCCCTTCGGGCAACCCCGCCTCGAGATAGATCTTCTCCACCTCAATTGCGGTCAACGGGGTGAGTTCCGAAGGCTTGAAGATGATTGCGTTGCCGCAGGCCAGAGCGGGCGCAGACTTCCAGCAGGCGATCTGGATCGGATAGTTCCACGCCCCGATCCCGGCACAAACGCCAAGTGGTTCGCGCCGGGTATAGCCAAACGCTGCCGGACCGAGGTCGAGATGCTCGCCTGCAATCGTCGGCGCGATGCCGGCAAAGAATTCCAGGCAGTCCGCGCCCGACACGACATCCACCACCAGGGTTTCCTGGATAGGCTTGCCGGTATCGCGCGTTTCCAGCGCCGCCAATTCGTCGTTGCGTTCGCGCAGAATGTCCGCCGCACGGCGCAAGATGCGGCCGCGCTCGGTGCCGGTGCGCTTGGCCCATTCCTTTTGCGCGATGGCCGCGCGGGCCACCGCCGCATCGACTTCGGCCTGCCCGGCAATTGGCAAAGTCGCCAGCACTTCACCGGTCGCGGGATTGAACGTCTGGAAGGTGCCCATGGCTGTTACCGCTACTCCAAAAAAGCCCTTTCCCTTTCAGGGAAGAGGGTTGGGAGAGGGGCTCGCCAAGCACGCACCCCTCTCAACAACGGCCAGGCGCTTCGCACCAAGCCTTCGTATCTCTCCCCTCAAGGGGAGAATGAGCTTTGGCCCCGGCTCTACTTGCCGAAGTGCCACACCGCGTTCACGCCCCAGGTGCGCGGCCGGCCATAAACGCCGGTTGTATAGCCCCAGAACGTGGAGGCATCGAAGGCATAGACACGGTATTTGCGCTCGAACACATTGTTCACGAACACCGCCAGATCAAGGTTTGTGCCAGCTGGACTGAAGCCGATCCGCGCGTTCTCGACATGATATGGCCGCTCGCGTTCGACCGGTGCGCACAGCACTGTGAAGCAGAACTTGCCGGTGTAGAGCGCATCGGCCTGGAGCGAGGCGCGGCCTGCCCCGGTCTCGAATTCGTAGCGCACCAGCGCATTGCCGGAAAAACCCGGGGCCTGCGGCAGGTTGCTCGTCTTGAGCGTCGTGGCGTCGGGCAGGAGCACGCCCTTCACTTCGCTGTCCTGCACCGCGCCGCTCAGTTGCAGGGTCAGGCCGGCGACCGGGCGGCTGGTGATGTCCGCCTCGATGCCCTTGATCTTGGCCGGCAGATTGCGCACGACCTGGGCGGCAAACACCTGAACAAACGCCTGGTAGTTCTTGTAATCATAGTAGAACGCCGCAAGGTTGAACTGCGTGTTCCCCGGCAGCTTCGCCTTCACGCCAACTTCGTAGGCATTGAGCGTTTCCGGCCGATACGGAATGTTGTTGAGCACATCGACCAGCTGGCCCGGAAACGGCGTGCCGGTAGAAAAGGTAAACCCACCCGATTTCGAGCCGCGGTTGTAGCTGGCGTAGATCAGCGTATCGGGTGTCGGCTTGTAGTCGATTTCCGCGCGCGCGGTCACGCCCTTAAAGGTCGGGTTGGCGGCGTCCGGCCTGGTCGTCACGCCCGAAGGCAGCCCGCTATCCGAACTCCACGAGCCCGGAGTCACCGTGCCGGTCGTGTCGGTGTAGGAGATCCGGTCCGGCCCGAAGTGCAACGAAAGCGCATAAGGCCCAGTCGGTGCGACCGCGTCATAGACGCCGCGCTTCTTGTCCTGCCAATAGCGGATGCCGCCGATGAGCTTGAGGCTGTCGCTCACCTTGAACTCATCCTGCGCGAAGAACGCGAAACTCGTCGTGCGCTGGGTAAAGCGCACGTCCGGGTCGTACTGGATGAACGGAACGGCGTACTTCGCTGCAAACTTGCCGTCGATGATCATGCCGAACCCGCCTATGGTCAGGTAGTTCTGACCAAAGGTGGCGGCGGCTCGCACTTCCTGCGAGTACTGCTTGGTGTTGGCGCGCTGGAAGAACACTGTGCCCGATTCATAGCAGGTCACACTCTGCGCCGGTGCAGGGCATGGCCCGGGCGCGCGCGGAATGCCCTGTGCGACGTACGGGAACTCGGGCACGCTGTCGCCCTGCTCGATGTAGAACTTCTTGAGGCTCTGGAAGTCGGTGACCGAAGTCACGTCGAACGCACCGAGCTTGGCATCGAGCCGCAGCGTCGCGCCGAACACCTTGCGGTCGACATAGGCGTCGTTTGTGCCGGCGGTGCGCCACGGATTGCCACCCTGCGAGGGCGTGATTGCGGGATTGGAATAGCCGTTGCCGGTCGTACCCACGGTGCCCCAGTAGGCGCACGGCGTGTTGGGACCAAGGAACTCGCCCTGAAACTGAGCATTCGGGCAGGTCGGCTCGAGCGAATAAAGCCCGGCCTGACGTTCCTTGTCCGCCTGCGTATAACGCACAGTCAGCTTGGCCTTGAAGTCGCTGCTCGGCTCCCATTTCAAGATGCCGCGCAGCGCCCAGTGGTTGTCCGCGCCGCGGTCCGGTTGGCCGGGGGTGATATTCTTGATGTAGCCGTCATCGCGAGCGTACTGGCCCGAAACGCGCGCCGTCAGCGTATCGGACAAGGCCCCCGAAAGCGCACCCTCGATGATCGACTGATTGAAGCTGCCGTAAGTGCCCGAGATGTAACCATCAAGCTGCTCAGTCGGCTGGGCCGAAATGAACTGCACCGCACCGCCCGTGGCGTTGCGGCCAAACAGCGTTCCCTGCGGCCCGCGCAGCGCTTCCACGCGCGCCAAATCGAACAC
Source organism: Novosphingobium sp. (assembly GCA_046155055.1). GTDB lineage: Bacteria > Pseudomonadota > Alphaproteobacteria > Sphingomonadales > Sphingomonadaceae > Novosphingobium. Next base: position 1,275 of record JBJXEK010000311.1, on the reverse strand, counting down.
TGGAAAACTCGCCGCGGTGATCGAGGAGGTATAGGCGTCGTCCTGATAGACTGCGACCGGCGGTTCCTGCTGGTCGCCGTAGTCGTTCTGCGAGACACCGCGGATGTTGTAGACCACCTGGCTCGAGCCATAGGCGTTGAACTTGAGGTTGGGGATCGCGCGCACCACGTCGGTTGCGTTGGTGATGTTGAGCGCCTTGATCTCCCTGGCGCTGATCACGCTGACCGCAATGCCGACATCGTTGAGCTTCTGCTCGCGGCGCTGCGCGGTAACGACGATTTCGCCGGCAGCGACAGCCGGTTCAGCGGCGGTCTCAGCCTGCGCGCTCTGTGCAGCAGCCGGGTGTGCGGCCATCAGGCCCACCGTAAGGGCCGCAATGGCCGTGCCAGCCTGCATGCTGCGACGGATGCTGCTCGTATCGTTCATGTTCATCTGTTTTCTCCCCGAAGCCGAGCGTCCCTCCCGCTTCTTCAGATACATGACGGACTGCCCCAAGCCTCAGGCAGGTGCAAGGTGATTGGCCGCGCACCTTCCAAAAGGTTGCGGCGGGATGCACAATTGCAACAAACTTTTCAGGTAGTTACCGCATTATCCAACAATCACTAGGGCTAACATTATCCATAAGATGTTGGAATGCAGCCCATATCTCGCGAATCCGGCCCTGAGTCGCCGCGTTCAGTCCGCCAGAAACAGCTCCGCCGCCGCATCGATGATCGCGTCGCAATCGAGCCGGTAAGTGCGATAAAGGTCGGGCAGATCACCGGTCTGGCCGAACCGGTCGACCCCCAGCGGACTGACCCGCATGCCCTTCACCGCACCAAGCCACGAGAGCGCCGAGGGCGAACCATCGATCACGGTCACAAGACCGGCACCCTTTGCCAGAGCGCCCAACAAGGTCTCGACATGGCTCGGCCCAGCTTGGTCTTGGTGCCGCTTGCCTGTCTCTGGCCCAGTCCAGCGGGCGGCGCGGCGCTGCGACCAGTCGCGGTGGAGCAGATCGGGGGAGGTCACGTTCAGCAGGCCCAGCCCGGGCAGGTCCTCGGACAGTGCTTCCCAGGCAGCAATCGCTTCGGGCGCAATCGCCCCGGTGAATACAATTGCCGCTTCCGCCCCAGATGCAGGGAGCCGCAGCCAGTAGCCGCCTTTAAGCGCATCGGCCTCCCACGCATGATCCGCGCGGGTCTCCTGTGCAATCGAGCGCGTGCTGAGCCTGAGGTACACCGAGCTGCCATCAGGCTTCTGCATATGCTCAAACGCATGGCGCATCAGCAGCGC